>NZ_JBXAFO010000013.1:0-176114 GCF_058793255.1 Rhodococcus sp. MPR-R1B
GATCTCGGCTGTGCGGTTCATCATCGACATCGCGCCGAAACCGTCGAGCGCCACATGATGAATACGGCTGTACCAGTAGTAATGGTCGTCGCGAAGCACCAGGACTGCCAGCCTGACCAGGCGATCGGTGAACGGATCGATGGCAGCAGTGTGCTCTCTGCGCATCCATTCCTGCGCTGCAGATTCCGGATCCGATTCGGCGCGAAGATCGACCACGTCGAGGGAGTCGTCCATGTCGAGATCGAGCCACTGACGCGCAACCCCGTCCACCTCGACCAGGCGCAGATATCCGGAGCCGATCTCACGGCCGGTCTGTTTGCTGGCAGCGGTCAGCAGCTCGATGTCGAGTGGGCCGTCCACGTCCACGTACTGAGCGATGCTGACGGGAATCTCGGGTCGAAGCTGTTGTGCGACAAGCAGGGAAAGTTGCGCGGCAGAAAGAGGGAAGGTGAGTTCGTCGTCCGGACGAGCTGCGGAAACGATTCCTCGGTCGGGACTGCCATCCACACGAATCTCCCTCTTACAACTTGATCATGATGCAAACAGGTATATGCGTCCGCTGGACGCTTCGAACTGATCGGGGCACTTCGAAAATGAGACGAATACTTTGGAAAGCTCGGGTGGAAACTGGCAAATCGCCCGCCGGAGATCACATCGTGACAATCAGCTGCGATGTTACCGATCAGTCAGCTTCCAGCAAATATTCATCAAACAACCATTTGGGACTATTGTCCTGAATATCATGGCTAAAACGGCCCTATATAACAAACCGAAGCGCCGGTACCCGACGAACGGGCACCGACGCTCCGGTGAAATCTATTCAGTTGATCGTGCCGAGGTTACTTGTCAGACCGTGAAGCCGAGTGCGCGCAGTTGCTCGCGTCCGTCTTCGGTGATCTTGTCCGGTCCCCACGGCGGCAACCACACCCAGTTGATCTTCATGTCGGTACACAGATCGCTACGCACAAGTGCGCCGCGCGCCTGGTCCTCGATCACGTCGGTCAACGGGCACGCCGCCGACGTCAAAGTCATGTCGATCGTGACGACACCGTCGTCTTCGAAGAGTCCGTAGACCAAGCCGAGATCGACGACGTTGATCCCCAGTTCGGGATCGACGACGTCGCGCATCGCTTCTTCGAGTTCGTCGAGTCGCTCAGGCGACGGGACAGTGCCACTGCCCTGTGCGCCACCGAATTCCGCAGTGGAATCGGGATTCGGATTCACCGGAGCGCCGACCTCGGCGTCCTGCACTGGTTGTGTCTCGGTCATGATCCCTGTCCTTCAGTCGTGTCGACCAATTCACTGCTGCTGTCCGCCGTCGTCACAGCACTGCCGTCGACAATCTGGACCACAGCATCCTTGAATGCCATCCATCCGAGCAAGGCGCACTTCACGCGTGCCGGGTACTTCGAGACACCGACGAACGCGATGCCGTCGCCGAGAACGTCCTCGTCCCCCTCGACGGTGCCCCGACTGCTCACCATCTCGTTGAACGCCGTCACCGTCTTCAGTGCGTCGGTGACCTGCATCCCGATGACGAGGTCGTTGAGCACCGACGTCGACGCCTGGCTGATCGAACAACCCTGACCGTCGTACGAGACGTCGGAGACCGTTCCGTCCTCGGATATCTGGACGCGCAACGTCACCTCGTCTCCACACGTCGGGTTGACGTGGTGCACCTCGGCGCCGAACGGCTCACGGAGTCCGCGGCCGTGCGGATGTTTGTAGTGATCGAGGATCACTTCCTGATACATCTGCTCCATGCGCATGATTCAGTTCAACTCCCCTGCGACACCGAAAAATTCCTGCGCACGCTTGATCGCGGCAACGAGAACATCGATTTCCGCGGTGGTGTTGTAGAGCGCAAACGACGCACGGGCCGTCGCAGCGACACCGAACTTACGATGCAGCGGCCACGCACAATGGTGTCCGACGCGAATCGCGACGCCCTCGTCGTCGAGGATCTGTCCGAGGTCGTGGGCGTGAATACCGTCCACGACAAAGGAAATCGCGCCGCCGCGGTTCTCGGACGTCTGTGGTCCGATGATGCGCAGACCTTCGATCGCCGACAACTTTTCGAGAGCAGCCTCCACCAACACGTGCTCGTGCGCGGCGACTGCGTCCATCCCGAAGGTGTTCAGGTAATCCACGGCAGCGCCCAACCCGACCACCTGTGAGGTCATCGGGACGCCGGCCTCGAAACGCTGAGGCGGCGGCGCGTAAGTGCTGACCTCCATGGTGACCGTCTCGATCATCGATCCGCCGGTGATGAACGGAGGCATCGCTGCCAGCAGTTCACGACGGCCGTAGAGAACTCCGACCCCCGAAGGGCCGAGCATCTTGTGACCGGAGAACGCCGCGTAGTCCACTCCCAGTTCGTGGAAGTCGACCGCCATGTGAGGCACCGACTGGCACGCGTCGAGCACGACGAGTGCACCGACGGCGCGTGCTCGTCGCACCAATTCCTCGACGGGAGCGATCGCGCCGGTCACGTTGGACTGGTGGGTGAACGAAACGACCTTCACCGCGTCCGTCAGCTCCAGCGAATCGAGATCGATCCGGCCGTCGTCGGTGACGCCGTACCACTTGAGCGTCGCACCGGTTCGGCGCGCAAGTTCCTGCCAGGGAACGAGGTTGGCGTGGTGTTCGAGTTCGGTGATGACGATTTCGTCGCCAGGACCGACGTGGCGGTCGAAGCGATCGTCACCGAGAAGGTAGGTCACCAGATTGAGAGCCTCGGTGGCGTTCTTGGTGAACACCAACTCGTCCGATTCCGCACCCACGAAGGAAGCGATGGTGGCGCGAGCATTCTCGTACGCGTCAGTCGCCTCTTCTGCGAGCTGATGAGCACCCCGGTGTACTGCCGCGTTACACGTGGTCAGGAAGTCCCGTTCGGCATCGAGAACCTGGACCGGACGCTGTGAGGTAGCGCCGGAATCCAAGTACACCAAAGGTTTTCCGTCGCGCACGGTTCGCGCCAGGATCGGGAAGTCGGCCCGAACCGCTGTGACGTCGAGCTCGCGCACCGAGGTGGTCATCGTGATTACGCTCCCTGGGTAGCTGCGGTGTCCGCGGTGAAACGAACGTAGCCGTTGGTCTCGAGCTCGTCGGCCAGCTCCGGTCCACCGGACTCGACGATGCGGCCACCGACGAACACGTGAACGAAGTCGGGGTTGATGTAGCGCAGAATGCGCGTGTAGTGCGTGATCAGCAGAACGCCGCCGTTCTCGCGCTCCTTGTAGCGGTTGACGCCTTCGGAGACGGTGCGCAGAGCGTCGACGTCGAGGCCGGAGTCGGTCTCGTCGAGGATCGCGATCTTCGGCTTGAGCATGCCCAACTGCAGGATCTCGTGGCGCTTCTTCTCGCCACCGGAGAAGCCTTCGTTGACCGAGCGCTCGATGAACGAGGGATCGATCTCGAGCTCGCTGAGGGCTTCCTTGACTTCCTTGACCCAGTGGCGCAGCTTGGGAGCCTCGCCTCGCACGGCCGTAGCGGCGGTGCGCAGGAAGTTGGACATGGAAACGCCGGGAACCTCGACGGGGTACTGCATGGCCAGGAAGAGCCCGGCACGTGCACGCTCGTCGACGCTCATTGCGAGGACGTCTTCACCGTTGAGGGTGATGGAGCCGGACGTGACCTGGTACTTGGGGTGACCGGCGATGGCGTACGACAGAGTCGACTTGCCGGAGCCGTTGGGGCCCATGATCGCGTGGGTCTCCCCGGAGCGGACCGTCAGGTCGACGCCCTTGAGGATCTGGATGGGCTCGGCGTTGGCATCGGAGTTGGCGACCTCGACGTGCAGGTCACGAACCTCGAGGACCGAGGTGGTGGTGTTGTCACTGGTAGACATGAAATTCCTTCAAGATGAGGCGGGCGAGCGTAGCGACGGGGTGGTGTCGCAGGCGGGGCGGTCAGGAGCCGACGGCTGCGAGTTCGGCTTCGACTGCGGCTTCGAGGCGATCGCGCACCTCGGGAACAGCGATCTTGTTGATGATTTCGTGGAAGAACCCACGTACGACCAGACGACGAGCCTGATCCTCCGGGATACCACGAGCACGCAGGTAGAACAGCTGCTCGTCGTCGAAACGTCCCGTTGCACTTGCGTGGCCGGCCCCGACGATCTCACCGGTTTCGATTTCGAGGTTCGGAACCGAGTCGGCGCGGGCGCCGTCGGTCAGCACCAGGTTGCGGTTGAGCTCGAACGTGTCGGTGCCCTCCGCTGCGGCGCGGATGAGAACGTCGCCGATCCACACGGTGTGCGCGTCGGGCTTGCCGGATCCGGGATCTCCCTGAAGCGCACCCTTGTAGACCACGTTGGACTTGCAGTTGGGCTGCGAATGGTCCACCAGCAGACGCTGTTCCAGATGCTGGCCGGCGTCGGCGAAGTACAGGCCGAGCAGTTCGGCGTCGCCGCCCGGTCCGTCGTACTTGACGGTGGCGGACAGGCGAACCAGGTCGCCGCCCAGGCTGATCGAGGTGTATCGAAGCACTGCGTCGCGGTTCAGGCGAGCGTGGTGTGACGTCACGTGAACTGCGTCGTCCGCCCAGTCCTGGATGGCCACCACGGTCAGCTGCGCACTGTCACCGAGAACGAATTCGATGTTCTCCGCGAAGGTTCCGCTGCCGCGCTGGTCGATCACGAACGTCGCCTTGGCGAACTGCGCCAGACGAATCTGGGTGTGTCCGTAGGCGACGTTGTCGACTCCGGGGCCGGTCATGGTGACCACAACGGGCTTCTCGACCTCGACCTCGGCACCAACCGAGATGACCGTTGCCGTCTCGAAGCTCGAATACGCCTGCGCTGCAATGCGATCAGCGGGAACGCCGGCTTTGCCCAGACGTGCGTCGTCACGGCCGACGGTCTCGACGGTGATGTCGCTTCCGCCGTCGACCTCGACGGTGACCTGTCCGTTGGCGACGGCGCTGCCGTCGTGCAATCCCCGGAGGCGACGCAGCGGGGTGAACCGCCAGATCTCGTCACGTCCGCCGGGAACCTCGAAAGCATTGACGTCGAACGAGGAGAACTGCTCACCCTTGTTCGTGATGGGTGAGCCGGTGGCTGCACCCTTTACAGGAGCGGTCGGGTTCTCCCCGGCAACAGCTCCGATGACTCCGGTCTCTGGCGTGGTCACTAACCCACAGCCCCTTCCATCTGAAGTTCGATAAGGCGGTTGAGCTCGAGTGCGTACTCCATCGGGAGTTCCTTCGCGATGGGCTCGACGAATCCACGCACGATGGTGGCCATCGCCTCGTCCTCGGTCAGTCCGCGGCTCATCAGGTAGAAGAGCTGATCGTCACTGACCTTGGAGACGGTGGCCTCGTGACCCATGGTGACGTCGTCCTCGCGGATGTCGACGTACGGGTAGGTGTCGCTTCGGCTGATCTGGTCGACGAGCAGAGCGTCACACTTGACGGTCGACTTGGAGCCGTGGGCACCCTTGTTGACCTGCACCAGACCGCGGTACGACGCACGTCCACCGCCGCGGGCGACAGACTTGCTGATGATGGTCGAGGACGTGTGCGGCGCGAGGTGGAGCATCTTGGCGCCGGTGTCCTGGTGCTGGCCCTCGCCGGAGAACGCAACGGAGAGAACCTCACCGCGGGCGTACTCACCCATCAGCCACACGGCCGGGTACTTCATGGTGACCTTGGAGCCGATGTTTCCGTCGACCCACTCCATGGATCCGCCGGCCTCGACCTTGGTGCGCTTGGTCACCAGGTTGTAGACGTTGTTGGACCAGTTCTGGATGGTCGTGTAGCGGCAGTGGCCGCCCTTCTTCACGATGATCTCGACGACGGCCGAGTGCAGTGAATCGGACTTGTAGATCGGCGCGGTGCAACCCTCGACGTAGTGCACGGAGGCATCTTCGTCGACGATGATCAGGGTGCGCTCGAACTGACCCATGTTCTCGGTGTTGATACGGAAGTACGCCTGCAACGGGATGTCCACGTGGACTCCCGGCGGAACGTAGATGAACGAGCCACCGGACCACACGGCGGTGTTCAGCGCGGAGAACTTGTTGTCGCCGGCCGGGATGACCGATCCGAAGTACTCCTTGAACAGCTCCGGGTGCTGCTTGAGACCGGTGTCCGTGTCGAGGAAGATGACGCCCTGCTCCTCGAGGTCCTCACGGATCGAGTGGTAGACGACCTCGGACTCGTACTGAGCTGCGACGCCGGCAACGAGGCGCTGCTTCTCCGCCTCGGGGATGCCGAGCTTGTCGTACGTGTTCTTGATGTCCTCGGGCAGGTCTTCCCACGACTCGGCCTGCTTCTCGCTGGACCGGACGAAGTACTTGATGTTGTCGAAGTGAATACCTTCGAGGTCGCTGCCCCAGTTCGGCATCGGCTTCTTGTCGAAGGTGCGCAGCGCCTTGAGGCGGATGTCGAGCATCCACTCGGGCTCGCTCTTCTTGGCGGAGATGTCCCGCACGACAGCCTCGGACAACCCGCGCTGCGCGCTGGCTCCGGCTTCGTCGGAATCGGACCAGCCGTAGCCGTAATGACCGAGGGACGCGATGGTCTCTTCCTGCGTGAGCGGCTCGGTGCCTGCTGCCGCAGTGGTAGTCGCCTGGTCTGATGTGACGGTCATGCGAGCTCCTTCCGGAGTCTTGTTTCTTGACGGCTGCTCGGGCTCAGCGAGGGCTGGTCGCTGTGGTCGAGCAGTTCTGACTTTGAAGAACTAGCTGAAAAATCTCTATTCGAACGCTGCACGGTGGCAACGCTCTGTAGAACACTCTGGTCCGGTCATCTACTCCCGGTGGACACGAGGGGCACGTGCGTCGTGCAGGCGCAGTCACCGTTGGCGATGGTCGCCAGACGCTGAACATGAGTCCCGAGCAATTGCCGGAATGCTTGCTGCTCTGCCTCGCACAGTTCCGGAAACTCTTCTGCCACATGGGAAACCGGGCAATGGTGTTGGCAGATCTGCACGCCGTTGCCGACCGGCCGGGTCGACGCTGCGAACCCCACCGCGTTGAAGGCTTCGGCGATTGCGTCCGCTGTCGCCTCGACGTTGTCGACATCTGTCGGATCAGCCGGTTCGACGTCTCCGACGATCGCCTGAACCCGACGCTTGGCGAACTCCTCGATTGCCGCGTCTCCGCCGATTTCACGGAGTTGCCGCATCGCGGCTCCCGCCAGATCGTCGTAGGTGTGGCCGAGGCGGCCGCGACCGGTCGCGGTGATCTGGAACTGCTTGGCGGGACGACCTCGTCCACGCTGACGCAGCGACGACGCCGAAGCAGTTCGGGCTTCGCCGGACTCGATCAACGCATCCAAGTGACGTCGGACACCTGCGGCACTCAAACCGAGGCGCGTGCCGATTTCGGAGGCGGTAATGGGGCCTTCTTCGAGTAGCAGCTTGACCACTGCCGCCCGCGTCTGACCTTCGACGCTCACTGTCACCGGATTTGCGGCAGCACTCGGCGAGGCCGCTACAGTGGGCTGACCTGCAACTTCCTTGCTTCGTGGGTCTGACGCATTTCTTTTCACAACACAAGTGTGACGGAATTCTTTTCGCAGGTCTACTAAGGGCAACCTGCATTACATTCGGGAATATCCGGACAACGTACGTTGTTTGTGCTTGTCTGTCCGGCTGGATGGAGCCGCTACGCTGCCTGGTGTGCCGCAGACCCCCGAGAAGACGACGACCGCCCGATCGGCGCGCGCGATCCTGCTGGAAAAACCCAAGGCACTCGCGCTTTCCACAATCGGCGTTCGACCTTTCGGATCCGCTCCCCGGCAGAGTATGGCCGCGGTGCTGCACGGCGACGAGGACGAGCGCCCGGGCCTGAACGCGAAGGAAACCGCACAACTGCGAGGGATTCGCCGATTCGGCGCAACCGGCGCGGTCTTGATGGCAGTCGGAGCGCTCGGCGCCGGCGCACAACCCGTCCTGCAGAATCCGACCGCAGGACTTCGAGTCCTCAGCCTTCCCGGACGTATGCCGACGGTCTCACTCACCATGACGATGACCGGAACCGTGCTCGTCGTTCTGGCCTGGCTGATGATGGGCCGATTTGCAGTCGGGGACATACGCAGCCGTTCCGGCGCACCGCGGCGCATGACCCGTTCCCAGTTGGACCGCACACTCCTGCTGTGGATCCTGCCGCTCTCGGTCGCACCGCCGATGTTCAGCCGCGACGTCTACTCGTATCTGGCTCAAAGCGAAATCGCGGCCCGTGGACTCGATCCGTACGCCATCGGCCCCAAGGCGGCACTGGGCGTCGACCACGTTCTCACCCGCACGGTTCCGACGATCTGGCGCGACACCCCGGCTCCGTACGGACCGTTCTTCCTGTGGCTGGGACGCGGGATCAGCTCACTGACCGGCGACAACATCGTGGCCGGAATCTTCTTGCACCGCTTGCTCGCATTGGCCGGCGTCGCGCTCATCGTGTGGGCGATACCGCGACTGGCCAAGCGATGCGGTGTCTCTGCCGTCAGTTCGCTCTGGCTCGGTGCCGCGAACCCGCTGTTGCTCTTCCACTTGGTGGCCGGCATCCACAACGAAGCACTCATGCTCGGGTTGATGCTCGCCGGAATCGAGATCGCTCTTCGCGCAGTCGAAGGGTCCGGGCCCATCCGTGGGCGAGCGCTGTTCTATCTCGTTGCGGGATCAGGTTTGATCGCCTTGTCGTCGACCGTCAAAATTCCGTCCTTGCTTGCACTGGGATTTGTCGGCATGGCCTTGGCCCGGCGTTGGGGTGGAACCTGGAAAGCCCTGGCGGGAGCCGCGATTCTCCTGGGCATCGTTGCCGCTGTCGTCACGTTTGTCATCAGCGTGGCCAGTGGGCTCGGTATGGGTTGGATCAACACCCTCGACACCGCCACGGCAGTCCGGAGTTGGATGTCCATCCCGACGCTCCTGGGCGTCGGCACGGGATTGGCAGGCGTACTGCTCGGACTCGGCGATCACACGACGGCGATCCTCACGATCACGCGGCCCATCGCAACTCTCGTCGCCATGCTCGTCACCGCACGGATGATGATCTCGGTCTACATGGGCCGCATCCATCCGGTCGGCGGACTCGGCATCGCGCTCGGCGCGATCGTTCTCCTGTTCCCCGTCGTTCAGCCGTGGTACCTGCTGTGGGCGATCCTTCCGTTGGCGGCGTGGGCCACCGCGCCGATTTTCCGCATCCCTGCCGTCGTCTTCACCTCGATCGTCAGCGTCATGTTGATGTCCAACGGCGCCGAATACCTTCCGTTCATGATCGTGCAGGCCGTCATCGCGACCATCCTCACCGCCGGAACGCTCATCGTCTTCACCCGCAATTCACTCCCCTGGCGTAGCGACAAGCCAGTAGCGGAGATCACGAAAGGCGGACCGGTAGACGAAGACAACTCGGCGGGGGCTTACGCTGATTCCCCGTGACCTCGAGAGCCTCCAGATCGTCGACGCCGGCGGTACAGATCCAGGGTGTCGTCAAGTCCTTCGACGGTGTTCGAGCCGTCGACGGTATCGATCTCACTGTCGAGACGGCCCAGGTCGTTGCCCTGCTCGGCCCCAACGGAGCCGGTAAGACAACCACCGTCGAGATGTGCGAAGGGTTTGTCACCCCCGATGCCGGCACGGTTCGAGTGCTCGGTCTCGACCCCATCGCCGACTCCGGTGAAGTCCGCTCGCGAATCGGCGTCATGCTGCAGGGCGGCGGCGCGTACCCCGGGTCCAAGGCCGGGGAAATGCTCGACCTTGTGGCCGCATACTCGGCCGACCCGCTCGATCCCGCCTGGCTCCTTTCCAAACTCGGCCTCACCGATGCGCGCAAGACCCCGTACCGCCGCCTCTCCGGAGGCCAGCAGCAACGACTGTCCCTGGCGTGCGCGCTGGTCGGCCGTCCCGAATTGGTATTTCTGGACGAACCCACCGCCGGCCTCGACGCTCAGGCACGTCTACTCGTGTGGGAACTCATCGACGCTCTGCGACGCGACGGCGTGAGCGTCCTGCTCACCACACACCTCATGGACGAGGCCGAAGCGCTCGCCGACGAACTGGTCATCATCGACCACGGCAAGATCGTCGCGTCGGGAACGCCGGCGGAGGTCACCAGCAAGGGCGCCGAAGGACAACTCCGTCTGACAACGGTTCCCGGTTTGAGCCTCGATTCGCTGGCCGGTTCACTCGCCGGGTTCCGCATCGAGGAATCCAACCCCGGCACCTACGTCGTCGAAGGTGCAATCGATCCGGCGACCGTGGCGACTGTCGCAACGTGGTGTGCCGATCAGGACGTGCTGATCAACGACATTCGCGTCGATCAACGGAGTCTGGAAGACGTCTTCCTCGAATTGACGGGCCGGGAACTGAGGGGATGACGGAGATCAAGGTCATGAACGAAACAGCGTCGAACGGCCAGAGCAGTCCCATCAGCGTTGCCAGAGACCGGCGGCTCGCCGAGAACCGCTTCGAGCCAGGCACCTTCTCGCCGGATCCCCGCCCCAATTCGGCGGCCAAGATGCTGGCGGCGCAGACCAAACTGGAGTTGACTCTTCTGCTCCGCAACGGTGAGCAATTGCTGCTCACCATGTTCATCCCGATCACCCTGCTCATCGGACTGTGTCTACTTCCGATCGGCGATTTGGGCGATTCTCGGGTCGATACCGTGCTCCCTGGTGTCATGATGGTTGCCGTGATGTCGACGGCGTTCACCGGACAGGCCATCGCCGTCGGATTCGACCGCCGATACGGCGCGCTCAAGCGACTCGGTGCAACGCCGCTACCGCGGTGGGGAATCATCGCAGGCAAGAGCGCTGCCGTCATCATCGTCGTGGCTCTGCAGTCACTCTTGCTCGGCGCTATCGGTTTGGCGTTGGGATGGCGTCCGTCATTCGTCGAACTTGTACTCGGCGCAGTGGTCATTGCCATCGGTACTGTCACATTTGCAGCGCTTGGCCTACTGCTCGGCGGTACTTTGCGAGCAGAGATCGTTCTCGCTCTCGCCAACATCCTGTGGTTCATCATGGTGGGCATCGGCAGTGTGGTCTTCGCCAGTGGTGAACTTCCGACCGCTGTTCACACGCTGGTCCGCATTGTTCCGTCCGGCGCTCTCGCACACGCACTCGAAGCGGCCCTCGACACCTCGATGGACTGGTTCTCGATTCTCGTACTTCTCATCTGGGCCGCACTGGCCGGAGTCTGCGCAGCAAGGTGGTTCAAGTTCACGTGAGTACACGACGGACAGCTCAGATCGTCGGCTGTGTGGCCGCAGCAGTCATGTTGTGTGCCGGACCCGCAACGGCGACCCCTTCGGTGTCCGGTCCACTCGCACCTGCAAATCCGTACCTCGGCCCCGTCGGTACTTCCACCATGCACGGTGACGCGGGCTCGTCCGACGTCACGCCGCTGCCTGGTCCAGGAACCGACCCCCACGAGGTGACTGCCTTCCCGATGATGGCCGCCTGCCCGACGGTCCTCCAGGGTTCCGACGGCATGGTCGTCTCGCTCTGCACGACGATGATCGGCCAGATCCCGACCATCCATTTGATCGATCCGAAGGCCGACGCCACGCCGTTGGGTAGATCCGTAGCACAACTGCCGCTCGCGAAGGGCAGTCTGCTCGGCGGCGTCTACGCCTACCTCGACAACGAGAACCGTCTCGTAGCCGTCGACGGAAACCGTCAACTGGTCCGCATTTCCCATGCGCAGAATCCGGACGGCAGTTGGCGGCTGGAACTCGCGGATGTAGTCGATCTCAGTGGTGCGGTTGCCGCCGACGACAACGTCACCGGCCTCGCTCCGGACTGGGAAGGCAATGTCTGGTTCGCCACCGGGCACGGCACCGTCGGGTATGTCGGCGCGGATCGAATCGCGCACAGCATTGCGCTCCCCGAAGGTGAACAGGTGCAGAACAGCATCTCCACCTCCCCGACGGGCACTGCTGTCGCAACGACCCACGCGCTCTACCAACTGAAGCGAAATGGCGACGAGGTCGTCATCGACTGGCGTCAGCCGTACGACCGCGGGCCGGCCCGTAATCCGGGTCAGCTCAGCTGGGGAACCGGATCGACGCCGACATACTTCGGCCCGTCGACGGGCAGCGATTTCTTGACCATCGTCGACAACGCCCACCCGACAGTGAGCTTGCATGTCTATCGCGCTGACACGGGCGCCGAGGTGTGCACGCAGCCGGTGTTGTCCGCTGCCAGCCAGGACGGCTCACCGAGCGGCAGCGAGAACTCCCCCGTCGGCATCGGTCATTCCGTCTACGTCGCCGGCACTTACGGATACCCGTACCCCACGACTCCTGAAGGTGCCGGTCCAGCGGTCCCCGCCACGGCACCCTTCAACGGCGGAATGACCCGCGTCGACATCGATCCAGTCGGCTGCCATGTCGTGTGGGACAACACGATTCGCAGCTCCGCGGTACCCCACCTCTCGACGGCTGACGGCTCGATCTACACCGTGACACGAGACGGTGCTCCGAACACCTCTCCGCTGGACGGTTACTCCTTCGCGGTGATCGACTCGAAGGACGGGTCGCAGATCGGTTCGACTCCCCTGCCGTCGACCATCCTCAACGACACCCTTCAGATGTCGGCACTCATCACCGAGTCGGGCGAGTACTTCCAGGGAACGATCTCGGGAATCGTGCGCGTTCGCGCGAACTGACGCGAGCTGCCCCCACGGCTGCGCAGTTCTGGCCCCAACGACGCGGGGCAGGCGCGGAGCGAGCTGGCCCCAACGACGCGGGGCAGGCGCGGAGCGAGCTGGCCCCAACGACACTGTGTAGTTGATGGGGAACTACGATCGTTGGCGTGGTGAATCGTGTGTATGCCGGATTTTTACGCTTGGTGGATCGACTACCTCTCCCCTCGCTGAAAACGCAGAAAATCATCGCGTTCATCGTGATCCTGACGCAGGGCGGCATCGCTGTCACCGGCGCGGTGGTGCGCGTGACGGACTCGGGACTCGGTTGCCCGACGTGGCCGCAGTGCTTCCCCGGTAGCTTCGTCCCGGTCGGCCACGGACAGGTCGCGGTGATTCACCAAGCCGTCGAGTTCGGCAACCGCCTGCTGACCTTCCTTGTCGTCATCGTCGCCGCTGCGATCGTGCTTGCGGTGACTCGCGCTCGCCGACGCAAAGAGGTGCTTGTCTACGCCTGGATGATGCCGCTCGGCACTGTCGTTCAGGCAGTGATCGGCGGTATCACCGTCCTCACAGGCTTGCTGTGGTGGACGGTCGCCATTCACCTGGTTGCGTCGATGCTGATGGTCTGGGTTGCCACGGTGATGTACGCGAAGATCGCGGAACCCGACGAAGCAACAACTCTGGTCGTGATGCCGAAGCCGTTGCGCTGGCTTACCGCGCTGTCAGGTGTCGCGCTCGCCGGCGTTTTGGTCGCTGGAACTCTCGTAACGGGCGCAGGCCCGCACGCCGGCGACAAGGGACTGGACCGGACGGTGCCTCGCCTGGAGATCGAGATCGTGACGCTCGTCCATCTGCACTCACAGCTTCTGGTCGGATATCTCGCGCTGGTCGTGGGTCTGACCTTCGGCCTGTATGCGGTCGGGACATCCGCAGCCGTGAAGATCCGTCTGAAGGTCCTGCTGGGATTGATCCTCGCGCAGTCGCTCATCGGTGTCGTGCAGTACTTCACCGATGTGCCGGAAGTTCTGGTGATCATGCACGTCGCCGGTGCAGGACTGTGCACGGCTGCGACCGCAGCAGTTTGGGCTGCGGGTAAGACCCGCCAGTACACGCCGACCAATTCGCCGATACCAGCTGTCTGACGCTTCAAGACACGTGTGGGGCGTAGGAACACCAAAAGGTGTTCCTACGCCCCACACGTCATTTCAGGATTCGTTGCGAGCTTTCGGGAACCGAGTCTGGTTGGCGACCCAACCGGCCATCTTCTTGAAATGGCCTTCCTGCGGGGTGACGATGCTCGTCAGTTCGCGCTCCCACTCGGCAACGGTGACGTTGTCGAAGGACGCAACGACGGCATTGGCCGTGGCGAGGTCCTCGACGACCTGATCACCGAGGATGCCGTCGGCACCTACGAGGGTGATGCGAACGCCGGCCAGGCCGACCGGCTGGATGACGGCGCTGGCGGAGCCGCCGTGCTCGGCGACGAACTTGGTGATGGCGTTCACCGTGGACTTCGGCAGTTCCGGCGCGGACGGGGTGGCGTCCGACTTCTCGGTATCGGTGCTCATGACTCGACAATACTGGTCGGTAGCCCGGAAGCGACACCAGGCATGGACTGAGCGTCGGCCGCCTCGGGTGTAGAACAGAAACCATGCGAGCCATCTACGTGACCGAGACCGGCGGACCAGAGGTTCTGACTCTGACCGAACAACCCGAACCGACACCAGGCCCAGGCGATCTACTCGTCAAGACCGAAGCGATCGGCATCAATTTCATCGACACGTACTTCCGAATGGGCCAGTACAAGCGTCCGCTCCCCTACATTCCCGGCGACGAGGGCAGCGGTGTCGTCGAAGCTGTCGGTTCCGAGGTCAACGAATTCGCCGTGGGCGACCGGGTCGCGTGGGCCGCTGCCACTGGCAGCTATGCCGAGAAGGTGGCTGTTCCCGCCGCAGTCGCCGTGAAAGTGCCTGACGGTGTCCCGGCATCGGCCGCAGCGTCGGCGCTCCTGCAGGGGATGACAGCGCACTACCTCGCGAAGTCGACGTATCCGATCCAGAGCGGCGACACCGTGCTCGTGCACGCAGGCGCGGGCGGCGTCGGGTTGATCCTGACGCAGATGGCCGTCAGCCTCGGGGCGAAGGTCATCACGACTGTGTCATCGGATGCAAAGGAAGAACTCTCGCGTGGCGCGGGCGCCGCGGAGGTCCTGCGGTACGACGAGGACATCGCAGCGCGAGTCCGGGAGTTGACCGGCGGCGAAGGAGTAGCGGCGGCATACGACGGCGTCGGTGCGACAACTTTTGATTCGAGCTTGGCTTCCGTGCGCATCCGCGGCACGGTCGCTTTGTTCGGTGCGGCCAGTGGACCGGTTCCGCCTGTCGATCCGCAGCGGCTCAATTCGTCGGGTTCGCTGTTCCTGACGCGTCCGACGCTCGCGCATCACATTCGCACTCGTGAGGAACTGACCTGGCGGGCCGGCGATGTCTTCGACGCCATTGCGGCCGGGAAACTCGATATTCGCGTCGGCGCCGAGTATCCCCTCGCCGACGCGGCAACAGCCCATCGGGATCTGGAAGGTCGAGCAACGACCGGGTCGATCGTTCTGATTCCCTAGCGAAGTGCTGTGCGCCTTTATTAACCGCCCGCGGTTAATAAAGGCGCACAGCAGAATCAGCTCAGCATGTCGCTGATCGTCTGGAGTCCGAGAACCGAGTCGACGGCGAGGCCGACGAACACGATCGCAAGATAGTTGTTGGACTGCAGGAACAGGCGGAGCGGTTTGACCTGAGCACCACCGCGAACGCTGCGGTACAGCTGATGTGCCATGAGCAGGAACCACGCACCGGCGACGATGGTGATTGCGGCGTAGATGACGCCCGACGCGGGGACGAGGACAAGCGTCGTGACGACCATTGCCCAGCTGTAGAACAGAATCTGCTTGGTGACGTGCTCTTCGGTGGCGATCACCGGAAGCATGGGAACACCGGCAGCTTTGTAGTCCTCTTTGTATCGCATCGCCAGCGCCCAGGTGTGCGGCGGCGTCCAGAAGAAGATGATCAGGAACAGCACGACGGGCTGCCAGCTCAGCGACCCGGTGACAGCGGCCCAGCCCACGAGGACGGGCATACATCCGGCTGCACCACCCCAGATGACGTTCTGCCAGGTACGACGCTTGAGAACCATCGTGTAGATGAGGACGTAGAACGCGATCGTGATCACGACGAGGATGCCGGCTAGGAGGTTGGCTCGCCACCACAGCCACAGGAACGACGCGAGTCCGAGAAGGAGCCCGAAGACGAGCGCGTTGCGCGTCGGCACCGCCTCGCGGGCCAGCGGACGCTTCGCCGTGCGCTTCATGACCTTGTCGATGTCGGCGTCGACAACGCAGTTGAGCGAGTTCGCACTCGCCGCGCCCATCCAGCCACCGAAGAGGGTGCTGAGGATCAGAACGATGTCGACCGTTCCGCGATCGGCCAGCAGCATTGCCGGAATGGTTGCCACCAACAGCAATTCGATCACTCGCGGCTTCGTGAGCGCGATATAAGCCAGAACCTTGCCCGTTGCGCGACCCCACACCGTATCGGTATTGGTCGCCCGCGGGGCGGCACCTGGGCTGCCGAAGCCATGTCCGCTCGGCTGTTGCCCTGTCCGCACGTTCTCTCCTTGCACCACGCGTTACCGCACTAACTCTTCACGACACACTGCTGACACTGTTCTCTACTACGAACGATGGTAGACCGCAGCCATTGAGGAACCGAATCGACCCGGACAGCCAGGACCATTAGGCTGGGTTACGCAGTGGAGGGACACCCCACCCTCGCAATCCACGTACACCATGTCAGGAGACATCTGCCAGTGTCGATCACAGACGAGATCCACGTCCTCACGCAACCCGTCCACCCCTCGGACTGGACCGACCTGGACACCAAGGCTGTCGATACCGCCCGCGTGCTCGCCGCCGACGCGGTTCAGAAGGTCGGCAACGGCCATCCCGGAACTGCAATGAGCTTGGCGCCGTTGGCATACACCCTCTTCCAGCGCGTCATGCGCCACGATCCTTCGGATGCAGAATGGGTCGGCCGTGACCGCTTCGTTCTCTCCTGTGGCCATTCATCCTTGACGCTGTACACCCAGCTCTACCTGTCGGGCTACGGCCTCGAGCTCGCTGACCTCGAAGCTCTCCGGACGTGGGGCGCACTGACCCCCGGCCACCCCGAGGTCGGCCACACCGTCGGCGTCGAGATGACCACCGGTCCGCTGGGCCAGGGCCTTGCGTCCGCAGTCGGTATGGCGATGGCCGCGCGTCGTGAGCGTGGGCTGTTCGATCCGGAGACCCCGGTCGGCTCCTCCCCCTTCGACCATCACATCTACGTGATCGCGTCCGACGGTGACATCGAAGAAGGCGTCACGTCCGAGGCCTCGTCCCTCGCCGGGGTCCAGGAACTGGGCAACCTCATCGTCTTCTACGACGACAACAAGATCTCCATCGAGCACGACACCACCATCGCTCTCGGCGAAGACGTCGGAAAGCGCTACGAGGCGTACGGCTGGCACGTTCAGCACGTCGAAGGTGGCGAGAACGTCTCCGGCATCCTCGACGCGGTTGCCGCGGCCAAGGCCGTCGTCGATCGTCCGTCCATCATCTTGCTCCGCACCATCATCGGTTTCCCGGCTCCGAAGAAGATGAACACCGGCGACGTCCACGGCTCCGCTCTCGGTGCCGACGAAGTTGCAGCGGTCAAGGAAGCCCTCGGCTTCGATCCGGCCAAGTCCTTCGACGTCGACGCCGACGCTCTGGCTCACGCCCGTGAGGTCGTCTCCCGCGGCGCCGACGCACGCAAGGCATGGCAGGTCGAGTTCGACGCGTGGGCTGCACGTGAGACCGAGCGCAAGGAACTCTTCGACCGCCTGTTCGCCGGTGAGTTCCCCGCCGGCTGGGCCGACGCTCTCCCGACCTACGAGGCCGACGCCAAGGGCGTTGCGACTCGCAAGGCCTCCGGTTCGGCACTCAACGCGCTCGGACCGATCCTGCCCGAGCTGTGGGGCGGCTCCGCCGACCTCGCCGGCAGCAACAACACCACCATCAAGGGCGCAGATTCGTTCGGCCCGTTCTCCATCTCCACCAACGACTGGAATGCGCAGCCTTACGGCCGCACGCTCCACTTCGGCATCCGCGAGCACGCGATGGGCTCGATCCTCAACGGCATCGCGCTTCACGGACCCACCCGCCCGTACGGCGGAACCTTCATGGTCTTCTCCGACTACATGCGTCCGGCGGTTCGCCTGGCCGCACTGATGAAGACTGCCGTCACCTACGTCTGGACCCACGACTCCATCGGTCTCGGCGAAGACGGCCCGACCCACCAGCCGGTCGAGCACCTCGCTGCTCTTCGTGCGATCCCGAACCTCGCCGTCGTCCGCCCGGGTGACGCCAACGAGACCTCGTTCGCATGGCAGGCAGCACTCGAGAACAAGACGGGCCCGACGGCTCTGGCACTCACTCGCCAGGACATCCCGGTTCTCGAAGGCACCAAGGAGAAGGCTGCCGAGGGTGTCAAGCGCGGCGCTTACGTCCTCGTCGACGCAGCCAACGGTTCGCCCGAGGTCATCTTGCTGGCGACCGGTTCCGAACTGCATCTGGCCACCGAGGCTCGCGAAACCCTCGAAGCTCAGGGCGTCGCAACCCGCGTCGTTTCCGTGCCGTGCCTCGATTGGTTCCTCGAGCAGGATCAGGCGTACCGCGACGAGGTCATTCCGCCCGCCGTGCGCGCGCGTGTGTCCGTCGAAGCCGGCATCGCGATGCCGTGGTGGCGCATCCTCGGCGACGCCGGTCAGGCCGTCTCGCTCGAGCACTACGGCGCTTCCGCCGATTACAAGACCTTGTTCCGGGAGTTCGGCATCACTGCCGACGCGACTGTCGAAGCCGCGCAGCGCTCCCTCGCAGCTGTGAAGGGATGATCTCGATGACACAGAACGTGAATACCGAAAAGCTCTCCGCTGCAGGCGTTTCCATCTGGCTCGACGACCTCTCGCGGGATCGCATCCAGTCCGGCAACCTGCAGAACCTCATCGACACGAAGTCGATCGTGGGTGTCACGACCAACCCGTCGATCTTCCAGGCGGCACTGTCCAAGGGATCGGCGTACGACGCTCAGGTCCGTGAGCTCGCACAGCGCGGCGCCGATGTCGACGCCACCATCACCGCGGTGACCACCGACGACGTGCGTGCTGCGTGCGACATCCTGGCTCCGCAGTTCGAGGCGTCGAACGGCGTCGACGGCCGCGTGTCCATCGAAGTCGATCCTCGCCTGGCACACGACACCGACGCCACCGTCGCGCAGGCGATCGAGCTGCACAAGATCGTCGATCGTCCGAACGTCCTGATCAAGATCCCCGCGACGCTGGCAGGCATTCCCGCCATCGCCAAGGTGATCGGTGAGGGCATCAGCGTCAACGTCACCTTGATCTTCTCGGTCGAGCGCTACGAGGCAGTCATGGGCGCATACCTGGAAGGTCTGGACACCGCCAAGGCTGCCGGCCGCGACATCTCGTCCATCGAGTCGGTCGCCTCGTTCTTCGTCTCCCGCGTGGATTCCGAGATCGACAACCGCCTCACGGCAATCGGCACGCCGGAAGCCCTCGAGCTTCGTGGCAAGGCTGCACTCGCAAACGCGCGTCTGGCGTACAACGCGTACCAGCAGATCTTCGAGGTGCAGCCGCGCTTCCAGGCTCTTCTGTCCGACGGCGCCAAGGCTCAGCGTCCGCTGTGGGCGTCGACCGGCGTGAAGAACCCGGATTACCCCGACACTCTCTACGTCACCGAGTTGGTTGCGCCGAACACGGTCAACACCATGCCGGAGAAGACGCTCGACGCTCTCGCCGACCACGGCGAGATCACCGGCGACACGATCTCGGGCACCGCTCAGGAGTCACAGGCGGTCTTCGATCAGCTCGCTGCAGTCGGCATCGATCTTGCGGACGTGTTCAAGGTCCTCGAGACAGAGGGCGTCGACAAGTTCGAGGTGTCCTGGAACGAGTTGCTCGACGCAACCGCCGAGCAGCTCCGCGCAGCAACCCAGAAGAGCTGAGCCTGTGAGCGATTCCGCGGCGGCATCAGATTGGGTGAATCCCCTTCGGGACAGCACCGACAAACGGCTTCCGCACATTGCGGGGCCCTGCGCCCTGGTGATTTTCGGTGTTACCGGCGACCTTGCCAGGCGCAAGCTCATGCCCGCCATCTACGACCTCGCCAACCGTGGACTGTTGCCGCCCGGATTCGCTCTGGTCGGGTTCGCCCGGCGTGACTGGACGGACGAGGACTTCACGAACGTCGTCCTCGAAGCAGTCAAGGACGGCGCTCGCACCAAGTTCCGTCAGGACGTCTGGGAGAGGCTCGCCGAAGGTATCCGGTTCGTGGAGGGCAGTTTCGACGAGGCCGAGGCCTTCCAGAACCTGTCCGACACGTTGGCCACGCTCGACAACGAACGTGGTATCGGCGGCAATCACGGTTTCTACCTTGCGATTCCGCCCAACGCGTTTCCTCAGGTGCTCGAGCAACTGTCGGCGTCGGGCCTCGCGCAGGCCGAGGACGGTCAGTGGCGACGAGTCGTCATCGAGAAGCCGTTCGGCCACGACCTCGAGAGCGCTCGCGAACTGAACGCCGTCGTCAACAAGGTGTTCCCCGAGGACACGGTCTTCCGTATCGACCACTACCTCGGTAAGGAAACCGTCCAGAACATTCTGGCTCTGCGCTTCGCGAACCAGTTGTTCGATCCGATCTGGAACGCGCACTACGTCGACCACGTTCAGATCACGATGGCCGAGGACATCGGCCTCGGTGGACGCGCGGGGTACTACGACGGCATCGGCGCGGCCCGTGACGTGATCCAGAACCACCTGCTGCAGTTGCTCGCGTTCACGGCGATGGAAGAACCCATCAGCTTCGAGCCGCTCAATCTGCAGGCGGAGAAGATCAAGGTCCTCTCGGCTACTCGCCTTGCCGAGCCCCTCGACGAGACCACCGCCCGCGGCCAGTACGCGGGCGGCTGGCAGGGTGGGCTGCCGGTGGTCGGGCTCCTCGAAGAAGACGGCTTCGCAGCGGACTCCATCACGGAGACCTTTGCCGCCATCACCCTCGAGGTCGACACCCGCCGCTGGGCGGGTGTGCCGTTCTACCTGCGCACGGGCAAACGACTCGGACGCCGTGTCACCGAGATCGCGGTGGTGTTCAAACGTGCACCGCACCTACCGTTCGACAAGACTATGACCGAAGACCTCGGCCAGAACGCTCTGGTCATCCGCGTGCAGCCCGACGAGGGCGTCACCATGCGGTTCGGCTCGAAGGTTCCCGGATCGAGCATGGAAGTCCGTGACGTCAACATGGACTTCTCGTACGGCCAGGCTTTCACCGAGTCGTCTCCGGAGGCGTACGAGCGGCTCATTCTCGACGTGTTGCTCGGCGAGCCGTCTCTGTTCCCGGTGAATGCCGAAGTCGAATTGTCTTGGGAGATCCTCGATCCCGTCCTCGAGCACTGGGCTGCCGGCGGTAAGCCGGAACCCTACGAGGCCGGAACGTGGGGACCACCGTCTGCGGACGAAATGATGCAACGCACCGGACGCGAATGGAGGCGACCCTAGTGATTCTCGATTTGCCGTCCACCACCACGGTCCAGGTCAGCAAGAAACTGGTCGAGGTACGTAAGACCGGCGGCGCTGTCACCTTGGGACGAGTGTTGACGCTCGTCGTCTGCACCAGGGACACCGGGAATGCCGAGGAAGCCATCGAGGCCGCCAACGAAGCAAGCCGCGAGCACCCATGCCGCGTCATCGTGCTTCTGCGTGGCGACGAGCAGAGTGAGCCCAGGCTCGATGCTCAGATCCGTGTCGGCGGGGACGCCGGCGCCTCGGAGGTTGTCGTGTTGCGTCTCTACGGTCCGCTTGCGGATCACGAGAGCAGCGTCGTCATCCCGTTCCTGCTCCCCGATACACCGGTAGTCGCGTGGTGGCCCCTCGAGGCACCCGAGATTCCGGCCAAGGATCCCGTCGGGAAGCTCGCGATACGGCGCATCACCGATGCCACCGGCGCCCCCGATCCGACCGCCACCATCAAGGGGCGACTCGCGTCGTACACCGCCGGCGATACCGATCTCGCCTGGAGTCGCGTCACCTACTGGCGCGCGCTCCTCGCGTCGGCTCTCGATCAGCCGCCGCACGAGAAGATCACCTCAGCGGTGGTCTCCGGTCTCAAAACCGAACCGGCACTGGATATTCTCGCCGGTTGGTTGGCGGCCAAGATCGACGGTCCGGTCATTCGACGTACGGGTGAGCTGACGGTCGAGTTGAAGCTCGAGACCCGCAGTATCTCCATCAGTCGTCCGCAGGAGGGCACGACCGCTACGTTGATCCGCACCGGTCAGCCTGACGCGCTGGTTTCTCTGGGTCGTCGAGAGACACGCGATTGCCTCGCCGAGGAATTGCGTCGGCTCGATCCGGACGAGATCTACGAAGAAGCTCTGGCCGGATTGGAGAAGGTGACCTATGAGTGATGTTGTCGTGGAGAAGTTTTCCGACGCCGGCCAACTTGTCGGCGCTGCCGCCGCACGCCTGGTCACGACCATCGTCGATGCCCAGAAGGCTCGCGGGTTTGCGTCCATCGTGCTGACTGGCGGTGGAACCGGCATCGCACTTCTCGAGAAGTTGCGTGAAGCTCCCGGCGACATCGACTGGTCGCAGATCGATCTGTACTGGGGCGACGAACGGTTCCTGCCGTCCGGCGATCCCGAGCGGAACGAAGTGCAAGCACGTGAGGCGCTTCTCGATCATGTGCCGGTCGATCCCGACAGGGTACATGCGATGGCCGCATCCGACGGTATCTACGACGGTGATCCACACGGGGCGGCGACGGCGTACGAACAACTGCTGGGCGCTCAGGCACACGGGAATCAGGTTCCGACGTTCGACGTGCACCTGCTCGGTATGGGCGGCGAAGGACACGTCAACTCGTTGTTCCCGCATACCGACGCTGTTCGCGAAGAAGCGCGTTTCGTAGTCGCGGTGACGGACTCCCCCAAGCCGCCACCGGTGCGGATCACCCTCACGTTGCCTGCTGTTCGGCGAGCCAAGGAGGTCTGGCTGCTCGTCTCGGGTGCTGCAAAGGCCGAGGCCGTTGCCAAAGCCGTCGGAGGTGCTTCGGCCGACGACTGGCCGTCCGCCGGCGCCACCGGTTTGGTTGCGACACGTTGGTTCCTCGATTCGGACGCTGCCTCGCAGCTTCCCTGATCTGATTTCACAGATCTGATTTCACAGATCTGATTTCACACCGGTCGGGAATCGTCTTCGGGCGATTCCCGGCTTGGTGGTACGTCGACGACTTCCTCACCGTGGCGACTTTCGACTACCCGCCGAGTCCGGATCCGATGCGAATTTCCTTTTGACGGAACGGAACTCAATCCCGAGATCCCGTTTCTCCAACCAGCACTGCGCCCCACACAACGATCCATCTCTCCCCTACCTCCTTCATCCGAGTGATTACTACCTTGGACGCCGCGAAGTAAGGTTCGGTTCCGCAGATCGCGTTCACTCTTGAACGAAGCAATCCAGGCGAGAACAATCGAACAATGTCGTGGACACCGAATCCGGACGCACTTCGCGGGCGAGTGGCTGTAGTTGCCGGGGCGACGAGGGGCGCCGGACGCGGAATCGCCGCGGCCTTGGGCGAGGCCGGTGCAACCGTCATCTGCACTGGCCGGAGCACATCTGCCGGAATTCTTCAGTCGGACTATCCGCGCGGAGAGACCATCGAAGAGACGGCAGAGCTGGTCACCGAGCTGGGCGGCGTCGGCGTGCCGATTGCCGTCGATCATCTCAAGAGCAAACAAGTGGCTGATCTCGCCGAACGCTTGCGAATCGACTATCACCATATCGACATCTTGGTCAACGACATCTGGGGCGCGGAATTACTCAAGGGTGGGCCGGCGGAGTGGAACACGCCGGTATGGGAACACGATCTGGACAAGGGGTTTCACATCTTGCGTCTGGCGATCGACACCCACATCACCACGTCGCACCACCTCCTGCCGCTCATGACTGATCGGCCAGGCGGACTGGTCGCCGAAATAACCGATGGCACTACCGAATACAACGCATCGAACTATCGCATCTCGGTGTTCTACGACTTGGCCAAGGTGTCCGTGAACAGGCTCGCATTTTCGCAAGGCCACGAACTTGCCCCGTTCGGCTGTACTGCCGTCGCCATCACTCCCGGGTTCCTGCGATCGGAGATGATGCTCGAGAATTTTGGTGTCGGCGAATCGAATTGGCGTGACGCTTTGTTGCCGGAGCGGGATGGTCCGACTGCGCCCGCGGATTTCGCACGCTCCGAGTCACCAAGATTCATCGGACGTGCGATCGCGGCCATCGCTGCCGATCCGAATCGACAGCGATGGAATCAGCGATCGGTCAGTTCAGGCGAACTCGGAACGGAATACGGGTTCACCGACGCGGACGGCAGCCGCCCCGATTTCTGGCATTACCAACGCTGAACGTGACTAGTCAACGATCTTCCGACGAGCCGTCTACCTCGCGGTAAGACCACCCCCGCAGAAAGCGCCTTGCGTTGGCCAGGTAGGCGCGCAGATGCGTGAGCATGCCGGCGAACTCCCAAGGTTCCAGATTTTTCATACCTAATGGTCTCATTTGTCCCCCAAGTCGCCGCAATTGGGAGTCGGAGCGCGATTATGATCCGCGCATGGCCGAATTCGCGACGATCAACGAATACATCGCTTCGTTTCCCACCGACGTGCAACCAGCCCTCGAGAGTATCCGCGAGACGATTCACAACACGGTTCCAGGCCTCGATGAGACCATCAGCTATCAGATGCCGACCATGACGGTGAACGGAAAGAACCTGATTCACTTCGCAGGCTGGAAAAACCACATCTCGATGTACCCGCTCCCGGCGGGTGACGCCGAGTTCGAGAAGTCCGTCGACCCTTACCGGGCTGCGAAATCAACCGTGAAGTTCCCGCTGAACAGACCGATCCCTCTCGATCTCGTGGCTCGGATCGTCGAATTGCTCGCGCAGCGCCACTAACGTCCGTTCTCGTCGGAGCCTTGTGAGAACGTATGGCTGTGCAGAGACAACCCATCCGCCGCATCAAGGCCGGGCCATCGTCGGGCGCCGACGTAGGCAGCTGGCCGATGACGGTGCCTGCAGTCGCGCAGATCGTTCAGCACGGTCTCGAGCTTCCACCGGGTGTCACCATTCTGGTCGGCGAAAACGGAGCGGGAAAGTCGACCGTCATCGAAATTATTGCCGCCGTTCTCGGTCTCAACGCCGAAGGCGGGTCGACCAATACGCGGCATCAGACTCGATCGAGTGAACCGGGCGGCCTCGACCTTGTGATCGAGCGGAGTCCCGGAGCATCGAAGTGGGCGTACTACCTCCGAGACGAAACCCTGCACGGTTTGTACACGTACTTGGAGGACAACCCCAATCCCAAGCGACCTGAACCGCTTTACCATCACCTCTCCCACGGTGAGGCGCTGCTCGAGATCCTGTCGTCGAGGACCTCCGACGGCGGCTTCTATCTCATCGACGAACCCGATGCCGCACTCTCCTTCCAAGGAACCCTGACACTGGCGGCGCTGCTCGGCGAGCTGGTGGAATCCGGCGCGCAGGCGGTGATCGCGACGCACTCGCCGATCATCGCGGCGCTGCCGAACGCCAACCTGCTCGAGATCGGAGAATGGGGAATCCGAGCCTCGAGCTGGGAGGACCTCGATCTGGTGTCGAACTGGCAGCGGTTCCTTCACGACCCGCACACGTACCTGCGCCATCTGATCTAACCTGGAACTCCACCCCAGGAGGCCTCCATGGCATACGACAAAGCGCTGGCTGAGCGTATCCGCGATGCGCTCTCGGGCGAGGACGACGTCGAGGAAGTAAAGATGTTCGGTGGGCTGAGCTTCATGGTGAACGGGAAGCTGGCCGCCAGTGCGAACTCACACGGCAACATCATGGTTCGGTGTGACCCCGATCGAGTCGACGAGCTTCTGACGCACAAGGGTGCAAGCTGGCCCGAGATGCGGGGTAAGCCGATGAGCAAGGGATGGATCGTCGTCGACCGAACCGGGACGAGTTCGAACGTCGAATTCAACGCGTGGATCAAGGAAGCTCTGGACTTCGTTCACTGACAGCTGGGGTGCGTTGCCGAAGATATCTGACGAGACTGGTGTGGCCGCGGGCTCTCGCGTCGATGAGAGACTGAACCGTGCCCGATCGACCTGAGATTGTCTGTATCTGCGGCTCTGCGCGATTCGCTGAAGAGATGCGGGAGGCGAACCGCGACCTGACGTTCGCGGGCGTGATCGTCGTCGCGCCGGTTGAAGCAGACGAGGCGGTCTCTGTCGAGCAGAAGATCCTGCTCGACGCGCTCCATCTGCGCAAGATCGACCTCGCCGATCGGGTTCTGGTCGTCAACCCTCGCGGATACATCGGTGAGTCCACGCGCCGAGAGATCGCGTACGCGCGCGCCGCCGGCAAACCAGTGTCGTTCACGACGCCGTTTGAACAGTAAGCGCCTCGTCGGTGCGGGCTGCAACGAATATTCTCACGCCGAGTTGCTCGAGCCCTAGCGCCGGTTCGATCAATTTCGCTCGATTCGGCAAAAGTGAACTGGGCGGCCCTTAGACTCCGGAAAAGCATTGGATTGGGCGGCTCGACGCCGCGGAGGAAAGGTGGTCCGTCCCGTGACGTTCACACCCAATCAGCCGGATCACCAACGCGCCTTCGGGTTTCAGCTGCCGTCGACCCGCGCAATTCCCTCCCTCATGCCCGACCGTTTCGGACCTAGCCTCATCGGATCGCTCTGGGCGTGCGCCGGGATCGTCGCCGGAAGCCTCGGCCCGTGGACGTCATCCTCCGCGCTGGACCACAGTGGTATCGACGAATGCGGAGTGATCACTCTCGTCCTCGCTCTCTGCGCGGTGACCGCGCTGATCACCCTCGTGGTTCGAGACGTCACGCCCGAGATCAAGAATCACTGCACCGGCCCTTTGGTCGGAATCGCGGTCTTGATCGTTGCCGTCGGAAACGCCGCGTCCATCGTGCGACGTAGTACCGAGTTCGCAGGGCACACTGCCGGACCGTCCATCGGGTGGGGACTGTGGGTGGTCATCGCGTCCGCAGTGATCCTGTGCATCACGTCGTCGACCGTCGCGCACATGATCAGGTTTCAGGCAGCAATGATCACAAGGTCTTGATCAGACCGCCGTCGATCACGAAATCCGCGCCTGTCACGTTCCCCGCACGATCGCTGGCGAGGAACAACACCAGGTAGGCAACCTCTTCGGGGAAGGTGAACCGCCCAGTCTCGGCTCCGGCCGCGGCGCTTTCGACGATGTCGTCGGCGGCTGATCCACTCGCCTTCGCCAGCGTCGAGGCCACTCCGTGCTTGCCGAGCCACAACTCCGTTTGCACCGGGCCAGGGCTGACGGTATTGACGCGGATCCCCTGCCCGCCCAGTTCTTTCGACAACGACTTCGAGAAGTTGGTCAACGCCGCTTTGGCGGCGCTGTAGTCGATCACCGTGGGGTCAGGTAAGAATGCGTTGACCGAACTGATCGTCACGATGCTCCCGCCACCTCGGCGGATCAACTCCGGCAGCGCAGCGCGAACAGTGCGTACAGCCGACAAGAACGTCAGATTGAACGACGCCGCCCACTCTTCGTCTGTGATTGCCGCGAAACCGCTCGTTCTCGGGGTGACGGCGCCGACGTTGTTGACCAGGATGTCGACGCCGCCCCTCACTGCTGCAACCTCGAGCAGTCGGGTTGATCCTTCGACACTCGCGAGGTCGACGCCGACAAAGGTGACGGCGCCG
Organism: Rhodococcus sp. MPR-R1B; assembly: GCF_058793255.1. Lineage (NCBI taxonomy): Bacteria > Bacillati > Actinomycetota > Actinomycetes > Mycobacteriales > Nocardiaceae > Rhodococcus > Rhodococcus sp. MPR-R1B. The sequence continues at coordinate 27,475 of NZ_JBXAFO010000013.1, forward strand.
CCGGACTGCAGCGATTCGAGTTCCGGCGAGAGCGTCCGCGAGCCCGCGACGACGTGGACTCCCTCGGCCACCAAGGCCCGAGTGATCGCCAACCCGATACCTTTTCCCGCGCCGGTAACGACGGCAGTTCGTCCGTCCAATTGCAGATCCACTGCGGTCCCCGTTCGGTCCGGTGCGCAGCGTTGGGTGTGCGTGCGACAGCTCTAGAGTCGCCGCACGCACACCCTGGTAAACCTGCAGAACCAGCCGCTGTTACCTAGCCACTGTTACGAAGCGCAGTGGCCAGGCCGTTCATCGTCAGCTGGATACCCCGACGCACCTGATCGCTCTCGTCGCCGGAACGGTACCGACGGATCAGCTCGACCTGTAGGTGGTTGAGAGGTTCGAGGTACGGGAACCGGTTGTGGACCGAACGCTCGAGGCCCGAGTTGTCGGCAAAGAGGTTCTCGTTGCCCGTGATTGCCTTGTACATGCGAATTGTGCGTTCGTGCTCGTCGGTGATCATTCCGAAGACTCGATCGCGCAGTTCGGCGTCGGGCACGAGGTCCGCGTACCGGGCCGCCAAACCGAGATCCGACTTCGACATCACCATGGCCATGTTCGAGAGCACGGTTCGGAAGAACGGCCACTTCTCGTACAGGGCCGTCAACGTGGCAAGCCGAGTGTCGTCTCCGTCTATCCATCTTTCGAACGCGGCGCCGGTTCCGTACCAACCCGGAAGCATCACGCGAGACTGACTCCACGAGAGCACCCAGGGAATCGCTCGCAGGTCGGAGATCGCCTTGGTCTGCTTGCGAGAGGCCGGACGAGAGCCGATGTTGAGTGCCCCGATCTCGGCGACCGGTGTCGACGCTTCGAAGTACTGCACGAATCCTGGTGTGTCGTGCACCAATTCGCTGTACGCGGTGCGGGCGAGGGCCGCGAGCTCGTCCAGTACCGCGTAGGCAGCGTCGGCATCGCTGCCGAGTCCTTCGACGTCGAGCAACGTCGACTCGATAGTCGCGGCGATGAGTGTTTCGAGGTTGCGATGTGCCAGACGCGGTTCGGCGTACTTGGCCGCAATCACCTCACCCTGCTCGGTGATTCGCAGAGAACCAGCGACTGCACCGGGAGGCTGAGCCAGAATCGCTTCGTAACTCGGTCCGCCGCCACGTCCGACGGTTCCGCCGCGGCCGTGGAAGAGCCTCAACCTGATTCCGCTCTTACGCGCGGCATCGACGAGGTCGAGTTCGGCACGGTACAGCGCCCAGTTGGCTGCCAGGTACCCGCCGTCCTTGTTCGAGTCGGAGTACCCGAGCATCACTTCTTGACTGTCACCACGGGAACGGACGATCGCACGATAGATCGGGATGTCGAGCGTCGCCAGCAATGTGTCGGCGCCGCCCTGCAGATCCTCGATCGTCTCGAACAACGGCACGATGCCGATCGGGCACGAGGGCTCGCTACCGACGCCCGGATCGAGCACCCCGACCTCTTTGAGCAGCACTGCGGCCTCGAGCATGTCACTGACCGAGGTACACATGCTGATGATGTAGTTGGGTACCGCACCCGCCCCGAGAACCCGCACTGCCTTGGCACCGGCCGCCATGATGGCCAGTTCCTTGGTGGTCAATTCGCTGAACTCGGCGTCCGGCGAAGTCAGTGGTCGCCGCGTCGTCAACTCGGCCGACAGCAATTCGACTCGATCGGCTTCCGGCAAGGACGCGTAGTCCGGGTGAACTCCGGCCCACGCCAGAAGTTCTGCGACGACGCTTTCGTGTACCTCGGAGTTCTGCCGCATGTCCAGACCGGACAGGTGAAAGCCGAACACCTCCACCGCTTCTCGGAGCCGATCGAGTCGATCGTCGGCGATGGTCTCGTCACCGAAACGACGCAACGAGGTGTCGATGATTCCGAGATCCCGCTGCAACTGTGCCGGGTCGGTGTACGCCTCGAGTCCGTCGTCGGACCCGTGGGCGGGCAACTCCCCCAGTACCGTCAGTGCTGTGGCGCTCAAGCGCCCGCGGATACCGCGAATCGCGCGACGGTACGGCTCGTCGGCCCTGAAGGCAGAGTCGTCGCCGGAGGTAGACGCCAGCAGATCGAGTTCGGGCGTGACGGAAACCAGCCGCGCCGACATCGACAGTTCACGCTCGAGATGTTCGAGTTCCTCGAGGTGATGCTCGAGAGCAGTCGCCGCAGCGCGCGACGTGGCGCGCTGGACGATTTCGCCGGTCACGTACGGATTGCCGTCTCGGTCACCGCCGATCCACGAACCCGGCCTCAGGATCGGTTCCGGCAGGAGCCCGGCGTCCGGCCAACGAGTGCGCAGAGCTTTGCGAACCTCGGCGTTGATCTTCGGAATCACCTCGAACAACGCTGCGTCGTAGTAGCGCAGGCCTACCTCGATTTCATCCTGGATGCGGAGGCGGCTGAGCCGGATCAGAGCCGTCTGCCACAGGGTCAGGATCTGACGGCGCAATTGCAGATCGACATCAGCGGTTTCTGCGACGCTCAGCGCCGTGCGCTCGCGGTATCGCATCAACTCGGTGATCCGACTCTGCGTCTCGAACACCGTACGGCGTCGAGTCTCCGTCGGGTGAGCGGTGATGACGGGTGAGACCAGGGCGCCCCGCAGCGCTTCTTCGACGGTGGCCGAATCGATATCGGCTGCATCAAGTTTGGTGTACGTGGCCGCGAGAGTGCTGTCGCGGGGCGGTTCCCCCGCATTGACGTGGATGGCCCGTCGACGCTCGCGATGGATGTCCTCGGCCAGGTTGGCGAGCAGTGCGAAGTGACTGAACGCCCGGATGACGGGAATGGCGTCGTCCGTACTGATTTCGGCGAACAGCGACACCAGTTCGGCGCGATCGATCTCCGAACGACGGACTCGGAACGACTCGACACGGGCTCGCTCGACCAGATCGAACACATTGTCGCCGGCTTGCTCTCGCACTATTTGTCCGAGTATTCCGCCGAGAAGCCGGATGTCTTCGCGCAGCGGCTCGGTGGCCTCTCGCGGTGTTTCTCGATGCGACGCGGTTTCAGTCATCACACAATTATCGACCGAAACAAAGAACCCCGCTCGATAGGCGGGGTTCCGTGTCTGAAATTCGTGTGTGAAAAACTACCGGCTGTAAGTCATGAGCCGAGAATCAGGCGAACTTGATCTCCAGGCCGATGCCGACGATCGAAATGAGCCAGATCAACGCGGTGAAGACCGTCAACCGGTCGAGGTTCTTCTCGACAACAGTCGATCCGGACAGGCTGGACTGGACACCGCCACCGAACAGACTCGACAAACCGCCGCCCTTACCGCGATGCAGGAGCACCAAGGCGATGAGGAGCAAGCTGGTGATGACCAGCAGGATATCCAGGAACAGTTTCATGTCTGTCTACGTCCACCAATCCAATAGGGACAACTACAACCGATAACACCATACAGGCGCGCGCAGATAGCCTGACCACATACCCGCCTCGCACATGACTTTGCACCCGGCCAGGCACGACTCTTGGTCAGTGGCATCGATCACACTGTCGAGATACCGATTCAGTAGTTTTTCAGTTGACGCGACTCTACCTCCGAAAGGCCGGCTCCATGCTTTCCGACACTGCCCTGCCCAACACTGCCCTGCCCGAGACACCCCTGCCTGACACACCGCGTCTGGCTTCGATTCACAACTTCCGCGACGTGGCCGGCCCCGGGTACGTCACGACCAGCGGACAGGCGATGAGCCGCGGAGTCTTCTACCGTGCAAACGTACTGACGCCCTCGCCCGAGGATCTTGCAATCGTGGAATCGCTGGGGCTGACCGCCGTCTATGACGTGCGCTCCGAAACCGAGGCGAACGAAACTCCCGACATCGTGCCGGCGCCGGCGATGTACGCCCACATTCCCATCCTGTCCGGAAACATCCACGCCGAAGCGATGGCTCTCCGAACAGCGGACGCTGCAACAGCTTTCATGCAGAACATCAATCGCAGCTTTGTCGCAGACCCCGTCACTCGGAACGGATTTTCGCAGTTGTTCGCCGCCCTGGCGACCACCGAGGGGCCGCAACTCTTCCACTGCACGGCGGGCAAGGACCGAACAGGTTGGGCGGCAGCACTACTGCAGACACTCGCTGGTGTACCGCGCGAAACGATCACGGCGGACTACCTGCTCACGAACACGTACTCGGCCGAGTACATCGATGCAACAGTCGCGAAGATCGCCGCTGCCACAGATGCAGACAAGGGCGAGGTGATCCGGTTGCTGCTTTCCGTCGACGCGAGTTACCTGGGCGCTGCCTTCGAGCAGGTCGAGCACCACTACGGGACCGTCGAGAACTATCTGACCGCCGGGTTGGAGCTTGCTCCCGAACTCGTCGGCGCTCTGGAAACCAAACTGGTGAGCTGACTCGCGAACAAAAAACTGCGGGTGTGTGACCTACTCGGTCACACACCCGCAGTCTTAGTCTCGAGCAGTTTCAGCTCACTACCCGATCATCACGGGAGTGGACCGCCTGCAGCGATCGCAGACAGTGTCGCGAACTCGTCAGCCTTGAGTGACGCGCCGCCGACAAGAGCGCCGTCGACGTCGGTCTGGCCGACGATCTCTCCGACGTTCTTCGAGCTGACGCTACCGCCGTACAGAACGCGAACGCCGGCCGCGACCTCGGCGTCGGCAAGTTCGGCCACTGTTGCTCGTACCGCAGCACACACTTCCTGTGCATCGGCGGCAGAAGCGACACGGCCGGTGCCGATGGCCCAGACAGGTTCGTACGCAATGACGATCTTGGAGATCTCCTCCGCGCTCAGGCCCGCCAACGAACCCTTGAGCTGGTCGACGTTGTAGGCGACATGCTCGCCCGCTTCGCGGATCTCGAGGCCTTCGCCGATGCACACGATCGGCGTGAGGCCGTTCTTGAGAGCAGCCTTCGTCTTCGCGAGGACGGTCTCGTTGGTCTCACCGTGAAGGGTGCGACGCTCGGAGTGACCGACCACGACGAAGGTGCAACCGAGCTTGGCCAGCATGGAGCCGCTGATCTCGCCCGTGAACGCACCCGAGTCATGAGCCGAGACATCTTGCGCGCCGTACGTGAGGAGGAGCTTGTCGCCCTCGATCAGCGTCTGGACGCTTCGGATGTCGGTGAACGGCGGGATGACCGTGACGTCCACTTTGTCGAAGTACTTCGCAGGCAAGGAGAAAGCGATCTTCTGCACCAGGGCGATAGCCTCGAGGTGGTTCAGATTCATCTTCCAGTTGCCGGCGATCAACGGCTTACGTGCCATGTCGGATCAGCCTTCCAGTACTGCGATGCCAGGCAGCTCTTTGCCCTCGAGGTACTCGAGGGAAGCGCCACCACCGGTGGAAATGTGCGAGAAGCCCTCGTCCGGGATACCGAGCTGACGAACGGCTGCTGCGGAGTCGCCGCCGCCGACGACGCTGAAGGCGCCCTTCTCGGTTGCCTCCACGATTGCCTCGGCGACACCGCGGGTGCCTGCCTCGAACTTCGGGAACTCGAACACGCCCATCGGGCCGTTCCAGAACACCGTCTTGGCGCCGGTCAGGATCGCGGCAAAGCGCTTGACCGACTCCGGTCCGATGTCCAGACCCATCCAGCCGTCGGGAATCTTGTCGAACGGAACGATCTTCGACTCGGCATCGGCCGAGAAGGAGTCCGCGACGACAACATCCTGAGGGATGTGGATGACGTCGGCGTACCGGTCGAGGAGATCCTTGCAGGTCTCGATCATGGACTCTTCACACAGCGAATTGCCCACGGACACACCCTGAGCCGCGAGGAACGTGTAGAACATTCCGCCGCCGATCACCAGGGTGTCGACCTTCGGCGCCAGTGCCTCGATGACGGCCAGCTTGTCCGAGACCTTGGAGCCACCGAGCACCACCGCGTACGGACGCGCTGCGTCCTGAGTGAGCTTGGCGAGCACCTCGACCTCGGCGCCGACCAGGTATCCGGCGTAATGCGGGAGCAGCTTCGCGACGTCGAAGACCGACGCCTGCTTACGGTGAACAACACCGAATCCGTCGGAGACGAATGCGCCGTCGTCACCGACCAGCTCGACGAGAGCCTTGGCGAGCTTGACCCGCTCGGCTTCGTCCTTGCTGGTCTCGCGAGGGTCGAAACGGATGTTCTCGAGCATCAGGACGTCACCGTCGGTGAGTCCTTCGGAACGAGCCAGCGCGTCCTGTCCCACGACGTCACCGGCGAGTTGCACGTTGCGACCGAGGATTTCGGCCAACTTCGCGGCAACCGGTGCGAGGGAGAACTTGGGATCGGGCTGACCGTCGGGGCGCCCGAGGTGCGCGGTCACGATGACCTTCGCTCCACCCTCGGCAAGTGCCCGCAGGGTGGGAGCGGACGCGACGATGCGACCCGGGTCCGTGATTTCTCCGCCATCCAACGGGACGTTGAGGTCGGAACGCACCAGTACGGTGCGCCCTTCGACCCCAGCGTCCAGCAGATCCTTCAGCGTCTGAACTGCCACTGTTATCGAAACTCCGCTCAGAGAGACTTGGCGACGAGGCCGATGAGGTCGGCGAGGCGGTTGGAGTAGCCCCACTCGTTGTCGTACCAGGAGACGATCTTTACCTGGTCGTCGATGACCTTCGTCAGACCCGAGTCGAAGATCGACGAGTGCGGGTCGGTGACGATGTCCGAGGAGACGATCGGTGCGTCGGTGTACTTCAGGATGCCCTTGAGGGGTCCTTCGGCAGCAGCCTTCATCGCAGCGTTGATCTCGTCGGCGGTGGCCGACTTCTTCAGGTTCGCGGTGAGGTCGGTGACCGAGCCCGTGGGGATCGGCACGCGCAGTGCGTAGCCGTCGAGCTTGCCTAGCAGCTGCGGGAGAACCAGGCCGATTGCCTTGGCTGCACCGGTACCGGTGGGAACGATGTTGAGGGCAGCTGCGCGGGCGCGACGGAGGTCTGCGTGCGGAGCGTCCTGCAGGTTCTGATCCTGGGTGTACGCGTGGATCGTGGTCATCAGACCCTTGACGATGCCGAACTCGTCGTCGAGAACCTTGGCGATGGGGCCGAGGCAGTTGGTGGTGCACGACGCGTTGGAGATGATGTTCTGGCTGCCGTCGTACTTGTCGTCGTTGACGCCCATCACGATGGTGATGTCTTCACCCTTGGCCGGAGCCGAGATGATGACCTTCTTGGCGCCGGCTTCGAGGTGTCCCTTGGCCTTTGCGGCGTCGGTGAAGATGCCGGTGGACTCGACGACGACGTCGACGCCCAGCTCGCCCCAGGGAAGTTCGTTCAACGGGCCACGGTGTGCGAGGGCCTTGATGCGCTGATCGCCGACGACGATCGTGTCGTCACCGTCGAGCGACACGTCGTACGGCAAACGGCCGAGGATGGAGTCGTACTTCAGCAGGTGAGCGAGCGTCGCGTTGTCAGTCAGGTCGTTGACTGCCACGATCTCGATATCGGTGGTTCCGAGCGCCTTCTGCGCATCCACCGCCCTGAAGAAGTTACGTCCGATACGGCCGAAACCGTTTACGCCAACCCGGACAGTCACAATTCGCTCCTTTGACCATGATTCTGGTGTGCAACTTGACCCACGCATACTCCGAATCCGTGTGTGCACGACGCGGACGTGGGGTTCATCGGTCGATGTGACTCATACCCTAATGCGCGTGGCCCGAACGTGCGCAGCCCACCCTGACGGAGGGCAGGTCACCCCTCTTCGAGTAGCTCCACATTCACTGCGGATTCGGTGTCGGGTATGCCCGTTTCCTTGGCCTTGCGATCAGCCATCGACAGCAGGCGACGGATACGTCCGGCAACGGCGTCCTTGGTCATCGGCGGGTCGGCCAACTGGCCGAGTTCTTCGAGGGACGCCTGCCGATGCTCGACGCGCAGTGCACCCGCCGCCGCGAGGTGATCGGGCACGTCCTCACCGAGGATCTCCAACGCACGCTCGACGCGCGCAGCAGCCGCAACGGCAGCGCGAGCAGAGCGTCGCAGGTTTGCGTCGTCGAAATTGGCGAGACGATTGGCGGTGGCGCGGACCTCGCGTCGCATCCGCCTCTCCTCCCACACCAGACGTGTGTCCTGGGCTCCCATTCGGGTCAGGAGATCGCCGATGGCCTCACCGTCGCGGATCACCACACGATCCGTTCCGCGAACCTCACGTGCCTTCGCCGAGATCCCCAGACGCCGCGCAGCTCCAACCAGAGCAAGTGCAGCTTCCGGGCCGGGGCAGCTCACTTCGAGCGCCGACGAACGGCCGGGTTCGGTCAGGGAACCGTGCGCGAGGAACGCACCGCGCCACGCTGCTTCGGCGTCGCCGACACTTCCGCCGACGACCTGCGCAGGCAAGCCGCGAACCGGGCGCCCGCGAAGATCGAGCAGTCCCGTCTGGCGCGCGAGGGCCTCACCCTCCTTCGCTACACGCACGATGTAGCGAGCGGACTTTCGAAGCCCGCCCGCACTGAGTACGTGCACATCGGCACTGTAGGTGAACAGGTCGAATATCTCCCGGCGCAGACGTCGCGCCGTGGAGCCCAGATCCACCTCTGCTTCGACGACCACCCGGCCGCCGACGATGTGGAGCCCACCGGCAAAGCGCAGCAACGCGGAGACCTCTGCCTTGCGGCAGCTGACCTGAGTCACCACTAACCGGCTCAGTTCGTCCTTGACCTCCGCTGTCATTGCCACGAAGCGTTCTCCCTCTGTTCTTCGGATTGCTGTTCTTGCAGGGAAGACTGTGTCGAATCCCCTACTGCCGCACTGCTCGACAGTTCAGCCAGTACATCGGCCAGTTTTGCCGGATCGTGTACATGCGCTGCGCCCGGTGAGGTGTCCGCGACATCCGCGTACCTGACTTCGGCTGAAAATTGATCCGCCGCACGCTGCAGATGTTCACGTTCACGCCCGGCCGGTACCGACGCCGAGTCGACCACCACGTAGTCGACCCGGAAATCGGGCACGTGTTGGGAGAGTACGTGCAGGTGACGCTCTGCGGAGAATCCGGCGGTCTCCCCCGGCTCGGGTGCGAGATTGAGCACCAGTACCTTTCGAGCCTTCGTCGACGACAGTGATTCGACGAGTTCGGGTACCAGGACGTGTGGGATCACGCTCGAGAACCACGATCCCGGGCCGAGAACCACGAGATCGGCACGATCGATCGCAGTCACGGCATCGGGGCACGCGGGCGGATTGGACGGGAGCAGTCTCACACGCCGAACCTTGCCCGGGGTCGTCGCGACGGCAACCTGTCCACGAATGCAGCGGCTGACGCGGGGGTCCTCCTCGAGTCCCTGAACGTCGGCTTCGATCTCGAGCGCGATCGGCGACATCGGCAGCACACGACCACGGATTCGCAGCAGTCGCGCCATCTCGTCGAGCGCGGCGACCGGATCGCCGAGCACCTCGGTCAGTCCGGCCAGGATGAGATTGCCCACCGAATGCCCGGCAAGTGCGCCGACACCGCCGAAGCGATGCTGAATGGTCCGAGTCCAGTCGACTATCTCGGGTTCGTCCGACGCGAGAGCAGCCAGCGCCATCCGGAGGTCTCCAGGCGGGATGACGCCGAGTTCGGCGCGCAGCCGGCCCGACGAACCACCGTCGTCGGCGACCGTGACCACGGCGGTGACGTCGACCGTCAAGCGTCTGACGGCCTGGAGCGTGGCGAACAATCCGTGCCCGCCGCCGAGCGCGACGATGGCCGGCCCTTCGGGTGTCTCCCGCGAGCGATGTGTCGGTTCACTCATTCGCGCCCCAGATCCCGGTGCACGATGCTGACCGAGATGTCGTCCTCGGAACCCAAACGCCTCGCGAGAGCTTCGGACATGGCTACGCTTCGGTGCTTACCGCCGGTGCATCCGACCGCAATTGTCATGTAGCGCTTTCCTTCTCGTCGATATCCGGCGATCGTCAAATCCACCAGATGTCGGTAGGTGTCGAGATAGTCTTCCGCGCCCTCGCGGGACAACACGTAGTCGCGGACGTCGGCATCCTGACCGGTGTGCGGGCGAAGTTCAGGGATCCAGTGGGGATTGGGCAGGAAACGAACGTCACAGACGAGATCGGCGTCCATCGGCAGGCCGTACTTGAATCCGAACGACTGGACCGTCACCTTCATCGTGCGGTTGGCATCGTTTCCGAACGCCGTTTCGATCTTCTGACGCAGCTGATGCGCCTTCAGTGCCGACGTGTCGATGACCAGATCGGCGGCCGCCTTCACCACGGCCAACTGCCGACGCTCGGCTGCGATCCCTTCGGACAACGTGCCGTCGATGCCGTCGTTCTGCAACGGATGACTGCGGCGCACCTGTTCGAACCGTCGGATCAACACGTCGTCCGACGCTTCGAGGTACAGCACCCGAGTATGGATCGGTTCCGCCTCGAGTTCGGTGAGCACCCACCCGAGATCGCCGGTGAAGAGTCGACTCCGCACGTCGATCACGACGGCCAGACGATCGACCGGCGGATCGGAGGTCAGGCTCAGACCGACCATTCGGGAAATGAGCTCAGGTGGCAAATTGTCCGCGACATACCAGCCGAGGTCTTCGAGCACCTTGGCAGCGGTACTCAAACCTGCTCCGGACAATCCCGTCACCAGCAGGAAATCCATCGTTCGACTGTCTTTGGCGCTGTCGGTAGTCACTGTGCACTCGGCCCCGTCGTCGGCATGGACAATTCTCGCGACTCGGAGCCCTCGTCACCGCTACCGGATTCGGCGCTGGGCGCGTCAGCAGACGTAACAGACGATTCGGATTCCGTGTCCAGCTCATCATCCCCTACCGCGGCTGGCAGCGCTCGAGCTTCAGCGCCCGCGTCGGCTGCAGCCGAATCCGTGCCGAGTGCGGCCAGAACTGCTGTGGCGGTGGTCTCACCGATACCGGGGACCTGCATGATCTCCTCGACCGTTGCCGTTTTCAGCTTCGCCACGGAACCGAAGTGAGCCACCAGAGCGGTTCGACGAGTTTCACCGAGCCCCTTGACCGAATCCAGAGCCGAAGCCGTCATCCGCCTCGAGCGTTTGCTGCGATGGAACGTGATCGCGAAGCGGTGGGCTTCGTCTCGGATGCGCTGCAGTAGGTACAACGACTCGCTCGTCCGAGGGAGGATGACCGGATCTTCTTCCCCCGGTACCCATACCTCTTCGAGTCTTTTGGCCAACCCGACTACCGCGACGTCAGTGACCCCCAGCTCGTCGAGGACCGCCGCTGCCGCCGTGACCTGAGGGGCGCCGCCGTCCACGACGAACAGATTGGGCGGATAGGCGAACCGCCGAGGCCGGCCCGTCGCCGGGTCGATCGCCGCTTCGGGAGCCAGATCCCCACCGTCCGAGTCCATGGTCGACGCCGACGCCGCGAGGACGCCCAGGTCGCGGTTGTGGCGCAGGAACCGCCGACGCGTGATCTCCGCGATACTCGCGACGTCGTCGGAATGACCGTCGCCGGCAGCTTCCTTGATCGCGTAATGGCGGTAGTCCGACTTACGCGGGAGCCCGTCCTCGAACACGACCAGTGACGCCACGACGTCGGTTCCCTGGACGTGACTGATGTCGATGCATTCGATTCGTAGCGGAGCCGAGTCCAGGTCCAGTGCTTCCTGGATGCCCTGCAGCGCCGCGGAACGCGAAGTGAAATCGCCGGCGCGCTTGAGCTTGTGCTGCGCCAGAGCCTCTTTCGCGTTTCGCTGGACTGTTTCGGCGAGGTCTTTCTTGTCGCCGCGTTGCGGAACCCGCAGTTGCACTTGCGATCCCCGAAGCTTGCTCAGCCACGCCTGGATCTCGGTCGCGTTTGCCGGCAGAACCGGCACCAGAACTTCCTTGGGAACTGCGCTGATCCCGGCCTCGGAACCCGCTCCCGGGTCGAGGGCCGCCTGCTCCCCGTAGAACTGGGTGAGGAACTGCTCGACCAGGATCGGCAGGTCGGACTCGGCGTCGAGTGCGGCCCAGTCGATGGCGTCGCCTGCCTTCTCCACGACCCATCCACGCTGACCCCGCACGCGTCCGCCCCGCACGTGGAACACCTGAACGGCGGCTTCGAGATCATCGGTGGCAAAGGCGACGAGATCGGCGTCGGTGCCGTCACCGAGTACGACGGCCTGCTTCTCGAGCGCCTTGCGCAGAGCGCCGATATCGTCACGCAGACGGGCTGCGGTCTCGAAGTCGAGGTCCTCGGAAGCCTGCTGCATGCGCTTTTCGAGATCTTTGACCAGCTTGTCCGTGCGGCCGGCGAGGAAGTCGCAGAAATCTTCGACGATCTGTCGATGCTCCTCGGCGCTGACTCGCCCGACGCAGGGCGCCGAGCACTTGTCGATGTAGCCGAGCAGACACGGCCGGCCGATCTGGTTGTGCCGTTTGAAGACTCCGGACGAGCACGTTCGTGCGGGAAAGACTCGTAGCAGCAGATCGAGAGTTTCGCGGATCGCCCAGGCATGGGAGTAGGGACCGAAGTAGCGGACACCCTTGCGCCGCGGACCGCGGTAGACGAACAAGCGCGGGAACTCTTCGTTGAGCGTCACAGCGAGAACCGGATACGTCTTGTCGTCGCGGTACCGGACGTTGAACCGCGGATCGAATTCCTTGATCCAGTTGTACTCGAGCTGAAGCGCTTCGACTTCGGTACTGACGACGGTCCACTCGACGCTGCCGGCGGTGGTCACCATCTGCCGAGTACGGGGATGAAGTGTCGTGACGTCCGCGAAGTACGAGTTCAAACGTGAACGGAGGCTTTTCGCCTTTCCGACGTAAATGACCCGACCATGCGGATCGCGAAATTTGTAGACGCCCGGCGCAGCCGGAATGGTTCCGGTAGCGGGGCGGTAAGTCGAGGGATCCGGCACGGTTTCAGGTTAGTCGCCGCCACCGACCGACTCGGAAACGCGCAGGATGCGGGCACCGAACCGGTCGGAAGACGTCAGTTGCTCTTGTGCGCGACCGGTGCGTAGCGGTCGGCCAGTTCGCGGAACTTACCGACCGTGTCGACGGCGTACTCGCGGTCGTTGGACTGGATCGCCATCACTGCCATGTACTCGTCGTCGGGCAATTCGATGCGTGCCCAGGCGGCACCGTCGGGGAACGAGAGTCCCTCGAACAGATCCCAGTCGACGATCTTCTCGCCCAGGATGTTTCGTACGGCAATACCCTGCTTGCCCACCTTGACCCGGGGCCGCGTCAACATCAGCACACCGAGAGCCAGAATGGTGCCGATGCCTGCCATCGCGATCTGGTCCGCGGCACGGAAGTACACGCCGGTGGACCCCTGGCGAAGCAGGAGTGCCAGTGTGACGTGAACGATCACCAGGAGGACGGCAACTCCGATCGCGTATCGCGTCGACTTACGCGGTGACGCAATCAGTTCCCAGTTCTCGTTGTCGCCGGGTGTACTCATCGAAACGAATCCTCGGTCCATGGTGCTCGGAGATGGCGCAGGGTCACTGCGGTGTCCAGTGCGGCGGCGCAGGCCTGTGCGCCCTTGTCCTCGACGCTACCCGGCAGACCCGAACGGTCAAGAGCCTGCTGCTCGGTGTCGGTGGTCAGCACACCGTTCCCCACGGGGGTGCTTTCGTCGAGCGAGACGCGTGTGAGGCCCGCGGTGACCGCGTCGCACACGTACTCGAAGTGCGGCGTGCCACCGCGGATGACAACACCGAGAGCGACGACGGCGTCGTGCGTGCGCGCCAATGCCTGCGCAACGACCGGCAGTTCGATCGCACCGGCGACACGGACCAGTGTCACGTCCTTGATCTGCGCCTCCTGCGCGACGCGCTGCGCGCCCGCGATCAGAGCCTCAGAGATCGTCGCGTGCCACTGCCCGGCAACGATCGCCAGCTTCAGATCCTTGGCCTCGGCGATCGCGAGCTGCGGCTGACCTTCGCCGCTCACAGTGCGGTTCCCGGCTGTGCGGTGTTCTGGTTCGCCTCGTACTCGTCCAGTCCGATCAGATCGTGCCCCATCCGATCGCGCTTGGTGCGCAGGTAGGTGAGGTTCTCCGCATTCGCGCGCAACGGCATCGGAACACGATCGGTGATCTGCAGGCCGTAGCCGTCCAGACCCACACGCTTGGCCGGGTTGTTGGTCAGCAGACGCATCGACGAGATCCCCAGATCGACGAGGATCTGGGCACCGATGCCGTAGTCACGGGCGTCCGCCGGTAGGCCGAGTTCGAGATTGGCGTCGACGGTGTCGGAACCGGCGTCCTGGAGCTGGTAGGCCTGCAGCTTGTGCATGAGGCCGATGCCACGACCCTCGTGTCCGCGCATGTACAGAACAACGCCGCGGCCTTCCTGGGCGACCATGTCCAGTGCGGCGTCGAGCTGCGGGCCGCAATCGCACCGCAGCGAACCGAAGACGTCGCCGGTGAGGCACTCGGAGTGAACGCGGACGAGTACGTCGCTACCGTCGCCGTCGGGGCCTGCGATGTCGCCGCGCACCAGCGCAACGTGCTCGACCTCGTCGTAGATGCTCGTGTAGCCGACAGCGGTGAACTCACCGTGGCGGGTGGGGATGCGGGCCTCGGCGATACGCAGCACGTGCTTCTCGTGCTTGCGACGCCACGCGATGAGGTCGGCGATCGAGATCAGAGCAAGGTTGTGTTCGTCGGCGAAGACTCGCAACTCGTCGGTCTGAGCCATCGCGCCTTCGTCCTTCTGGCTGACGATTTCGCAGATGACGCCGGCAGGACGCAGGTCCGCCATGCGGGCGAGGTCGACTGCAGCTTCCGTGTGGCCAGGACGACGCAGTACTCCGCCTTCCTTCGCGCGGAGCGGAACGACGTGACCGGGGCGAGTGAAATCGTTGGCACCGGATTCGGGGTTGGCGAGCAGACGCATCGTCGCAGCGCGGTCCGACGCCGAGATGCCGGTACCGATTCCCTCACGGGCGTCGACGGTGACGGTGTACGCCGTGCCGTGCTTGTCCTGGTTGGTGGCGTACATCGGGGGCAGGCCCAGCCGATCGCAATCGTCACCGTCGAGCGGCACGCACAGGTAGCCGGAGGTGTACCGGACCATGAACGCCACCAGTTCCGGGGTGGCCTTCTCCGCGGCGAAGATGAGGTCGCCCTCGTTCTCGCGATCCTCGTCGTCCACGACGACAACAGCTTTACCTGCAGCGATATCTGCTACTGCGCGCTCGATACTGTCGAACCTGGTCACGTGCTCGCACTCCAAAGTCTTGACTTTTCACATCATCGAATACAACAAGTGCATCCGACGGATGCACTGACAACCCTACGACCAATCGGACGGGTCCGATCAGCCTGGTCCTACCGACCGGCAGAGTGAAGCCGCTCGACGTACTTGGCGATCACGTCCACCTCGAGGTTGACCGGCGTACCGACCACAGCGGTTCCGAGCGTCGTCAACTCGAGCGTTGTCGGGATCAGCGAGATCTCGAAGTACTCGAACCCGCGGTCTCCGCCCAGCGCGGAGACCGTCAGCGAGACTCCGTCGACGGTGATCGAACCCTTCTCCACGACGTAACGGGAAATGGAGTCGGGCAGTGCGATCCGCACTACCTCCCAGTTCTCGGACGGCGAGCGGGAAATGACGTGGCCTGTTCCATCGACATGCCCTTGAACCAGGTGGCCGCCGAGTCGGCTGTTCAGCGCCGCGGCACGCTCGAGGTTGACGCGAGAGCCGACATCCAATTTCGCCAGGCTCGAGCGGTTCAGGGTTTCCTGCATGACATCTGCGGTGAACGAACCGTCGGCAAGCACGTCGACCACCGTCAGGCACACTCCGTTGACCGCGATCGAATCACCGTGGCCGGCGTCGGAGGTGACCAGTGGCCCGCGCACCGTGAAACGTGCAGCATCGACCAGTTCTTCCTTGGCGACAATTTCGCCGAGTTCTTCCACAATTCCTGTGAACACGCGCCCTACTCCTCGTTCCCCGGAGCAGAACTCTCCGGAACCAGACTCAACAAAATATCGGGGCCGATCGTTACCGCGGACTCCAAACGGAATCGGTGGGCGTCGGTGATGGTGTGCACTCCGGCATCGACGAGCGCGGAGGCGCCCGCGCCGAGCAGGATCGGAGCGATGTATGCCTCGATGACGTCGACATATCCGGCGGCAAGGAATGCTCCGGCCAGACGGGGCCCACCCTCGAGAAGTACGTCCGTGTACTCCCCCAACGCCTCGACTACTTCGTCGATGTTGTCGGTGTTGAGCACCAGAGTCGGTGCGGTGTCGTCGAGAATGCTTGCCGTCGAGGGTATTTCACGCTTTCCGACGACGACGCGAACGGGCTGGTGCGCCGCGAGCTCACCGGTGGGCTGACGTGCGGTCAGCCACGGATCGTCGGCGAACACGGTGCCGGTACCGACCACGATCGCATCGATCTGCGCTCGCTGCGCATGCACGCGCGCCCTCGCCTGCGGACCGGTGATCCACTGACTCGTTCCGTCCTCGGCGGCGCTGCGTCCGTCCAGACTGGCCGCGTACTTCCACGTGATGTGCGGGCGACCGGTGCGCTGTTTGTGCAGCCAGGCCCGCAGTGGACCAGCTTCCACCTCGGGTGCTCGCAGTCCGGCCGTGACGCTGATTCCAGCGCGCATGAGGGTCGCTGCGCCGCCGGAAGCCTCGGGATTGGGATCACCGACGGCGTAGACAACCGCCGAGACTCCGGCGTCGATCAATGCCTGCGAGCAAGGGCCGGTTCGTCCCTGGTGATTGCACGGTTCCAGTGTCACCACGGCCGTACCGCCACGTGCCGCATCGCCGGCCTCGTCGAGAGCCACGACCTCCGCGTGCGGTCCACCGGGCGGTTGCGTCATACCGACGCCCGCGATGGTTCCGTCGGCAGCGAGGATGACCGCGCCGACCGGTGGGTTGGGGCTGGTGAATCCGCGCGCGGAATCAGCTGCGGCCAGCGCGATCTGCATCGCGGCGTCGAGATCAGCCGTCGACGCCTGTCCACCCTTTGCCATCGAGCGGCTCAGACCGACAGCGTCAGGTGCGGCGACGCCGAGGCGGCCTGCGCGCGCAGCTTGCGCACCGCCTCACCGGGATCACTCGCTCCGTACACCGCCGAACCGGCGACGAAGCAGTCGATCCCTGCTTCAGCGGCCTGCTCGATCGTGGAAGCGTTGATGCCGCCGTCGATTTCGACAAGGAGCGTCAGCTCACCCGAGTCGACGAGCTTTCGAACTGCGCGTGCCTTGTCGAGCACCTGAGGCATGAAGGACTGACCACCGAATCCGGGTTCGACGCTCATGATCAAGAGGGTGTCGAAGTCCTTGAGGATTTCCAGGTAGTCGTCGATCGGGGTTCCAGGCTTGATGCTCAGCCCCGCCTTGGCACCAGCTGCACGAATATCGCGGGCAACCGAACGCGGATCGTCGGTGGCCTCGGCGTGAAACGTGACGTTGTACGCACCGGCCTCGGCGTACGGCGGCGCCCAGCGCTCCGGATTCTCGATCATGAGATGGCAGTCGAGCGGAATATCCGTCGCCTTCAGCAGACTCTCGACCACCGGCAGACCCAGCGTGAGATTGGGAACGAAATGCGCGTCCATCACGTCGACGTGAAGCCAGTCGGAGCCGGACACGGCAGTCGCTTCATCAGCGAGTCGAGCAAAATCTGCGGACAGAATGGACGGTGCAATCATCGGGGAAGCCACGACGCCGAGTTTAGCTGTGTCTCATTGCCGACCGTGCATGCACATCGGAGCCGGTGCAATCAGATCAGTTCTTGACGACGGTGTGGAGCTTTCGCACCTTGGCCGGTGCCTTGATCCGCCACGCGTCTTCGAGCATCTCACCCAACTGCACCTCGTCGATCAGTTCGAGGTGCACGAGGATCGAGCCGTGCCCGTGATAGTGATCGGTGGTGAAGAAAGCCGACTCGCCACTGGCGAGTAGCGCCTCCTTCTCGTCCAGACCGCACATCACGACCAAAGCGCCCTCCGCTTCGGTGCGGAGCCGTGCAAAAGTTTTACCTGCCACCTTGAGTGCCGGGGTGTTGTACGAGGTCGACTCTTCCACGGAGGGAAGAGCCGAACCCAGTACTACAACCTGTTCCCACGTAACCATGTAGGCACCATACGACTACCGATGCCCAGAAGTCATCCGATCAGGCCAGCGGCTTGCGCAAAGCGGCCATGAACATAGCGTCCGTGCCGTGTCGATGCGGCCACAACTGAACCGACGATCCGTCTCCGACGTCCGGGACACCTGGCACCAATTCCTTGGTGTCGAGTTCCAAGACGCCATGACGCCGCACCGCATCGGCGACCACTGCCAGCGTTTCCGACAAGTGCGGCGAGCACGTGGAGTACAGCACCACTCCGCCGGGGCGAACCAGTTCGATTGCGGCAGCAAGCAATTCACGCTGCAACTTCACGAGCGGAGCCACATCGGACGGCTGGCGACGCCAACGTGCCTCCGGGCGCCGACGCAGCGCACCCAACCCGGTGCAGGGAGCGTCGACGAGGATGCGGTCGTATCCGGGTTCGAGCCCGGATTCGCGGCCGTCCGCCACGTGTACGTCCACGGGAAGCTCGCGAGTGGTCTTGCGAATCAACTCGGCACGGTGTTCGACGGGCTCGACGGCGTCGAGTCGCCCGCCTTCGATACCGGCGAGAGCGCCGAGAAGCGCTGCCTTACCGCCCGGACCTGCGCAGAGATCGAGCCAGCGTCCGGAGTCTTCACCTTCGAGAGGAGCAATGCTGAGGGCGCGGGCCACCAGCTGACTGCCCTCGTCCTGCACGCCCGCCAAGCCTTGGCGGACCGCCTCGAGCTGTCCGGGGTCACCGCCGTCGAGATGCACGGCGTACGGCGAGTACGGCCCGATCTCGCCGCCGGTCACCAGTGCTAGCTCCTCGGCGGAGATCTCGCCGGGGCGGGCGACGAGGTGTACTGCAGGGCGGGCGTCGTCGGCGATCAGGACGTCTTCGAGTTCACCGGCAGCAGCGCCGAGCGAGTCGGCAAATACCTGCGCGATCCACAGGGGGTGAGCGTGCTCGAAGGCGAGCCGGCCGACCGGGTCCTTCGGGGCCAGCAGCTCGACCCACTCCTCCTGGGTGCGTTCGGAAACACGGCGCAGGACCGCATTGACGAATCCTGCTCGGCCCTGGCCGTTTTCGGCGCGGACCAGATCGACCGAGGTTGCGACGGCAGCGTGCGGTGCGACACGAGTGCGCAGCAATTGGTACGAGCCGAGTCGGAGTACATCGAGCAGCGTTCCGTCGATCTCTTCGATCGGCCGACCCGCTGCATGGGCGATCACCGCATCCAGCAGTCCCTGAGCACGTGCCGCGCCGTACGCCAGTTCGGTTGCCAGCGCAGCGTCGCGTGCGTCGAGTTTGCGGTCACGCAGGAGCCCTGGCAGAACCAGGTTCGCGTACGCGTCACGCTCACGGACCGCGCGCAGGACGTCACGCGCCGCCAGACGCGGTTGATCGAGCCCGGCGGTTGCCGGATCAGGCCGCTTGGCCTGCTTCGGCTTGGTGTTCTTGGCGCCGCCGCCGTTCTTGGCTCCGGGACCCTGTGTCCGCCGTGCCGGTCGTCGTGATTCGGTCACTGTGCTCGTACCTCCGCGTCGAGTCGGGCACCGCGTGCCCAGTCCCCTGCCGACATCAATTTCTTGCCCGGGGGCTGAATCTGCCCGAGTCGCACCGCGGTGGTCGCGGTACCGATGTACAGACCATCCTTGCGTACCGAGATCTCACCGACTGCCAGGGTCTCGTCCGTGACGGTGATCGGGCCGACCTTGACTCGAAGATCACCGATCATCGTCCATGCCCCGGGTGCGGGTGTGACGGCTCGGATATGCCGGTCCACTGTGCGAGCGGGCAGTTCCCACCGCACGCGGGCCGCGTCCACCGTCACCTTGGGGGCATACGAGACGCCGTCGGCAGACTGCGGAACCGCGTTGATCTCGCCGGCCTCGAGTCCGTCGAGTACCGATTCGAGGAGGGCAGCGCCGTTTTCCGCGAGACGTCCGAGCAGGTCGCCCGCCGTATCGGTGTCGCGAATCCGCTCGGTCATCACTCCGTACACGGGGCCGGTATCCATCCCGGCTTCCAAACGGAACGCGCTCGCACCCGTCACCTCGTCACCGGCACTGATCGCGGCCTGCACCGGCGCGGCGCCGCGCCACGCGGGAAGCAACGAGAAATGCAGATTGACCCAACCGTATTTCGGAATGTCGAGGACGTTCTGTGGCAACAGGTTTCCGTAGGCGACGACGGGTGCACAGTCCGGTTCGAGGCGGGCGAGTTCGGCCGCGAAGTCGGGATCGGACGCCTTGGCCGGCGTCAGCACCGGGATGCCGTGCTCGTCGGCAAGCAGACCGATCGGCGATCGGGTGACTTTTCGACCGCGGCCCGCCACAGCGTCCGGACGCGTGACGACGGCTACCACTTCGTGGTTGGCGGATTCGATGAGCCGACGCAGTGAAGGAACCGCGGGTTCGGGTGTTCCGGCGAACACGACGCGCATGTCAGCTCTCCCGTTTCGTTGGGCTCTTCGGACTCTGATCAGCCGATCGGCCTGTCGAACGCGGTGGACTGCAACTCACGAAAATGCTCCCGGATGTGTCGGTGGGTGGAACTGTCAGTCTAAGGACTGCGAGAGCTACGACCTACCTCGCGCCACACCAAACCACTTTCTCAGCAATTTCTTTGATCAGAACCCTGCACATTCACCGGTCCTCGGTATTGACTGTTTCTGTCGTCGCCACTCGGCGGAGGCTGATACGGGATACACCGATCACACGGAGGAACTTAGATGGCAGGCATCGACAGTAAGTTCGACAAGGCCTACGCAGGAAAGTCCGTCGAAGAATTGGCGGACGCCCCGGTCGCGGCACTCAACGGCGTAAGCGATTCGGACGCAGAACATTTGAAGGCAGCGTTCAACATCAAGACCGTCCGCGACCTCGGAACGAACAAGTTCTTCCTGTGGGCGCAGGCCACTGCCAAGCTCGCCGAGTAAACATCCCGACCCACGTGATCTCGGTGCTCACGAGTTAGCAGCTCACGAATTTGCAGCTCACGAATTTGCGTCGATGACCACTTGCGGAATATCCGTGCCGAGCGGCACCGCGCTGCACGAAGCGTGCCGCTCGGCATCGGGGTCGAGGACCGTCCGGATGACGTCGATCACGTAGGGGTCGTACGGCATGCGGAAGTGGCCGGTCAGGTTCGACGGGCACAGATCCTGGAGGACGATGTTTTCTGCACCGGCATCGCGGAGCGCGATGTTCGAGGACGGCTGGATCATCTCGTCGACAGTGGACCCGATGGTCGTGTAGCGCACTCCGGGTACGGTGTCGCCGCCGTCGTTGAGGGCGTTCAACATATCCGACCCCTGCATCTGCTCACGGACAGCTCGCGAAAAGACGTCTTCGACAAAGTCCTCTCCGCCGGGGATCGCGCGGACGATCGGAACCAACCCGAACATCACCCCGCCGTAGGTCGGCGAAGCCAAACCGACCCAATGATCGACGTAGGCGTCGCCGCCCATCTTGTTGACGTAGTACCGCGTCACCGTCGCGCCTTGCGAATAGCCGATGACGTCGACCTTGTCCGCGCCGGTCGCGGTCAGCACCTGATCGACGAAAGAACCGAACGCGGTGGCACTACCGACTATGTCGCCGACGCCGTAGGTCTCGTGTGCGACGTCCCCGTCTTCTTCTTTGATCGCACCGCCGTAATTGAGGGCGAAGACGCAGTAGCCGTCAGCTGCCAGTGCCGGCGACAGGGCCGCCCAATCCGCGTACGCCTCGGTGTCGGTTCCGTGGGCGAGTACAACCGGTCGGGGATGCGTGGCGGAAGGCTCACAGCCGAAATCGTTCGATCCGGCAGGTGCGGATGCTGGATGAGCATGCGCATATGCCGTAGCAACGGAACGGGTCGCCTGACCCGGACCGACGTCGAGAGGAACGTCCATCGCGTCGGCACTCGCAGACGGAAGCGTCGGTGCGGCACCCGATATAGCCGGCGGTGCTCCGATCAGCAGCGCCACTGCTACCGAAAATGTCAGTCCCACAGACCGTTTGACGCCAGACATTGTTCCTGCTCCTGCTCTGATCCTACGAGGGAGCTGACCGTAACACCAGAAACTTCGAGGCGCATACCCTACCGAACAGTAGGTATCCGACGTCTCAATTGCCGCCTTCATCGGCGTCATCACCGGCAAGCACTCGGTAGAGCGATTTGCGCGCCTCGACAAGCACGTCGGCTGCGGCCTTGACCTGCGCTGGTGTGCCTACAGCAGCCACTTGACCGGCCGCGCCCATCAGCTGGCCGATCAGTTCTCGAAGGTCCTGCTCCGGCTCCCCTACGCTGAGACGAACGTCATCCCACGGCGCCCCGAGATCGGCGCGATGTTCCTCGACGTACGCGACGCCTTCTTCTGTCAGCTTGGCGGTCTTGCGGCCGGCAACCTTTTCGATGATCACCAGTCCTTCGTCCTCGAGTTGGGACAGCGCGGGATAAATGGAGCCCGGACTCGGCTTCCAGACGCCGCCGCTGCGCTCGACGATCTGCTGAATCAATTCGTAGCCGTGCATCGGCTCTTCGGCGATCAACAGCAGAATCGCAGCGCGCACATCTCCTCGACGACCTCGTCCGCCACGTCCTCGCCCGCGACCGAACTGAGCGCCCGGACCGAAGCCGGGGCCGGGTCCGCCGTCTGGACCGAAACGCCCCCGCCGATGGCCTCTGCGTGGCATGTCACCGAAGCCCGGCCGCTCGTGCGGTCGACCGCGTCGTCCACCGTCTCGATCGCCGGGACCATCGCCCGACGCGCCGTCGTCCGTCGGGACCCACATCACAAATGGTGGCCGTTGCTCACGGCCGAAACCGCCGAAGAAACCGCGCCGGCCGAACATCCCCTCGTTCGGGAAACTTGCATCCATCGTCGAACCTCCATCACTATCGTTGATAGTTCGACGATATATCGTCATATCGGGTAGCGCAAGGATTCCTCCGACAACTCGAAACTCAGCCGATGCGGCGTGGGTCGATCTGAATGCGGACCGGACCCGAAGACTTCCGCGCACTGCGCGCGGCCCTCGCATGTGCCAGAGCGTCCGCAAGGCCGCGACCGTCCTTGCGTGGAACGCGGACCAGCATTCGCTCCGGCGCGACACCGCTCTCGTCCTCACCGGAATACGGAAGCCTCTCCCCCGCAGGCAGTTCCACTGGTCCGAGCAGTACAGCACTTGCCGGCAGATCAGCTGAATCCACCAACTCCGCAATTGCCGCGGATCCACCGTCGATCGCAGCCATGTGAACGGCCGGAGGAAAGCCGACCTCGTCTCGCTCCTCGAATTGAGACTGTGCGTGCCCCACTGGATCCCATCGGACCAACGCCTGCACCGTCGGGATACCCGAGTCTGCGACAACCACAACTTCACCGCCTTCGGACAGCGGAATCACCATGGCAGCAGCCGACATCCAGCGTCTGAGTGTTTCCTCGGCGGCGCGAAGATCGGGCCGGCCGAGCAGTGCCCAGCCGTCGAGCAAGAGCGCGGCGCCGTAGCCGCCGGTCATCACCGGCTCCGCACCCACTGTCGAGACCACCAACGCGGGCCCGTGTGGCAGTTCCTTGACCACATCACTGCCCCCGGACAGAACAACTTTCACACCGGGAAACGCCCGCCCGAGTTCTTCGGCGGTCCGGCCGGCACCGACCACCACCGCGCGCAACGCTTTCGCCCCGCACGCGTGACATCGGTAGGCGGCATCGGCAACCCCGCACCAGCGGCACGCCGGTGTCCCGGCGCCGTCGGGACCTGCCGCAGTGGGAAGAGCCAGTGGGCCGTTGCACCGACGGCACCGTGCCGGGGCACGGCACTTTCCGCAGGCCAGGGTCGGTACGTACCCCCGCCGAGGCACCTGCACCAGGACTCCGTTGCCCTCACCCAGAGCGCGCCGGGCGGCCGCGAATGCAATAGCGGGCAAACGAGCCGCTCTGGCTCCCGGATCGCGGGCCAAGGCTTGATCGCTGTCGGCAAGCGCGGTGATCTTGGGTGCGTGGGCACGAACGACGTCCCGCGTAGCGACCAGATCGTGCGCCCATCCCGAGTCGACGAGTACCTGCGCTTCTGCCGTACGGGAGAACCCACCGATCACGACGGCGCACCCGGCGACGTAGCCACGCAGGACGGCAACTTCGCGGGCATGTGGATACGGCGACCGCGGCTCGGACAAGTTGTCGTCGCCGTCGTCCCAGACGACGACAAGACCGGT
This sequence comes from Rhodococcus sp. MPR-R1B, assembly GCF_058793255.1. Classification (NCBI taxonomy): domain Bacteria; kingdom Bacillati; phylum Actinomycetota; class Actinomycetes; order Mycobacteriales; family Nocardiaceae; genus Rhodococcus; species Rhodococcus sp. MPR-R1B. The sequence continues at coordinate 51,626 of NZ_JBXAFO010000013.1, forward strand.
CTCGGGCGTCGGCGCAAAAACAGCACTCCGTGTGCCGACGACGATCCGGGCGGTCCCGCGCAGTGCAGCGAGCCACCTCCGATATCGCATGGCCGGCCCCAGGCCCGCGGACAGACCTACCACCGCATCCGCTCCGGAGAGTTCGGTACAAGCGGCGACGACGCGGTCCAGGTCGCGTTGATCGGGCACAACCAGGATCGCGGATTTACCACTTGCCGCTACGGCCCCGGCCAGTTCGGCCAGGCGCAGTGGCCAGTTTTCACCAGGCAACGCCTGCCAGACCGCACGCGGGCTTTTCGACTCGCGAATGGCGGACAGGAAGGCGTCACCGAATCTGTAGAGATGCCAACCATTTTCGATCGCTTCAGGAGCGGACGGTGACTCGGCGGGCTCCCACGGTTCCGCCTCGACCTTCGCGTGGCGCGGCGGTACCGCCAAACGGAGAACATCGGCGCGGGTTCCGGCATAACGCTCCGCCACACGATCGACGACTTGCGCGATTTCGGCCGTCAAGACCCGCTCGGACGAGATGACGCGTTCGAGCCAGCCGAACTTCCCCTGATGGTCACTGGTCGCCTCGCGCGAGACGATGAAACCGTCCACCAGACGACCAGCGAAGCGGATGCGCACCCGGACTCCGGGCTGCGCATCCGCTTCGAGTTCACGAGGAACGAGGTAGTCGAATTCACGGTCGAGGTGAGCGAGCGGGAGCATCGGCAGCACCCGGGCGACCGGATCGACTTCTGCCGCTACTCTTTCCGCGCCCACCCGCGCCCCGTCTGTACGTCAGTGATCAGAGACCAGCTGCGCTACGCAGCTTGTCGGCGCGATCGGTGCTCTCCCACGGGAGGTCGATATCGGTGCGACCGAAGTGACCGTATGCCGCCGTCTGCGCGTAGATCGGGCGCAGCAGGTCGAGGTCGCGGATGATCGCTCCCGGACGCAGGTCGAAGATCTCGGTGATCGCCTTCTGGATCCGTGCCGGATCGGTCTTCTCGGTGCCGAAGGTTTCAACGAAGAGTCCGACCGGAGCTGCCTTGCCGATGGCGTAGGCGACCTGAACCTCGATGCGGTCGGCCAGACCTGCGGCAACAGCGTTCTTGGCCACCCAGCGCATGGCGTAGGCAGCGCTGCGGTCGACCTTTGACGGGTCCTTGCCGGAGAACGCGCCGCCACCGTGGCGAGCCATTCCGCCGTAGGTGTCGACGATGATCTTGCGGCCGGTCAAACCGGCGTCACCCATCGGGCCACCGAGGACGAACTTGCCCGTCGGGTTCACCAACAGACGAACATCGGAGGTGTCGAGATCGGTGAGGTTGACGTCGGTCAGCACCGAGTGAAGCACCTTCTCGCGAAGATCGGGCGTCAACAGGTTGTCGAGGTCGATGTCAGCGGCATGCTGGGTGGAGATGACCACGGTGTCGAGACGGACAGCCTTGTCACCGTCGTACTCGATGGTGACCTGGGTCTTGCCGTCCGGGCGCAGGTACGGCAGCACGCCGGACTTACGGACCTCGGTCAACCGGCGAGAGAGACGATGAGCCAGCGCGATGGGCAGCGGCATCAGTTCCGGCGTGTCGGTGGTGGCGTAGCCGAACATCAGGCCCTGGTCGCCCGCACCCTGACGGTCGATCTCGTCGTCGCTGATTCCGTCGACGCGAGCCTCGTGCGAGTGATCGACACCCTGCGCGATCTCGGGCGACTGGGCGCCGATCGCGACGTTGACGCCGCACGAATTTCCGTCGAAGCCCTTTGCGGAGCTGTCGTAGCCGATTTCGAGGACCGTGTCGCGCACGATCTTCGGAATGTCCGCGTACGCAGTGGTCGTGACCTCACCGGCTACGTGAACCTGGCCGGTGGTGACCAGTGTCTCGACGGCCACGCGGGCGCGCGGGTCCTGGGTGAGCAGCGCGTCGAGGATCGAGTCGCTGATCGCGTCACAGATCTTGTCCGGGTGCCCCTCGGTGACGGACTCGCTGGTGAATAGCCGACTGCCGGACTTGCTCACAGATCTCCCTCTCGACGACTGAGTTCTTGACTACAGCTTATTGAAGTATCCGAATCACCGTTCGGTGACCGTTTTGTCATGCTTTGTTAGCTGGGGGCTGAGCCGACGATAACGGTTGGACCGCCTGCGCAACACCCTTGTACTCACCCGATTATCGTGGGGTAACTCTCACCACCGGGCGCGTGTCGCTACTCGGGAAAGAGCTTGACCAGGGCGTCGAGTACTCGACTGGCCATCAAAGCCTTGGATCCGTGTTCGAGAGCGGACTCCGAGCCGTCGGAACCGAGCAGCCAACCGTCGTTGTGATCGACCTCGAACGCCTTGCCCTCGCCGACCGCATTGACCACGAGGAGATCGCAACCTTTGCGGGCAAGCTTGGAGCGGGCATAGGTGAGAACGTCACCATGGGCGTCACCGGTCTCAGCGGCGAATCCGACGATCACCGTTCGAGCATCCAAGTCGCCGTCACGACGCGCTTCGACGAGACCGGCGAGGATGTCGGCATTTCTGGTGAGGCTGATCGAGTCGGGTTCGTTTGCGCCCTTCTTGATCTTGCTGCCTTCGACGGTGGTGGGGCGGAAGTCCGCGACAGCCGCAGCCATGACGACTCCGTCGTGTCCCGGTGCGTGCTTTTCCACTGCCAACCGGAGATCTTCGGCCGTCTTGATGTGCACGACGTCGACAGCGGCGGGGTCGGCGAGATCAGCCGTGTACCCGGCGATCAGTGTCACGTGCGCGCCGCGTTGCGCGGCAAGACGGGCGAGCGCGTAGCCCTGCTTGCCCGAGCTGCGATTACCGAGAAAGCGCACGGGATCGAGCGGCTCGCGAGTACCGCCGGCGGTGACCAGAATGCGGCGACCCTCCAGGTCGCGCGGCAACGCGTCCGAGCGCTCGAGGAGCAACGATGCCAACCCGACGATCTCGTCGGGTTCGGGAAGTCGACCGGCTCCGGTGTCTTTCCCTGTCAAACGCCCGGAGGCAGGTTCGATCACGTGGACGCCGCGCGAACGCAGTGTCGCCACGTTCGAGACCGTTGCGGGGTGCTCCCACATCTCGGTGTGCATTGCTGGGGCGAAGACGACCGGACAGCGCGCGGTCAACAAAGTGGCCGTCAACAGGTCGTCTGCGCGACCCATGACCGCTCGCGCCATCAGATCAGCGGTTGCCGGCGCGATGACGACCAGATCGGCTTCCTGTCCGAGACGGACATGCGGAACCTGCGGGACGTCGTTGAAGACGCCGGTGTGAACCGGGTTGCCGGAGAGTGCTTCGAACGTCGCGCGCCCGACGAACTCCAGAGCGGATTCAGTCGGAATCACGCGGACGTGATGACCGCTCTCGGTGAAGCTGCGGATGATCGAGCACGCCTTGTAGGCGGCGATACCCCCACCGACACCGACGACAATGCGCTTACGTATCGATGTGGGCGCGTCGGACACTCCCCCGACACCCGAACGAGGTTCGGGTGCGGCAGATGTGGTGCTCACTCGCCTTCGGTGTGCTCGAGGAGATCAGCGTGGATTTCACGCAACGCGATGGACAGCGGCTTTTCCTGCAGACCGGGCTCGACCAGAGGTCCGACGTATTCGAGGATGCCGTCACCGAGCTGGTTGTAGTAGTCGTTGATCTGGCGCGCGCGCTTGGCCGAGTAGATGACCAGGGCGTACTTGGAAGAGGTGCGTTCGAGCAACTCGTCGATCGGCGGGTTGGTGATGCCGAGCGGGGTGTCGTAGGCAGGCAGAGCGCCCTGACCTGCTGCGGACGCGGCTGAAGTGCTGCTCACTCTTGTGTCTCCTGAATTAGATCTTCATTGAAGAACTAGTTTTATCGATCCGGATATCTGAGAAACGGGGTGGAAATCGGTTCCCGAATGGTGCGGAATCAGTTCCCAACCAACAAGGATACCAACTCATCGCAAGCACGGCTTACATCCTCGTTCACGATGACCGTGTCGAACTCGTCCTGTGCGGCCAATTCCACTCGGGCCGTCTCGAGTCGGCGCGCCACGACGTCTTCCGTTTCGGTTCCACGTCCGGTCAGCCGTTGCACCAGAACGTCCCAGCTCGGTGGAGCCATGAACACCAACAGAGCCTCGGGCATCGCCTTGCGGACAGCTCGTGCTCCGGCGAGATCGACCTCGACGAGAACGGGCTTTCCAGCTTCGAGCGCTTCTTCGACCGGAGCTGCGGGGGTGCCGGAGCGCTGCAGGCCGCCGTGGATTTCCGCCCATTCGAGAAGTTCACCGGAGTCGATCATCCGTTGAAATTCTTCACGGGAGGTGAATCGGTAGTCCTTGCCGTCCACTTCACCTGGACGGGGATCGCGAGTGGTCGCCGAAACACTGAAAACGAGTTCAGGCAACCGAGTTCTCAGCTCGCGAACGACGCTGGACTTACCGACAGCCGAAGGGCCGGCCAGTACAACCAGCCGACCCCTCCGCACTGCGGTCTTGCTCTCTGACACTGTTGCGTCAGCAATCATCAGACACTGCCGCGTCAGCAATCATCACTTGTCGGCTCAGGCCTCGAAGTCGAACTTGGTGAGCAGAGCCTTGCGCTGCCGATCACCGAGGCCACGAAGGCGACGGGTCGGTGCAATCTCCAGCTCGGTCATGATCTCCTGAGCCTTGACCTTGCCCACCTTGGGCAGCGCCTCGAGCAGTGCCGAAACCTTCATCTTGCCCAAGATTTCGTTGTCTTCGGCGTCCTTGAGGACCTGCTTGAGGTCGGTGCCGCCACGCTTCAGGCGCTCCTTGAGCTCAGCCCTGGCCTTGCGGGCAGCAGCTGCCTTCTCCAAAGCAGCAGCGCGCTGCTCATCAGTCAACTGGGGAAGGGCCACGGTTCCTCCGTCTCGTCGTGTGCAAATTTTGTCTATTCCGCTGATAACCAGCAGCGATAGCGACCGTACTCACGCCTGGCGCGAATTGCTAACCCACCCCCCGCGGTCCGATGCAGATCGCGGTGGGTTATGCGCGTCGAATCGATGTCACGGATCGTCACCGTTTTCGGCTGGATCGAGACGAATTCGACGCCACACGAACGTGCGTACAGTACCGAAATAGACTGTAACACAATGTATTTCGACCCATAGCGTGCGACACCCCCGTGCGAGTGTGCGAAATCGTTACCTGCGGGAATGAACGTGGTCGCCGACACATCCAAAATTTTCGAGCATTTTCGGCGCCTATGCGCGTGTCGCGGCCCGTTTTCAGGTCTGCAGCGACGATTTCGGATCGCCGGCGTCGACCGTCTCGGGTTCGATGCGACTCACGCCGGGGGCGGCCAGAGCGAGCACTACCGCGAGGCTCGCCCAGAGCAATGAATTCTCCAGCACGAAGCCGACTACCGGGATATCCATGTCCGCGCCGACTCGAGGAAGCCGAAACAGCACTACGACAGCGGTGAGACCGATCGCGATCCAGGACCACACAGGGACCGATCGAGTGCCCTCCCCCACGCCCGACTTGATCGGAACGAGGAGTACACCCACCGCCGGCACCAACCACACGAAGTGGTGCGTCCAGGCAATGGGAGTCACGATTGCCGCCAGCAGAGCCACCACCGTGAAACCGGCGAGATCGCCCCGCAGGCGCTGAGCGCGCCGCGTCGCGACAATTCCGAGGACACCCAACACCGCACAGGCGACGAGCCAGGCCGGACCCACCAGGCCCTCGGGAAGTAGCCGCAAGGCCATTCCACGCACGGACTGGTTACCGAACACGGACGGGTCACCGACGGCGACGCGCCCCGAGAGTGAGGCGATGTCGCCGAAGTAGTCGATCGTCTGGCGTGGGAGAACCGCAAAGCCCAGAGCCGTGGCGCCGAGGAAGCCGGCGAGGCCGCCCGCAACTGCTTTCCAGCGCCCGGTGATCACGTAGTAACCGATGTAGACGAGTGGCACCAGTTTGACCGCGCCGGCGATCCCCACCAGCACGCCCTCGGGAATCCACCGTGGTCGAGCCAGCACGTCGATCAAGCACAGGAGAGTCAGAAACAACCCGACCTGGCCGTACCCGAGGTGATCGGAGATCGGCGATGCCGCCGTCCACAGGACCAGGAAACCCACGTAGACGACGACTGGCCGCTTACGTGTGAACGGGACTTCGCGATAGCTGAGCACTATGATCGCGGCCAGCATCAGGAGGCTGACGAAACTCCATCCCCACTGGACCGCACCCCAGGAACCCAGGGCGACTGGAACGGCGACGAGCGCAGCGAAGGGCGGATACGTGAACGGCAGTCTCGCGTTGAACGACTCGTCGTACAGGTTCGAGCCGTCGAGGACGGCCTGACCCGCTGTCCGGTACACGGCGAGATCGTCGCCGTGTACGCCGGTGACGGATTGGAACCCGGTGGCCAGCAGCGCGCACGCCGCGACGAGAAGTCCGATCTGCCACCAACGATTCACCGACGGACGGTACCACCGGGTTCCACCGCTCGAACGAGCCTCGAGGTCACTCACGGATCAGTTCGCCAATGCGGCTTCGATCTCGTCTCGGTCACGCATTGCTGCCTCCCGAAGTGCCGATACCGAAGGACCATGCTTGAGCACCCCACGGGAAGTGTTCGGCAGCAGGAGCTCGGTCGATCCCGCGAAGATGTCTGCGAGATCCGCTGCCGTCGCACCCTGAGCGCCGAGTCCCGGAGCGAGAATCGGGCCGTTGAACTGCGACAGGTCCAGACCGTGGTCCCGAGTTGCACCGACCACCAGTCCGACGGTGTCACGGCCGTCGCCGTTCGCATCGACCGCAGCGTCGACGATCGACTGAGCCACGCTCACACCGTCAGTCGACGACTGTTGAAGTACGCCGCCTTCCGGATTGGAGGTTCGTGCCAGGACGAAGATCCCGCGGGCGTTCTGCCGTGCCAGTTCGAGTGTCGGAGTCAGCGCCCCGAATCCCAGGTACGGCGAAACGGTGACCGAGTCGGAGGCCAACGGCGAATCACCCAACCAGGCTTGCGCGTACGCGTCCATCGTCGAACCGATGTCACCGCGCTTGGCATCCGCGACGACCAGAGTTCCCGCATCGCGAAGAACCGAGATGGTCCGCTCCAACACGGCGAAGCCGGCGCTGCCGTAAGCCTCGAAGAACGCGACCTGAGGTTTGACCAGTCCGACCTCACCGGTGAAGGCCTCGACGCAGATCTCGGCGAAAGTCTCGAGACCTTCGGCCGTACGCGGCAGTCCCCACGCGTCGAGAAGCGCGGGATGCGGGTCGATACCGACGCACAGCCGCCCCCGGTCCGCGATCGCGGACCGGAGACGCTGCCCCCAACTGTGACTCACGACTGCTGTGCCGGCTGACGAAGACCTGCGTGCAATTCCTGCAGGGAGTGAACTCCGATGTCGCCGCGAATGGCTGCTTCGATGCCCTGCACGGCAGCCGAGGCGCCCTGCACCGTCGTGATGCACGGGATGTTCGACGCAACCGCTGCGCTTCGGATCTCGTAGCCGTCGACACGCGGGCCGTTGTTGCCGTACGGCGTGTTGATGACCATGGCGACCTCGCCGCTGCGGATCTGGTCGACGATGGTCTCGGCACCGGCCGGAACATCTTCACCCGACTGCTTGTACACCTGCTTGCACTCGATACCGTTGCGCCGCAAAACATCTGCGGTTCCTTCGGTGGCAAGAATGGTGAATCCGAGGTCTGCCAGGCGCTTGACCGGGAAGATCAGCGAACGCTTGTCCTTGTTGGCGACCGAGACGAACACCGCGCCCGTGGTGGGCAACGAACCGTAGGCGGCAGTCTGCGACTTGGCAAAAGCCGTACCGAAGTCGAAGTCGATTCCCATGACTTCACCGGTGGACTTCATTTCCGGGCTGAGCAAGGTATCCACGCCGGTACCGTCGGCGCGGCGGAAGCGGTTGAACGGCAACACAGCTTCCTTGACCGCGATCGGTGCACCGGCCGGGGTGTTTCCGCCGTCGCCCTTCGCCGGCAGAATGCCGCTCGCACGCAGTTCCGCGATGGATTCGCCGAGCATGACGCGGGCGCATGCCTTGGCCAGCTGGACGGCCGTCGCCTTGGACACGAACGGAACCGTGCGGCTGGCGCGGGGATTTGCTTCCAGCACGTAGAGGATGTCGTCCTTGAGGGCGTACTGGACGTTGAGCAGGCCCTTGACGCCGATGCCCTTCGCGAGAGCCTCGGTGGAGCGGCGGACGTTCTCGAGATCCGCCCGGCCCAGAGTGATGGGCGGGAGCGCACACGCCGAGTCACCGGAGTGAATGCCGGCTTCCTCGATGTGCTCCATGACGCCGCCGAGGTACACCTCGGTGCCGTCACACAGAGCGTCGACGTCGATCTCGACCGCGTCTTCGAGGAAGCGGTCGACCAGGACCGGACGATCGTCGGAGATCTCCGTGGCGCGCGAGATGTAGTCGGCGAGGGAAGCCTCGTCGTAGACGATCTCCATGCCGCGTCCACCGAGCACGTACGACGGACGCACCAGCACCGGGTAGCCGATGCCTGCTGCGATCTCGCGGGCGCCGTCGAACGTGGTGGCGGTACCGAACTTCGGTGCGGGCAGACCGGCTTCGGTCAGTACGCGACCGAATTCGCCGCGGTCCTCCGCCAGGTCGATGGCTGCGGGGCTGGTTCCCACGATGGGGACGCCGGCAGCTTCGAGACGCTTCGCCAGTCCGAGCGGGGTCTGGCCGCCGAGCTGGACGATGACGCCGGCAACGGTGCCCGACTGCGCCTCCGCGCGGTAGACCTCGAAGACGTCCTCGAACGTCAGCGGCTCGAAGTACAGGCGATCAGCGGTGTCGTAGTCCGTGGAGACGGTCTCGGGGTTGCAGTTGACCATGACGGTCTCGTACCCGGCCTCGGACAGCGTCTGCGCCGCGTGGACACACGAGTAGTCGAACTCGATGCCCTGACCGATGCGGTTGGGGCCGGATCCGAGGATCAGAACCTTGGGTCGCTCGGTCTGCGGAGCAACTTCGGACTCGGCCTCGGGATCGAGCTCGTAGGTCGAGTAGTGGTACGGCGTCTTGGCCTCGAACTCTGCGGCGCAGGTGTCGACGGTCTTGTAGACGGGGCGCACGCCCAGCTGATCACGCAGAGCGCGAACGGCGTCCTCACCTGCGTGCGTGTCACCACCGAGTTCGGGGCGCAGAGCCGCGATCTGGCGGTCCGAGATGCCGTGGTACTTGGCCTGACGCAGGGAAGCCTCGTCGAAAGACTCTGCAGCGCGCAGCTTTTCACCGAGCTCGTGAATCTGCTGGAACTGGTCGAGGAACCACGGATCGATCTTGGTGGCGTCGAAGAGCTGCTCGACAGTTGCGCCGAGCGCGAATGCCTTCTCGATGCCGTACATGCGGCCGTCCTGCGGAACGCTCAGATCGGCGAGCAGTGCATCCAGGCTCTCCGTCTCGATGTCGGCGCCGGTCCAGTAACCCGCACGCTTGGTCTCGAGCGAACGCATGACCTTGCCGAAAGCCTCGGTGAAGTTGCGGCCGATGCTCATGGCCTCGCCCACCGACTTCATCGTGGTGGTCAGAGTTCCGTCGGCACCGGGGAACTTCTCGAAAGCGAACCGCGGAGCCTTGACGACGACGTAGTCGAGCGTCGGCTCGAAGCAAGCCGGGGTTTCCTTGGTGATGTCGTTGACGATCTCGTCGAGCGTGTAGCCGATGGCAAGCTTGGCCGCCATCTTCGCGATCGGGTAACCGGTCGCCTTCGACGCCAGAGCCGACGAGCGGGAGACACGCGGGTTCATCTCGATGACGACCAGGCGGCCGTCCTTCGGGTCCATCGCGAACTGGATGTTGCAGCCGCCGGTGTCGACGCCCACCTCACGCAGAATGTCGATGGAAAGGTCGCGCATCGCCTGGTACTCGCGGTCGGTCAGCGTCATCGCCGGGGCGACGGTGACCGAGTCTCCGGTGTGGACACCGACCGGGTCGACGTTCTCGATGGAGCAGACGATCACGACGTTGTCGCGACTGTCGCGCATGAGCTCGAGTTCGTATTCCTTCCAGCCGAGGATGGATTCCTCGATCAGGACGTTCGCCGTCGGCGACGCGGCCAGACCGCCACCGGCGATGCGGTTGAGATCGTCGACGTCGTACGCCATGCCGGAACCGAGGCCGCCCATGGTGAAGGACGGACGCACGACAACCGGGTAACCGAGTTCGGCGACCGTGGCGTGTACTTCGTCCATCGTGTAGCAAACTGCGGACTTCGCGGATTCGCCACCGACCTTGGCGACGATGTCCTTGAACTTCTGGCGATCCTCGCCGCGCTGGATGGCGTCGAAGTCGGCGCCGATCAGTTCGACGTCGTACTTCTCGAGGATGCCCTGCTCGTGCAGCGCCACTGCGGCGTTGAGCGCAGTCTGACCGCCGAGCGTCGCGAGGACGGCGTCGATCTTGTTGCCCTGCAAGGCTTCCTTGGCGATGACCTTCTCGAGGAACTCGGCCGTGATCGGCTCGACGTACGTGGCGTCGGCGAACTCGGGGTCCGTCATGATGGTGGCCGGGTTGGAGTTGACCAGGCTGACGCGCAGGCCCTCCTCCTGGAGGACGCGGCAGGCCTGGGTGCCCGAGTAGTCGAACTCGCAGGCCTGACCGATGACGATCGGACCGGAGCCGATTACCAGGATGTGCTTGAGATCTGTACGGCGTGGCATTAGTTCTTGACTCCGGTTTCTTTCCGTGCGGAGAGCAGGCTGGTGAAGCGGTCGAAGAGGTACGCGGCGTCGTGCGGGCCGGCTGCCGCCTCGGGGTGGTACTGCACCGAGAAGGCCGAATCGTCCAGCAGGCGAACACCTTCGACGGCTCCGTCGTTGGCGCAGGTGTGGCTGACCACCGCGCGGCCGAACGGGGTGTCGAATTCCTGACCGGCTTCGCCTTCGAGCGCGAAGCCGTGGTTCTGAGCGGTGATCGCGATGCGACCGGTCTGATGCTCGATCACCGGGATGTTGATTCCGCGGTGGCCGAACTTCATCTTGTAGGTGCTCAGGCCCAGGGCGCGGCCCAGGATCTGGTTACCGAAGCAGATACCGAACAGTGGCAAGCCCTGTCCGATGACCTCTTTCGTGAGGTGGACTGCGCCGTCGGCGGTGGCTGGGTCACCGGGACCGTTGGAGAGGAACACTCCGTCGGCCTTCAGGTCGAGGATCTGTTCGAGACTCGCGTTGGACGGCAACACGTGGACGCGGATACCGCGCTCGGCGAACATGCGCGGGGTGTTGGTCTTGATACCGAGGTCGATGGCGGCAACCGTGTACAGCGCCTCCCCGCCCTTCGGCTCGACGACGTAGCCGCTGGTGGTGCTGACCTCACCGGCAAGATCGGCGCCGAGCATGGTCGGCTGATCCTGAACCCGTCGGACCAGTTCGTCATCGGCGGCGATGGCTTCACCGGAAAAAATTCCGGCCTTCATCGAACCGCGAGTACGCAGGTGGCGAACCAGGGCACGAGTGTCGATCCCGGCGATTCCGACGATGCCCTGCTCTTCGAGCTTGGCCTGCAGCGAACCAGTTGCACGCCAGCTCGAGGTGACGCGCGAGGGGTCACGAACGACGTACCCGGCAACCCAGATCTTCGCGCCGGCACGCTCGCCGGTCGGTCCGACCGACTCGTCGTCTTCGTCGTTCCAGCCGGTGTTGCCGATCTGCGGTGCGGTGGAGACGACGATCTGGCGGTGGTAGCTGGGATCGGTGAGCGTTTCCTGGTAGCCGGTCATTCCGGTGCTGAACACCGCTTCGCCCAGGGTCTGTCCAACCGCACCGAAGGTGGTTCCGCGGAACACCCGTCCGTCTTCGAGGACCAGTACTGCGGGGCTGTTGTCAAAGCCGCTCATGCGTTCTTTCCGTTCTGCTCGATGTCGCCAGAGCTTGCGTCTTCGTTGTCATTCGTCTTGTTCGAAGCGGTCTTGTTCGAAGCAGTCACCGGCTTGACCCAGTCCGGATAAACCGTCTTGTCGTCACCGCGCACGCCCGTGTCGATCTCGGTTCCGCTCGGCAATTCCCAGCGAATCACCAGGACGCCGTCCTTGCTCATGACCTTGCCGGCAAGACCGTTCTCCGTGCGGATCGCGCGGATCGACTTCTCCGGAATCCAGATGGCCGACGCGCCGTCACGCTCGACCAGAATTCCGCCGCTGTAGCGGCTGATCTCGCAGGTGGCGCGGAAACCGAGGTCGCCGACGGCGATTCGGTCCTGCCAACTGGGTGCGATGGTGCTGCCGACGTACAGGCCGGTGGTCGGCAGGACGAGCAGTTCACCCAGGGTTGCCGGTACCGTCGGCAGTTCGCCGATCTTGTCTTTCTGGCGTCGAGCGCGTCCACGCCAGCCGACGTACATCAGGCCGATCATCGCGACCCAGAAGATCGCCAGACCGATGATCCACAGTGCTCTGTCCATGACGCGCTACTCCTCGCTACTCCGCAGCCGCACATTCCCGTCGTGTGCGGTGATGCGGCCACGTAACAGTGTGGTCGTGACCCGAGCGGGCAATGTCATCGACTCGTACGGAGTGTTATGCGCGACACTCGCCAGGTCGGGACCGTGGACCGTCCACTCGGCCGACGGATCGACCAATGTCAGGTTCGCGGGCTCCCCCACCTCGATGGGACGGCCCTGATCGTCGAGGCCGACGATTGCCGCGGGGCGCTCGCTCATGACCCGGGCAACACCGCGCCAGTCCAACAGGCCGGGCTGGACCATCGTCTGCACGATGATCGAGAGTGCGGTCTCGAGGCCGAGCATTCCAGGGCGAGCGGCTGCGAACTCGCAGCACTTGTCCTGCTCGGCGTGCGGAGCATGGTCGGTCGCGACGCAGTCGATGATTCCCTCGGCCAGACCCTTGCGCAGCGCGGCAACATCACTGGCCTCACGCAAGGGCGGGTTGACCTTGTTGATCGCGTCGTACGTCTCGAGCCGTGAATCGTCGAGGAGCAAGTGATGCGGGGTGACCTCGGCGGTGATCGAAATCCCTTGGCTGCGAGCCCACTTCACGAGTTCGACGGTTCCGGCGGTGGAGGCGTGGCAGATGTGAACGCGGGCGCCGGCGTCACGCGCGAGCAGTGCGTCGCGGGCCACGATCGATTCTTCGGCTGCTCGCGGCCATCCGGCCAGGCCGAGGCGCGCGGCCGTGGGGCCCTCGTGGGCGACCGCACCGACGGTCAAACGCGGCTCTTCCGCGTGCTGGGCGATCAGGACGCCCAGTGAGCTGGAGTATTCGAGCGCGCGACGCATGATCAGTGGGTCGTAGACGCAGTGGCCGTCGTCGGAGAACATCTTGACCTTGCCGACGCCTGCGGCCATGGTCGCCATCTCGGCGAGTTGCTTGCCTTCCAGGCCCGCTGTGACTGCGCCGACGGGGTGGACGTCGACGAGGCCGACTTCCTGCCCGCGTCGCCAGACGTGATCGGTGATGACCACCGAATCGGCGACGGGACTCGTGTTGGCCATCGCGAAGACCGCGGTGTATCCACCCAGAGCCGCTGCCGAGCTTCCGGTTTCGATGGTCTCGGTGTCTTCGCGGCCGGGCTCACGCAGATGTGTGTGCAGGTCCACGAAGCCGGGAAGCAGGATCTGCCCGCCGGCATCGATCACCTCGGATGCCGTGGCCGGATCGAGGTCCACGCCGATCTCGAGGATCGTGCCGTCGCCGACGAGTACGTCGGTGGGCTCACCTTCTCCGTAGATCAGGACTCCGCGGAGCAGGACACTCACGGGTGATTCTCCGTTCTCGTTTCTGGTCACAGCGCACCGTCCTCCGACCCGACCAGCAGTCGGAACAAGACAGCCATGCGCATGTGTACGCCGTTGGTAACCTGTTGCAGTACAGCAGTTTTGGAGGAATCGGCAACGGCGGATGCAATCTCCATGCCGCGCAGCATCGGGCCGGGGTGCAGGACCACCGCGTGATCGGCCAGCATCGCCAGCCGCTTCTCGGACAGGCCGTAGTTGATCGAGTACTCGCGCTGCGACGGGAAGAAGCCACCGTTCATGCGTTCGGCCTGAACCCGCAGCATCAGCACCGCGTCGAGTCCGGGCAGTTCCGCGTCGAGCGAATGCGAGACCGTGACCGGCCACGTGTGCGCACCGACCGGCAGCAGTGTCGGCGGCGCAACAAGAACAACCTCGGCACCGAGCATCGAGAGCAGCAGTGCGTTGGAGCGGGCGACACGGCTGTGCAGGATGTCGCCGACGATGGCGATCCGCTTGCCCTCGATGTCGCCGAGACGCTGGCGAAGGGTCAAAGCGTCGAGAAGCGCTTGAGTGGGGTGCTCGTGCGTGCCGTCACCTGCGTTGATGACTGCCGGGCCACCGTCGTCGGCCGCTCCGGTCCACTTTGCGATCTGGTGGGCGGCGCCCGAAGCCGGGTGGCGCACGATGAGTGCGTCGGCACCGGCCGCGCGCAGGGTCATCGCGGTATCGCGCAGGGATTCACCTTTGGACACCGAGGAACTGGATGCGCTGACATTGATGACGTCGGCACTCATCCATTTGCCTGCCACCTCGAAAGACACCCGGGTGCGCGTCGAGTTCTCGAAGAACACCGTCATGACCGTGCGTCCGCGCAGCGTCGGGAGCTTGCGTACCTCTCGTCCCAGAAGTGCCTGCTCGAACCGTTCTGCCTCGTCGAGAAGTTCTACCGCGGACTCACGATCGAGGTCCGCGATGGAAAGTAGGTGCTTCACGCGCTCTTACCCCCGGAGATGACTACCGCTTCCCTGCCGTCGTGCTCCTGGAGGAGAACCTTGACGTCCTCGGACCTCGCGGTCGGGACGTTCTTGCCGACGTAGTCGGCGCGCAGCGGGAGTTCGCGGTGACCACGATCCACGAGCACTGCGAGTTGGACCGCGCGGGGGCGGCCCAGATCGCGCAACGCGTCGAGTGCCGAGCGCACGGTGCGACCGGAGAAGAGGACGTCGTCCACGAGAACGACCAGCGCATTGTCGACGCCACCCTCGGGGACGGACGTGCGCTCGAGCGGGCGGTGCGGCTTGTTCCGGAGATCGTCGCGGTAGAGGGTGATGTCGAGAGATCCGATGGGAAGTCGCACACCGGAGAATTCTTCGATCTTGGCGCGCAGTCGCGTGGCGAGGGTGGTTCCACGCGTCGGGATACCGATCAGGACCACACGAGGGGCAGTTCCCTCGGGTCCGTCGAGTGCGGTCTTCTCGATGATCTCGTGAGCGATCCGCGCGATGGTCCGGCCCACATCCTGGGCGGACAACAATTCGCGGGTTTCGCTACCTGCCTCGGCACCGACCGGCGCCTTCGAGTTACCTGGACCTGCAAGATCGGATGGGCGAGACCCTTCGGGCACGCTCATGCAGCGACCTCCTTCTCCGCCTCACTGGACGGATCGTTAAAGGATGTCTGACGGTCCCCACCCTATCAGCCGACAGACCTGATCCCGCCGTGCGAGCAGCGACTCCGACCGGTTGTGTGCAGACACACAACGCGCACGGTGACACTCGCACGGCGGTGGTGGAACAAAACTTGCTACTCGGTACCCGAATCCGATTCCTGCGCGCGCTGGGAGGTCGCGGCCGCAGCCGATCGAACCTGCGGCGCAACGAGAACGACCTGGCCGAGGATTCCGTTGACGAATCCCGGAGAGTCGTCCGTCGAGAGCTGCTTCGCGAGTTCGACGGCCTCGTCCACGGCGACAACCGGCGGAACGTCCGTCGCGTGGAAGAGCTCCCACACGGCGATACGCAGAATCGCACGGTCGACGGCGGGCAGACGCTCGAGCGTCCAGTCCTGCAGATGCGAGGAGATGACCTGATCGATCCGGTCCAGATTCTCCGCAACGCCGGACACCAACGTGACGGTGTAGGCCGCGACGGGTGCTACCGCGTCGTCCTTGACGGACAGATCGGAACGCTCCGACGCCAGTGCGACCGGATCGAGGTCACGTGCCTCGGCTTCGAAGAGGAAGTCGACGGCACGCTTGCGCGCCTTGTGGCGTGCACCGAGTTTCTTATGTGTGCCGGACACTCAGGAATTCACACGCCCGAGGTAGTTGCCGTCACGAGAATCGACCTTGAGCTTGTCACCGGTGTTGATGAAGAGCGGGACGTTGATCTCGGCACCGGTCTCGAGGGTCGCAGGCTTGGTGCCGCCGGTGGAGCGGTCGCCCTGCAGGCCCGGATCGGTGTGCTTGACGACGAGCTCGACGGTGACCGGAAGCTCGACGAAGAGGGGAACGTCTTCGTGGGTCGCGACCTGGACTGCCATGTTCTCGAGCAGGAAACGCGACTGGTCGCCGACGGTGGATTCGCTGATCGACACCTGGTCGTAGGTGTCGCCGTCCATGAAGATGTAGTCGCTGCCGTCGTGGTACAGGTACGTCATGTCACGACGGTCGACCGTGGCGGTCTCGACCTTCACACCGGCGTTGAACGTCTTGTCCACTACCTTGCCCGAGAGCACGTTCTTGAGCTTGGTGCGCACGAAGGCAGGGCCCTTGCCGGGCTTGACGTGCTGGAACTCGATGATCGTCCACAGCTGGCCTTCGATCTGCAGAACCAGACCATTCTTGAAATCACTGGTGGAAGCCACTTGCTTCGCGTCTCCTAGGGGTCGGGAAACCGTCTCAGACGACGGTAAGGTCTTTTGCGGTCAGTGTGAGCAGCTCTGGCCCCTGCTCACGAACAACGAGCGTGTCCTCGATCCGTACACCTCCGCGCCCGGAGAAGTACACGCCCGGCTCGACGGTCACCGCCGCGCCGGAAAGAAGTGTACCGGTGCCGAGCTTGCCGATCCCCGGTGCTTCGTGGATTTCGAGCCCCACACCGTGGCCGAGGCCGTGCAGGAACAACTCGCCGTAGCCTGCATCGTCGATCACCGCACGGGCGACGACGTCGACTGCCGCACATTCGACACCCGGCGCGAGCGCGTCGCAACCGGCAGCTTGCGAACGCGCGACGAGCTCGTAAATCTCCCGTTGCCAATCGGAAACGGACTCGAGCACGTAGGTCCGTGTCATGTCCGAGTGGTACCCACCGACCTGGGCGCCGAAGTCGAGTTTCACGAAGTCACCCGACGCCAGGATCGCGTCGGTCGGTCGGTGATGCGGAATCGCCGAGTTGGCGCCGGCCGCCACGATCGTCTCGAAGGAAATACCGTCCGCCCCGTTGTCGAGCATCAGATTTTCCAGCTCGCGGCCGACCTCTCGTTCCGTTCGGCCAGGTCGCAGACCGCCGCGAGCGATCAACTGCGCCAACGCGACATCGGCTGCGGTGCACGCGGCTCGCAACAACTCCACCTCGTACTCGTCCTTGACCATGCGCAATTGTTCGACGAGTCCACTCACCGGTTCGAACCGGATCTTCGGCGCTGCTTCGGTCCAAGCCCGATGTTCGGCGAACGTCGCCACATGTGACTCGAACGCGAGAACGGGCGCCGTGGACTTCTCGATCAAGTGCGCAGCACTCGAACGGGCGATTTCGGCCCGAAGGTCCGGCACCTGCTCTGACACCTGCGTCACGTAGCGGCCGTCGGTGCAGATCACCGTCTCACGCTCGTCGGACGCTGAATCGGATGCACTGACGACGAGCGCCGCATTGGAACCGGTGAAACCGGTGAGGTATCTGATGTTGAGGAGATCTGTGACGAGAATCGCGTCGAGTTCGCGCTCCGAGAGGAGGCGTCTGAGGGATTCACGGCGTGTTCTGAAGTCGACCGGCATCCCTCGAACCTACCGCCCGCGCAGACCTGCCGATCAACTCGAAACTCGCGGTTACAGCAATAAGTGTGGGTTAGGCCACAAGGTGTAATGGGTTCTAGTTAGGCTGTACCCATGAATGCGTGGTTGGTACGTGGCCTCGGCATGGCCCTGATACATGTTGTGTTTCGTGCGTTGCTCGGTGCAGCGATCGCACAGTGGCCACTTCAGGGGTCCACCCTGCGCTGGCTGTCCCTGTTGATCGTCATCGTCTTCGCCGCGATCTGGGGTGGTATCGACGGCATTCGTGACCGCCGGAACTTCCCCGAACCCGAGGACGGCGCCGATCTGACCATGCTGTGGCTCAAGGCCGCATTGGTCGGCGGGTTCGTCGCCGGCGCTGCCAGCTGGGCACTCAGCCTCGTCCCCTCCCTCGAACTCACCCAGCAGGGCTTGTTCTTCGAGGTGACCTCCGGTGCGGCGTTCACGATCCTTCTCATCTTCGTCCCCGCCATGATCGCCATCACCGTCGGACGCTTCTTCGTCAGCCGTGAACAGCGCAAGAACGGAACAGCTCCGCAGACCCCGTCCCACGAGCGTCACCACGAACCGGTGCCCGTCAGCGAGGGCTACGACTCCCCCACCGAGCAGCACGCATACAGCGGAGCCGCGATGTCCGTCGAGGAATCCGACGCCGATACCGCGGTCTTCCCGGCGATCGATCTGGGCAAGCGCGAGCAGTAACGCCCACCGTCCACACAACCGAATGCGGCCCCGAGGATATTTTCCTCGGGGCCGCATTCGTGTGGCTGTTTTTTCGACTTCCCTCGTTCAGCCTCGCTCGGCGAGGAACCTGATCGCCAGCGGATACGCGGCGACGCCGAGTCCGACGATCACTCCGGTCGCAATCGGACTCAGGTAGGAGTGGTGCCGAAACTCTTCTCGCGCATGAACGTTCGAGATGTGTACCTCGACGAGACCTGCGGTCAGTTCGGCGCATGCATCTCGCAGGACCACCGACGTGTGCGTCAAGCCACCGGCATTGAGGATCACCGGTTCCCCCGCGTCCGCCGCGTCGTGGATCCAACCGAGCAGATCGCCTTCGTGATCGCTCTGACGGACGATCACCTCGACGCCGAGCTCCTTGCCTGCCGCGACGCACAATTCGATCAGATCGTCGTGTGTGGTCGCGCCGTAGACCTCGGGCTGACGCTTACCCAGACGCCCCAGATTGGGTCCGTTGACGACGTTGATCCTCACAACAGGACCGTTCCGCCGGCCGGCCGCGCATCGCGGGCAATCGCGGAGTACGCCGCAACCAGCAGACTCGGATCCGGCCCCTCGAGGCGACCCGGCTTGGCCAGTCCGTCGAGGACCACGAAACGCAGCAGCCCGGCACGGTTCTTCTTGTCGGTCTGCATTCCCTTCATCAGATCGCCGAACGCATCACCGTCGTACGACGTCGGCAGCCCGACGAGATCGAGGATCGACTTGTGACGATCCGCGGTGGCGTCGTCGAGTCGGCCCGCGAGCCGTCCGAGTTCGGCAGCGAAGACCAGGCCGACGGAGACAGCGGCACCGTGGCGCCACTTGTAGCGCTCACGACGTTCGATCGCGTGGCCGAGGGTGTGGCCGTAGTTGAGGATTTCGCGCAGATCCGACTCGCGCAGATCCGCGGCCACGACCTTGGCCTTGACCTCTACGGAGCGCCGAATCAACTCGGGCAGAACAGTTCCCGACGGATCGAGAGCTGCCTTGGGATCGGCTTCGATGAGATCCAGGATCACCGGGTCGGCGATGAATCCGGTCTTGATGACCTCGGCCATGCCGGCAACGATCTCGTTGTGCGGCACAGTCTCGAGCGTCGCGAGATCGATGAACACCGCTCCCGGTTCGTGGAACGAACCGACGAGGTTCTTGCCCGCTTCGGTGTTGATACCGGTCTTGCCGCCCACTGCTGCGTCGACCATCGCGAGCAAGGTGGTGGGGACGTGAACTACCTTGACACCGCGCATCCACGTAGCCGCGACGAAGCCGGTGAGGTCGGTCGCCGCTCCCCCGCCCAAACTCATGATCGCGTCGCTGCGAGTCAGGCCGATCCGGCCGAGCACGTCCCAGCAGAAGCCCGCGACAGCAAGATCCTTGCCGTCCTCGGCATCGGGGATCTCGATACGGTGGGCGTCGATTCCCTTCTCCGCCAACGCAGCCCGTACGGCCTCCGCGGTCTCTGCCAGCGGCGGCTGATGGAAGATCGCGACAGTGCGCGCGCCGTCGAACTCGGCAACGAGATCACCGAGCAGGCCGCGGCCGATCACGACCGGGTAAGGACTTGCGGTCTTCACCTCTACACGTACGGGTTCGGTCACTGCTCCACTACTCCGCTCCGGTTGTTCATTTGTCTTGAAGTTTCGACACCAGTTGCCCGACGACACGCGCCGGACTTCGGCCGTCGGTCCGAATCCGAATCGTGGCCGAACGCCGGTACAGCGGACGACGACGCCTCATCAACTCCTGGTACTTGACCTTGGGATCTCCGCCGGCCAGCAGCGGGCGATGATTGTTCGCCCCAGTGCGGCGAAGCCCTTCGGCGACACTGATCTCGAGGTAGATGACCGTGTGCCCCTGGAGCAGTTCGCGCGTGCGATCGGAGAGGATCGCACCACCGCCGAGCGAGACGATTCCGTCGGTGGCCTGCAACGCTTCGCGAACCACCGATTCCTCGATCTCACGAAACCGAGGCTCTCCGTCATGGGTGAAGATCTCCGGGATCGTCCTACCCGTGGTCCGTTCGATCTCGGCGTCGGTATCGACCAATTCGAGTTCGAGTGCCTGCGCGAGACGTCGACCGATGGTCGATTTGCCGGCACCGGGCGGACCGATGAGTACAGCCTTCGGCTTCATCGATACGTGAGTCCTATCGAGGCGGTCGGGCTGCGATGCCCTCGGCGTAACGACGGTAGTTGGCAGTGGTTTCAGCAATGGAATCACCACCGAACTTTTCGAGTGCGGCCTGAGCCACGACGAGCGCAACCATCGACTCGGCGACGACGCCGGCAGCCGGAACCGCGCACACGTCGCTGCGCTGGTGGATGGCAACCGCTTCCTCGCCGCTCTCCATGTCGACCGTCGCCAGAGCGCGCGGAACCGTCGAGATCGGCTTCATCGCGGCGCGAACTCGAAGAGCCTCACCATTGGTCATGCCACCTTCGATTCCGCCTGCGCGGTTCGTGGAGCGCACGATGCCGTCCGGGCCCGGGCGGATTTCGTCGTGAGCTTCGCTGCCACGACGTCGCGCGGTCTCGAAGCCGTCACCGACCTCGACACCCTTGATGGCCTGAATTCCCATGAGAGCAGCAGCAAGTCGTGAATCGAGACGCTCGGCGCCGCTGACGAAAGTGCCGAGTCCGACCGGCAGGCCGTGGATGACGACCTCCACGACGCCACCGAGGGTGTCGCCGTCCTTCTTCGCCGATTCGATTTCGGCGATCATCGACTCTTCTGCAGCCTTGTCGAATGCGCGGACCGGGCTCGCATCGATCGCGTCGAGATCCTTGCCCGCCGGCACGGGTCCGACGTACGGCTCGGAAGCACCGATGGAAATAACGTGTGAAACGACCTCGGCACCGAATACCCGACGCAGGAAGGACCGTGCGACGGTTCCGGCGGCTACACGGGCTGCGGTCTCGCGAGCGCTGGCGCGCTCGAGGACGGGACGCGCATCGTTGAAGCCGTACTTGAGCATGCCGCTGTAATCGGCGTGTCCGGGACGCGGGCGCGTCAGCGGAGCATTGCGAGCCTGATCGGCGAGCAGGTCCGGGTCGACCGGGTCGGCGGACATGATGGTTTCCCACTTGGGCCACTCGGTGTTGCCGATTTCGATGGCCACGGGGCCACCGAGCGTAAATCCGTGGCGGACACCGCCGATGATGGTGACCTTGTCGGCCTCGAACTTCATCCGTGCGCCACGGCCGTAACCGAGTCGACGACGGGCAAGTTCGGACGAGATGGCCTCAGAGGTCACTTCGACCCCCGCGACCATGCCCTCGAGCATCGCGACGAGGGCGGGACCATGGGATTCTCCGGCAGTTATCCAACGCAGCACGCCGACCATCTTTCCACGTCGCGGACCTCAGTTGTCACAGTGGTCCTCCCGGTGAACACAGATGGCCCACACGCACGAGGCGTGTGGGCCATCTCAGAGGTTCCTGCGGGTCTAGAACAGGCGGAATCCTCCACCGTTTGCGTTGATGTCAGCCAAACCGATGTTGATGTCCGCCGAGTTGTCGGGAGCGTGGAACGGCGGCGGGAGCGGCTCGAAGCAGTACGGCGGGTAGCCGTTGCTGATCAAGCCCACCAGGCGATCGCCGACGACGAGTGGTCCACCGGAGTCTCCGGGAATCGAGCACGTGTGCTCGACGATCTCACCGTAGACGGAGTCGTAGCCCCAGGTGATACCGCACGTGTTGCCGGTCGAACGGCCTTCCTTGCACACGATCGTGCCCGGTGCCGGCGGGGCGCCGATTCCGTTGATCGTCGTGCCGCCGACGGTACGCAGCGGAGCTACCTTGGCGTCGTCGAGATCGATCACGGCGATGTCCGAGACCGGGCTCGAGTAAGAGAACCGACCGATGGGTCCGGCCTCGGGCAGGTACTCGGCGAACACCCGGTCCCCGACAACTCCGCAGTGTCCGGCGGTGAGTGCCACGAGAGAACCGGCGTTGTCGTAGCCGACCGCGGTCAACGTGCATGCTGCAACTCGGTCAGGATCGGAGTGATCCACGTCCGGCAGCAGGATTCCTGAGCCCCCGCCCAGTGCCACCGATGAAGGTGCAGGCGCGGCGCCGGCGACGCCCGCTCCTGCAGCCACAGCCGCCAAACAGGCTGCCGCAGCGACGAAAAGCCTTGTGCGCATAGGTTCCCCCGATAATCGAGTGCGAAACGAGATTCGTTTTGTCCCATTTCCGAAACCTCAGTGAACGTCAGGGTGTGGACATTCGGCAAGTCCGACTCGCCGCATACTGGGACCGCGCGCTGGCAATACCCGCATTTATGAAACCGACGGTTACGTCTTTCCTGCAGTTCACCGTCCGTCGTTGAACGGTCAATAACGCCAGACTTCTCGCGGATGTTGCACTCGTCACGTCAGCCAGGCAAACGCAATCGAACCGCAGGCTGCCAGGCACATCGAGGGTCCGTGCGCAATGGGCGAATTGTGGGCTACCGGCCCTCGTCTTCGCAGTTCCAGCGCGGTGCCCAGCGTTGCGGTGAGCACCGAGGCAGACACCAACGACCACAGCCAGGCGTCCGCTCCCACCAATCCGGTCACGGCGCCCAGAGGAAGCGACAGCTTCACATCGCCGACGCCCATGGAACCAGGCGACATCACGTGCGCCAGGAGGTGGATTCCGGCGAGCAGTGCCGACCCCACCACCGCCACCCACACCGTTCCCGACACCGTCGCGTAGACCATCACGACGGCGTAGCCCGGCAGCGTGAAACTGTTGGGCAGCCGACGCACAGCCAGGTCGACAGTCGAGATCGCGACGCACCACCACACCACGGCGAGACCGGAAAGTAACTGCACCACCGAGGTATTCAGCGCACCGACGACAACCCAGCCTGTTGCGACGGCGCACTGCGGCACACAACAGAAAGTCACGACTGGTCGATAACCGTGTCGCCGCAACCAATTGTCGACGATCGCCCGAGCACCGAAACCAGCGATTACCCCAGCGCCTGCCAAGACCACCAACGTCCACATGGTTTCGAGCTTGGCGTCTGGCGTTCACCAGCGGCAGACTACGAATTGTCTTGTGGACTACCTCGACACTGTGAACAGAGCTAGGCGATAGCGGCTGCCATCGCCTCTCGCGGAGCGGGCTTGCCCGTGAACTGCTCTACCTGCCCGAAGGCCTGATTGAGCAACATCTCGAGGCCACCGATCACCGTGCCACCGGCCGCCTCGACAACCGAAGCAAGTGGCGTCGGCCAGGGGTTGTAGATCGCGTCGAGGACAAATCGCGCCTTCCCCAATTGCTGGGCAAAGGGCGCTGTCGCTTCCGCGGGAACGGTACTGACCAAGACCGAGGATTCGGCACAGATCCCGCCTAGCTGTGCGTCGTCGAAGGCGACCAGATCTATGTCCAACCCGACCGCACCACCGCATTCGATGGCACCGGATGCGCGCCCCGGATCACGCGCGACCACGGTGACTGTCCGAACTCCCATGTCGGCCAACGCGACCAATGCCGGCCGCGCGGTGCCGCCCGCGCCGACAACTACCGCCGAAGTGCCGCTGAGATCGCCGACACCGCCGGCGATCAACGCACCGCTGACTCCGTCGACGTCCGTGCAGTCGGCACGCCAACCGCCGTCGATGCGAACCAGGGTGTTGGCCGAGCCGATGGTCACCGCTCGCGGTGTGCGTTCGGTGGCATATTCGAGTGCTGCGATCTTGCCCGGCATCGTCACCGAGAGGCCGATCCATTCGGGGCCGAGTGAGTCGACGAGGGCAGGCAACTGATCGCCGGTGCATTCGATCCGCTCGTAGGTCCAATCGCTCAGCCCCAAAGCCGCGTACGCCGCAAGATGCAGCAACGGGGACTTCGAGTGAGCGATCGGGCTTCCGAGAACTGCCGCCTTACGGGGCGTCGCGAGCGAAGTCGCGGTACTACCGTCCACTGTCGAGAATCCCACTTTGCTGTGCCAGTTCGATGTTGGCCAAATGCTCCTCGTAGCTCTTGGTGAAGAGCGTCTGGCCTTCCTTGTTGATCGTGACGAAGTACAACCAGTCACCGGCCGCCGGCGATTCCACGGCCTTCAGCGCGTCGATGCTCGGCGAAGCGATGGGCGTTGCAGGCAGACCCGGCATTGCGTACGTGTTCCACGGCGTGACGCGCTCACGGTCGGCATCCGTGGTTGCGACCTCGGTGGTGTCGAGTGAGTAGTTGACCGTGGAGTCGAACTGCAGAGGCTGATCGACTGCGAGTCGGTTGACGATCACCCGCGCGACCTTGGCCATGTCAGCGGGCAACGCCTCACGCTCGACCAGCGACGCTGCCACCAACAACTGGTACGGAGACATTCCGACCCCGCTGCCGGCTGTCAGAATTCCCGTGGCCTCGTACTTGGCGGCGCTACCCTCGACCAACGACCGCAGGATCTCGGTCGGCGTCGCAGTGGGATCGAAATCCCAACTGCTGGCGGCGATCAGGCCTTCGAGCTGACGGTCCTTGTCCGGCACGCTCTTGACCGACGACATCGCCCATTCGGGCACGCCGAGCGAAGCCAGATCGGAAGATGCTCCCGCAGTGTTCAATTCGTCTGTCGAGACACATTTCTGAGCGGAAACCGGGCCGACACAACTCGCCTCGGAAATGAGGTTGTAGATGCCCTTCTTGAGCGAGCCGGTCTGCGCGTCCGAACTGTCGTGCAGCTGACGCCCTTCGGCGATGACAACACTGCCGACTCGGGAGTCCGGGGCAACCAAGGTGTCGAGTGCGCTCGCGGCGCTACTCTGCACCGGCACCTGGTAGAAGCCGGGTTGCACCTTCTGGATCTCAGACGGATTGGCGATCGCCGCGTTGTAGAAAGCAGCGGAACTCGCGACGACGTTCTTCGCCTCGAGCGTCGCACCGATCTCCGATGCGGTTTCTCCACTGTTGATCTGGATGACCACGGGTGCGCCGCCGGGGCCGGCAAAATCCTCCGCGGTCTTGTTGCGATCCATGTACCAGAGAGCGCCGTATGCACCAACACCGAGGACTGCGATCACCAACACCAGCAGGGCGAGAACGCCGACCTTCTTGCCACGCTTGGCGCGCTTGTTGCGCGCTTCGCGTTGCTTGCGTGCCTCGGCTCGCGACATGTGCGGCGGATCGATGTTCTGCGGCAGTGCACGCATGACCATGGTCTCGTCGTTGTCGAAGTCGAACGAACTGGTGGGCCGGCTTCCGCCGCCCTCATCCCACCGCGCGTTCACAGATCGCCCTCCAGTGCAGCGTCCTTCGACGACTCCCCTGGTTTCACAGCTCTACTCCGCTCGTCCAGCCAGCCTTGCAGGATTTCCACCGCCGCAGCCTGATCGATCATCGGTCGCTGGCCGCGTGCCTTGACTCCACTTTCGCGGAGATTGCGCGCAGCCGTGACGGTCGTCAGTCGTTCGTCGGACAGTCTCACCGGGATCGGTTCGACGGCCCGCTGCAGTCGTTTGGCGAATGCAGTCGCGATACCGGCGGCTTTACCTTGCTCACCGCGCAGCGTCTGTGGCAGTCCGACGATAACCTCAACCGCCTCGTATTCGGACACGATGGCGATAATGCGCCGGATATCCGGCGCGTCGGGCCCACGCTCCTTCGAGCGTGGAACCGTTTCCACCGGTGTCGCGAGGATGCCGTCGGGGTCGCTGGACGCGACGCCGATGCGAACACTGCCCACGTCGATGGCGATGCGCCGCCCGCGACCAGGGTCGTCGATGCCGGGGCGATCGGGACCCTGCTGCGTAGCCACCACCGTCAGCTGCCGCCCGCCAGCTCTCCGACTCTGTCCCGGATCGCATCGAGCGCCGCCGGGATTCCTGCGGAGTCCGAACCCGAACCCTGGGCCATGTCGGGCTTTCCGCCGCCGCGGCCACCGATCTTGGGACCGAACGACGCGACCAGCTCACCGGCCTTCACACCGAGACCTTGAGCTGCCTTGCTCGAGGCGACCACGAACGGAACCTTGCCCTCGACATCACCGAGCAGAGCTACGACGGCAGGTTCGGAGCCGAGGCGACCCTTGATGTCCGTGACGAGGCTGCGCAGGTCGTTTCCGCCGACTCCGGCGGGAGCAGGCTCGGCGATGACGAGGACACTGCCGATGCGCTCGGCCTTGGCGACGTACTCGCCTGCCGACGCCAGCACAGCCTTGGCCTTGGTCTGCTCGAGTTCCTTCTCAGCCACCTTGAGTCGCTCGACGAGCGCCTCGACGCGGGCGGGCACCTCTTCCGAAGGAACCTTCAGCGAGGAGGAGAGTCCGGCCAGGAGCGCGCGTTCCTTGGCGAGGTAGCGGTAGGAGTCCAAACCGACGTACGCCTCGACGCGTCGGATTCCGGAGCCAACCGACTGCTCACCGAGCAGCGTTACCTGACCGATCTGTGCGGAGCTTCCGACGTGAGTGCCACCGCACAGTTCCATCGAGAACGGGCCGCCGATTTCGACGACACGAACCTCGTCGCCGTAGTTCTCACCGAAGAGTGCCATCGCACCCATCGCCTTGGCCTTGTCGAGATCCGTGACAAATGTGTTGACCGCGTAGTTCGACGCCACGGCTTCGTTGGTGAGTGCCTCGATGTCCTGCTTCTGGGAGTCGGACAGCGCGCCCTGCCAGGAGAAGTCGAAGCGGAGGTAACCCGGCTTGTTGAGCGAGCCCGCCTGAACGGCGTTGGGGCCGAGCACCTGACGCAGCGCCGCGTGCACCATGTGGGTACCGGAGTGCCCCTGGGTTGCACCCTTGCGCCACTCGGCGTCGACGTGCGCGAGCACGACGTCGCCCTCGGTGATCTCACCCTTCTGCACCGTCACCTTGTGCGTCCAGACTTTCTTGGCGATCTTCTGCACATCGTTGACCTTGGCTTCGAGGCCCGGAGCGGTGAGCGAACCGATGTCGGCGATCTGTCCACCGGACTCTGCGTAAAGCGGGCTTCGGTCGAGGATGACCTCGACGTTCTGACCGGCCTTCGCGACCGGCACGCGGACACCGTCGACGATCAGTGCGAGGACGTGAGCCTCGGAGACGAGCTCGTCGAAACCGGTGAACTCGGTGGCACCTCGGTCGAGCAGTTCCTTGTAGACCGTGAGGTCGGCATGGGCGTGCTTGCGCGCTTGAGCGTCGTCCTTGGCGCGCTTGCGCTGCTCGGCCATGAGCGCGCGGAAGCCGTCCTCGTCCACGGTGAGACCGGCCTCGGACGCCATCTCGAGCGTGAGATCGATCGGGAAGCCGTAGGTGTCGTGCAGTGCAAATGCCTGATCGCCGGCGATGACCGACTTTCCGGACGACTTGACCGTCTCGGCAGCATTCTCGAACAGAGCAGAACCCGAAGCCAGCGTCTTGAGGAACGCGGTCTCCTCGCCGACGGCGACGTTCTCGATGCGCGTGAAGTCGGTTTCCAAAACCGGGTACGACGGCGCCATCGTGTCGCGGACGACGACCATGAACTCGCGCATGGTGGGCTGCTCGCTGCCGAGCAGTTTGGCCGAACGCACGATGCGACGCAGCAACCGGCGCAGGACGTAGCCGCGGCCGTAGTTGCCGGGGTTCACACCGTCGGCGATCAACATCGCTGCGGTGCGTGCGTGGTCGGCGATGACGCGGAAACGGACGTCTGAAGTGTGGTCGGTCCCGTAGACACTGCCGGTCAGTTCGGCGGCCTTGTCGATGACGGGGCGGAGAAGATCTGTCTCGTAGACGTTTTCGACGCCCTGCAGGAGGAACGCAACGCGCTCGACGCCCATGCCGGTGTCGATGTTCTTCTTCGGCAACGGTCCGAGGATCGGGTAGTCGCCCTTGTTGGTGCCCTCGCCGCGCTCGTTCTGCATGAACACGAGGTTCCAGATCTCGATGTAGCGATCCTCGTCGGCTTCGGGGCCACCCTCGACGCCGTATTCGGCGCCGCGGTCGTAGAAGATCTCCGAGCAGGGGCCGCACGGCCCGGGAATGCCCATGGACCAGTAGTTGTCCTTCATGCCGCGGCGCTGGATGCGCTCTTCGGGCACTCCTACCTCGTCGCGCCAGATCGAGAACGCTTCGTCGTCGTCGAGGTAGACGGTGGCCCACAGGCGCGTGGGATCGATGCCGTATCCGCCGTCCTCGACCGAACCTGTCAGCAACTGCCAGGCGTGGGAGATGGCTTCCTTCTTGAAGTAGTCACCGAAGGAGAAGTTGCCCGCCATCTGGAAGAAGGTGTTGTGGCGGGTGGTGATGCCGACCTCTTCGATGTCCAGGGTGCGGACGCACTTCTGCACGGACGTCGCCCGTGAGTAGGACGGCGTCTGCTGCCCGAGGAAGAACGGCACGAACGGAACCATGCCCGCGTTGACGAACAGAAGGTTCGGGTCGTCGAGAATCAGCGAGGCGCTGGGCACCTCGGTGTGGCCGGCCTTGACGAAGTGGTCGAGGAATCGCCTGCGGATCTCGTGGGTTTGCACTAACCGGTCCTTACCTTCAAGAGCGTCGAGCTATGGGTGTCCAGACTAACGCGTCGGCCGGTGGAACCTGGCAGGCGTCAGCCACGAACTATTCGGCGAAGTTTGCTCACCCGATCGGCGATCTCCCGCTCGTTGCCGTGCGCGGTGGGCTGGTAATAGTCGACACCCACCAGATCGTCCGGTGGATACTGTTGCCGCAGAACACCATCACGTGTGTCGTGCGGGTACTTGTATCCGACTGCGTTGCCCAATTGCTCGGCGCCCTTGTAGTGCCCGTCACGCAGGTGCGGCGGTACCAGTCCGGATTTTCCGGCGGCCACGTCGGCCATGGCCGCGCCGAGTGCGGCGATGACCGCACCCGATTTGGGAGCCGTCGCCAGATGAATGGTGGCCTGTGCCAGCGCCAGACGAGCCTCCGGCATACCGATCAGCTGCACTGCCTGCGCCGCGGCGGTGGCAGTCTGCAGCGCCATCGGATCAGCCATGCCGATGTCTTCGCTGGCGTGAACCACCAGACGCCGTGCGATGAAGCGAGGGTCTTCGCCCGCGGTCAGCATCCGTGCGAGGTAGTGCAGGGCGGCGTCGACGTCTGATCCACGAATGCTCTTGATGAATGCACTGATGACGTCGTAGTGCTGATCTCCGGCACGGTCGTACCGAACCGCGGCCTTGTCGACACTGGCCTCGACGGTCGCGAGGTCGAGCACCACCGGGCCCGAAGCGTCACCGGCCGTGTCCAGTGCAGCTCCGGCGGCAGCCTCGAGTGCCGTCAGGGCTCGGCGGGCGTCGCCGGCCGCCAGACGAACGAGGTGTTCCATCGCGTCGTCGTCGATCGTGATCGCTCCGCCGAACCCGCGTTCGTCGGCGACAGCGCGCTCGAGCAGTTCCTGGACATCCGCAGCGGTGAGCGATTGCAGTTGCAGGACCAACGAGCGCGACAACAGAGCGGAGACGACCGAGAACGACGGGTTCTCGGTGGTCGCGCCGACCAAGAGCACGATGCGGTTCTCGACCGCGGCGAGCAAGGCGTCCTGCTGGGTCTTGGAGAAGCGATGAACTTCGTCGATGAACAAGACGGTTTGTTCGCCGTTCAGCAGGCGGCGGCGCGCGAGTTCGATGACACCGCGGACTTCTTTGACTCCGGCGGACAGAGCCGACAGAGCCTCGAACCGGCGGCCGGTAGCACCCGAGATCAACGATGCGAGCGTGGTCTTGCCGGTGCCGGGAGGTCCGTACAGAAGTACCGATGCGGCGCCGGACCCCTCGACCATTCTGCGCAGCGGAGCACCAGGGCCGAGCAGGTGCTGTTGACCGACAACTTCACCGAGAGTGAGGGGACGCATGCGGACGGCCAGAGGAGCACCAGGCGGCACCGAGGACAATGCGCGCTCGGCGACAGACACGACATCGGGTTCGTCGACGATCGCGGATTCCTCCGGAGTTGCCTCGAACAGGCCGTCTTCCGCCACCACGCCGTCTTCCGCCACCACGCCGTCTTTCGCCCCCACACTGTCTTCCGCTTGCCAATCGCTCACGAATCGACGCTACTAGAGACCACCGACGCTTGACACAACCCGCAGTTCCGCCAGCCCTCACGTCCTCGGCAAAGGCGCTGTAATAGCGTTGTCGCCATGAGCACCTCCGAGATCGCCACCGTCCTCGCGTGGCACGATGCACTCAACTCCCAAGACATCGACACGCTTCTGCAGTTGTCGAGTGACGACATCGAGGTAGGCGGCCCCAAGGGCGCGAGCCAGGGACTCGCTGCCCTGTGCGAGTGGGCCACCAACGCCGGCATCACGCTCGTCCCCGGGAAGATGTACGTCCACCACGGCGTGGTCGTCGTCGAACAGACCGCAACGTGGGCGGCCGAACCGGACAAGTCCGCGACCCTGGCCTCGGCTTTCCGAGTCGTGGCCGACCAGGTGACGTCGACGTTCCGCCATCCTGATCTGGCGACGGCGCTCGCGGCGACGGACCTGTCCGAGAACGATCTGGTCTCCGACAACTGAGCGGACTCGACCGAAAAAGGGCGCTCGTGCTGCATGCACGGGCGCCCTTCTGCGTGTGATCAGTCAGAAACTCAACTGAACTCGGTGCGCAGCGCCGCCACGACGTCGCGGGCGTGTGCCTCGACGGCGTCGTTGCCGGCGAGCTTCGCCGAACGCGCGAGCCTTGCCCAGCGGCCCACCAGTGCGTCGGCGCGTGGAATCGAGAGATAGTGCTCACGGACAGCGGCGATACGTGAATGATCCTCGGGCAGGTACAGATAGGTGCTGAGCCAGACCCAGATGAGTTGGGCCTCGACGATCCTGCGCCCCAATTCGGCCTCGTCGGCCAGGGCCGGCCACATCCCGACGACCTCGGCCCGCCAGGCATCGACCATCGCCGACGCCCGCTCTTCGGTCAGGTCGATGTTGCACAGGCAACCGGGGAACGACACCAACGCGTAGGTGATGTCGAGGAGGGCGTCGCGGTAGCCACCCCACTCGTAGTCGAGGAACTGCACGCCGTCGTCGTTGACGATGATGTTGTCTGGGCACAGGTCCGACGGACTGAAGGCGCGGAATCGACCGCCACTGAACAGTGTCTGCGCGTGCCGAACCTGCTCGAGAATGTCCGAACTCACATCGATGCCGAGACTTTCCACCAACATCGCGGGAACACCGGCCACTGCGCGTCCCACCTGATCCGCCACTTCATCGGAGCAATGGGCGACCTCGGCGCGACGCAGCAGTGCAGTGAAGTCGTCCTCACGGCCGACGGTCGCGGCGTGCATGCGCCCCATGGCCTGCGCCATGGCCATCAGCGTGTGAGTGACGGTGTCCGGGTCGGAGTCTTCGAGTCGGACGCTGATTGCGGTGGCGTCGCCGAGATCACTCAGGATCAAGAGGCGAGCATCGAGGTCGGACGCCAACAGTTCGGCGCCGGGGCGTGCGTCCTTGGCAAGCGCGTTGGCGAACTGATACGACACCGCTTCACGAAGGAAAGCCGTCTCGACGTCGAAGTCACCTTCAGACGCGGCGGGGAGCGCAATCGCGGTTTTGGTAGCTCCCTGGAAGTTGTCGCGGACCTGCTTGATCACCAGCGTTCGAGGCAGGGAGAACGGGTTCTCGGCGACACGTACGCGCAGCACGACGGTGCGGCCACTCCCCCCGAGATCGACTGGATCCACCAGGGTTACGGGTGCCCCTGTGCGGCGTGTCAGCAACTGCTCAGCAGCTGCGACGACTTCGGAAACGGGGTCTGCCAGTAATGCGGTCATCACCGACCAACTTACCCGTTAGTGACTCCGATCATGCCCAGCTCATCCACTCACAGCGGAGAATTCAAGCTCTCACCGCGATAGAAATTGCCGCCTACCTGCGGTGATGACGAAAGTCCCTAATCGCCACACCGGCACACAGTTCTCGCGAGAATTCTGCTGTCGGTGAGCAGAACTCCGAACCGGCGATGTCATGGAGTTTTGTCCTCGTCGACAAATCGAGAAATGCCTTTCAACGCTGCTTCGAATTCCTCGTCGGCCCGGGTCCTGACCCAGAGAACGAGCACGCAGGCAGTGACGATCCCGAGCAGGTTGACAGCCAGTTGCAGCGACGACAACCCGGCGATCCGCCATTCTCCGTTTGCTGCCGCAACCACCGCGAAACCGGCGGCAGGAACCGTGGTGACGGAGATGAACACTCCGACCAAGGCAGCGGACTTCGACGAGACGAGTGCCAGCATTCCAGCCGCACCGGCAAGAAGCGCGACCACAAACGAGATGGGCCCGACCTTGTAGACGAAATCGACCTCGTGGAGCGATTCGAGACTCACGACGTCCATCCACCCGAAGAACTTCACCACGAACGTTGCGGCGAGAGTCACGCCCATCGCGATGGGGAATCCGACGGCGAGCGCGAGAATCGAACGTCGACGCAACCGTCGATCCCGCCGTACGAGTGCCACAGCCAGCGCGGCCAGCGGCCCGAACTCCGGGCCGACGACCATGGCGCCCACGATCGTGATCTGAGAGTCGGTGACAACGCCGATTGCCGCGAGCAGACATGCGATCGTCAGGAACGCGACGAACAATCCGTTGAGAGTTGATTCTTCCCGAGTGCGGGACAGCAATTCCTCCCACACGACGGAATCCGCGGGATCACCCGGCACGTCGCGCTCAGCTTTGCGCGCCGCCGCCGACAACACCGTCTCGACTGGTACGAGCGTCATTCCGCCGTCCTCGGCGACGCCGAGAGCGGTCAGAGCATCGACGACGTCGTTGGCCGCCTCACGGGCGACGTCGGCCTCCACCATGTCGCCGGCGGGATGAACCGCGACATCACGTAATACGACGATGTGTGTCGCGCCCCGCTGCGACGCGAGCGCACCGAGAACTTGCTCGGTGCGCTCGGTCGGGCAGATCACCCGCAAATGCAGCATGGCGATCCGGTGTCGGCTCTACTTGGCTTCGACGGTGTCGCCTTCGGACTTCTTGTCCTCTGACTTCTTCTCGGGCTTCGCATCAATACCCGATTCCTTGCGCTGCTGCGCAGAAATCGGTGCCGGAGCATCCGTCAGCGGGTCGACGCCGCCACCGGACTTCGGGAACGCGATGACCTCACGGATGGAATCCATGCCGGCGAGGAGAGCTGTGATGCGGTCCCAGCCGAAAGCAATTCCGCCGTGCGGAGGCGCGCCGAAGGCGAAGGCGTCGAGAAGGAAGCCGAACTGCTCCTGCGCCTCTTCCTCGGAGATACCCATCACCTTGAACACTCGTTCCTGAATGTCCTTGCGGTGGATACGAATACTGCCGCCGCCGATCTCGTTGCCGTTGCAGACGATGTCGTAGGCGTAGGCGAGAGCGGAATCCGGATCGGTGTCGAACGTGTCGAAGAACTCCGGCTTCGGCGACGTGAACGCATGGTGCACGGCGGTCCAGGCGGAGTGGCCGAGAGCAACGTCACCGGATGCAGTGGCGTCGGCGGTCGGCTCGAACATCGGAGCGTCGACGATCCACACGAAGGCCCACGCGTCGGGATCGATGAGATCCTTCTTGCGGGCGATCTCACCACGGGCAGCGCCGAGGAGAGCGCGCGTCGACTTGGTCGCGCCCGCTCCGAAGAAGATGCAGTCACCCGGCTGGGCTCCGACGTGAGCGGCCAGGCCCTCGCGCTCGGCGTCGGTCAGGTTCTTGGCAACGGGACCACCGAGAGTGCCGTCTTCACCGACCAACACGTACGCCAGGCCCTTGGAGCCGCGCTGCTTCGCCCACTCCTGCCAGGCATCGAGCTGCTTGCGCGGCTGGCTTGCACCACCGGGCATCACGACGGCGCCAACGTATTCGGCTTGGAAGACGCGGAAGGTCGTGTCCTTGAAGAACTCCGCGCACTCGACGAGTTCGATACCGAAACGCAGGTCCGGCTTGTCGCTGCCGTAACGACGCATTGCCTCGTTGTAGGTCATGCGATCGATCGGCGTCTTGATCTCGTGGCCGACGAGCTTCCAGAGCGCCGTCAGGATTTCCTCGGCAAGCAGGATGATGTCGTCCTGGTTGACGAAAGCCATCTCGATGTCGAGCTGAGTGAACTCGGGCTGACGATCGGCGCGGAAATCCTCGTCGCGGTAGCAACGCGCGATCTGGTAGTAGCGCTCGATGCCGCCGACCATGAGTAGCTGCTTGAACAGCTGCGGGCTCTGCGGCAGTGCGTAGAAGCTACCGGGCTGCAGGCGTGACGGTACGAGGAAGTCACGGGCACCCTCTGGCGTCGAACGCGTAAGCGTCGGAGTCTCGACCTCGACGAACTCGTGGTGCGCGAGAACGCCGCGCGCTGCGGCACTTACCTTGGAACGCAAGCGAATTGCGGATCCGGGCCCTTCACGACGCAAGTCGAGGTATCGGTACTTGAGGCGTGCTTCTTCGCCGACCTGATCGTCGAGCTGGAACGGCAGCGGTGCGCTTTCGTTGAGAACCTCGAGTTCGGTGGCGTTGACCTCGATTGCTCCGGTGGGGATCTCGAAGTTCTGGTTGCCCTCGGGGCGAACCTCGACCGTTCCGGTTACGCGAACGCAGTATTCCGCGCGCAGACGGTGCGCCTGCTCGGCCACGTCACCTGCCCGGAAAACTACCTGCGCAACTCCGGATGCATCACGGAGATCGATGAAGATCACTCCGCCGTGATCACGACGCCTGGCTACCCAACCGGTGAGCGTTACGGTCTGCTCTGCCTGCTCGGGTCGCAATGAACCGGCGAGATGTGTGCGCAGCACGGGATTCCTTTCGAACTACTTCCAATAACCGATGACCGACTACTTTGCCTGCGATCCTACGGAGCGAACTGCGCAGAGCGGAAACGCGGACCCGCATCGCATGCGAAGCTATCTCCAGAAGTGACGGCAAGCACTTGTTCACGACAGCAGAAAGCGGACATAGATGACCTTCAACGAGGGGGCCCGCGGCGAAGCGGGACGCGTTCAGGTTCAAGGCGGCGGGGGCGGCGGTGGCCGCGGCGGCAAGATCGCGATCGGCGGTGGCGCGGGCGGCATCATCGTTCTGATCCTGGCGCTGTT
The DNA here is from genome assembly GCF_058793255.1 of Rhodococcus sp. MPR-R1B. Taxonomy (NCBI): domain Bacteria; kingdom Bacillati; phylum Actinomycetota; class Actinomycetes; order Mycobacteriales; family Nocardiaceae; genus Rhodococcus; species Rhodococcus sp. MPR-R1B. Next base: position 87,009 of record NZ_JBXAFO010000013.1, read on the forward strand.
GTTCGGCGGTGACCCCGGCTCACTACTGGGCACGTCCACCGAAACTTCGAGTTCGTCGACCGGACTGTCGTCGGTCGACGAGTGCACCGGCGCTCAGGCAAACGCCGATGTGAACTGCCGCGTCACACTGACCGTCGGAAGCCTCGACGACGTTTGGGAACAGCAGTTGGTCAAGCAGACCGGCACGGCGTACGTGCGACCCGAAGTCATTCTGTTCAGTGGTTCGGTCAACACCGGTTGCGGCCAGGCGTCAAGTGATGTCGGTCCGTTCTACTGCCCGGCGGACCAAACGGCGTACTTCGATACGAGCTTCTTCCAATTGCTCGTCGACCGTTTCGGTTCCAGTGCCGGACCGCTCGCACAGGAGTACGTGGTCGCTCACGAGTTCGGACATCACATCCAGAATCAGCTCGGCGACATCGGCCGCGCGCAGGCCGACCCGCAGGGTGAGCAGTCGGGTGCGGTTCGCACCGAACTCCAGGCCGATTGCTACGCAGGCGTCTGGGCGCATTTTGCCGACACGATTCCCGATCAGGCGACCGGTCAACCGTTCCTGAAGCCCTTGTCAAAAGACGACATTCGCGACGCGTTGTCCGCCGCCTCGTCGGTGGGCGACGACCGTATCCAGAAGTCCACGACCGGTCGGGTCAACCCTGAAGGCTGGACACACGGTTCGTCGGCACAGCGTCAGGCGTGGTTCATGACCGGATACCAGACCGGCCAGATCTCGTCGTGTGACACGTACTCGGCGCGGGATCTGAACAATCCGCCCGATCTGAAGCGGTAGAGAACCTCCGAAATACCATCCCGCCGACAATTTTTTCTGTCTTGACAGATTTGGTTGTCGGTGGGATGGTTTTCTCATGTTGGAAGTAGCAGTCATCGATCGTCCCGCAGCTGCCGAGGCCTCGCTCGATCCGATCCGCCAACGGATTCTGGCTGAACTGGCAGTCCCGGCATCAGCATCCTCGCTGGCACCCCGAGTGGGCTTGACGCGCCAGAAGATCAATTACCACTTGCGCACTCTCGAGGAACACGGACTCGTCGAACTCGTCGAGGAGCGCAAGCGGGGAAACATGACGGAGCGGATCATGCAGGCCAGCGCCGCGTCGTACGTCATCTCCCCCGCTGCAATGTCGGCACTCGCGCCGGACCCGAGCCGGTTCCCGGATCAGCTCTCGGCGCGCTGGCTCGTCACTCTCGCGGCGCGGATCGTCCGAGAGGTCGGCGAACTGATCGCCGGCGCAACTGCGGCCGGAAAACCGTTGGCGTCCTTTGCCATCGACAGCGACATCATCTTTGCCACGGCGGCCGACCGCGCCGCCTTCGCCGGCGAACTCGGGGAGTCGATCAACTCACTTGTGGCCAAATACCACGACGGCAATTCCGAAGCCGGGCGCAAACACCGCTTGGTTGTCGCCCTGCATCCCAGTCTCACCACACCCCACGTCACCACACCCGAAACGGAGCACTAGCGATGTCCGAGAAATTCGAAATCCGCCGCGAGGTGGTCGTCCCCGGAACTCCCGAGCAGATCTGGGCCGCGATCTCGGCAGAGACGGCCAGCTGGATGTTCCCGTCTCCGCTCGAAATCCCTGCGGACGGCAGTAGTCCGGACAGCCCGATCATCGCGACGTGGGAGCCGCCCCGCGAGCTAGCCATCCACATGCAAGGCCCCGACGGCTGGTTCAACAACCTCGAGTATGTCGTCGAGGCCCGCGACGAGAGCACCGCCGTTGTCCGCTACATCCACGCCGGAGTGTTTGCCGAGGACTGGGACAACCAGTACGACGGCGCGAGTAAGCACACGGACTTCTACCTGCACAGTCTCGGCCAATACGTGCGGTACTTCGCCGGCAAACCCGTCACCTATGTCTCGGCCGAAGGCCCGGAATCCTCGTCCTCGCCGCAAGCGATGGGAACGCTTCGCAGCGCCCTCGGAATCACCTCGGGCACCGCTGTCGGTGACGCCACGTCGGTGGAAGTCCCCGGAATCGGAACCGTCGACGCGATTGTCGACTACATCAACGACTGGTTCATCGGCTTGCGTACCGAGGACGCATTGCTGCGGTTCTACGGACGAAACGCCTTCGGCGGCACCGTCGACGCGGCCCATCACCTCTTCGCAGAGGGCGCTGACGGTGGATCAGCAACGACAGCGTGGCAGGCCTGGCTCGACGGCGTGTTCGCCTGAGTCGTCACACTCCCCGCTCTGCTGACACGCGACCGTCGTCGATCGCGGTCAGCAAAGCGGCATGATCGCGTGCGTTGCGTTTGGCGTAGGCAGCCGCGAACTCCCCGATCGCGAAATCGAATTCGGTTCCGTCACCGAGATATTCGGCGATCGCAATCCGATCGGACGAGCGAGCATGCGCATAGGCCAGGACCCTCGCGCATAGTCGCCCGTAGAGTTCCATCCCTTCAGGTTTCATGGTTTCGATGACCGCTGATCCCTTGCCGTCCCGAAGTTGGCGGATGTAGAAGTCGTGCTCATCCTCGTCGAGTCCCGGTCCGCGCTCCCACCCCAGGAAGATGTCACTGGTGGCCTGCATCAGGCGCTGCCCGTTCACTACTCGTTCGCCCTCGTTGGAGAAGGTGGGGCCATCGACGTACGCCGAGAGAACGGACGGCTGCGCCTCCTTGACCTGCAGGATCAACGGATCGTCGTCGTCGACGCCTTTCATCAGGATCATCCACGCGCGCGTTCCGACGCTCCCGACACCGACAACTTTCCGCGCGATGTGCGTCATCTCGAAGCTTTCGAGCAACACCCGACGGTCCCACTGCAACGTGCTTCGATAGGAACGAACGCGCTGACGTAGCAACTCCTCGATCTGAGTGAGGTCGGTGCCCGCGAACAATTCCTCTGCCGGCACGATCAGCGGCGGGTCACTGATGAACCGCCTTCTCCCGTCGACGATTTCGGTGAATTTGCCGGCAGCCTGAGCGCTGTCTCGGCGACGAGCCTTGTCCAACGTCGCCTGGGTCCGCTCGAGCATTCGCTTCTTCAAATCGACGCGAAGTTCTTCCAGTCCGTCTTCGGGTGCGATGTGCGCGTACCAAACTGCGAGGTTCCCCAATCCTGCCTGAGCGATCAGGGTTTCGCGATACTCGGCCGCACACCCGCGAACGATCTTCTTACGCTCTTTGCCGGAGTATCCGTTGTCCTTCGCTGCGATCGCCAAACTGGCGGCCAGCCGTTTCACGTCCCATTCGAACGGCCCCGGGTACGTTTCGTCGAAGTCGTTGATGTCGAACGCGAGCTTTCGCTCGGGCGTCGCATAGATACCGAAGTTGCTCAGGTGTGCGTCGCCGCAGAGTTGGCTGTTCAGGCCGGAATCAGGGCTTCGGGACAAGTCGTCCGTCATCACCAGGGCAGCACCACGGAAGAACGAGAACCGGGATGCCGACATGCGCCCGTATCGGATGGGCACCAGGTCCTGTACCCGCGACTTCGCCTGCAATTCCAGCAGTGATATCGGATCGCGGTCACTCTCTGTCAGATCCGCGAGCGCGGCCAATGGCGTATCTCTACGCGCCTGGCGGCCGCGCGCCCGCCTCTCGTCGACAGTGGGATGCTCGGTACGCACTGCTGTCATCTGCCCGACCTTTCACTCGCAACGGCTATCGCTACGAACTCGACGCGTCGGGCGTCGTTCGGCCTCCTGATCCGCGCGCTGCGCGTACCAGGAGTTCCGGACTTGACACCAACGCCTTGCGCCACGGAAGTACCCCGTCGATCTCGATCTGAATCGACAGGCTCAACACGGTCCGAATCAGAACGATCATGCCCAGAACTGCGGCGTCGGTCAGCGACGGTGAAGACGTCACAGTCTTCACCAGATCAGCGGCGACAAGGATCTCGAGCCCGAGAAGGATGACCGCACCCATCGTCTCGCGCAGAGTGCGAAACGCTGAACTACCGTCGCGCGTTCGACTCCAGGCGCGCCCCGCGATCACGAATGCGAACACGAACCCGAGGACCATGGCGACAACACCGAGTACTTCGAACCATTCGGTGACAAGCTCGAAGAACCTGATTTTGTCCATGATCATGATTCTCGAGGTAATGCACCGATAAGTCGAGGTGACACGACGGAGTCAGCTGAAGATCCGCTCGATGTCGTCGAGTCGCAGCTCGGTCGCGCGAGGAGAATAGCCCGAGCCCCACAGGCTGTCGTCGACGTAATGGACGTTCCCCGAGCGGACAGCGGGAAGACGCTCCCAGAGCGGGTTCATTGCCAACTGCGCGCGGACGTCCTGCTGGTCCTGGAATGCACCCACGATGATCACGTCGCTGGTCACCTGATCGAGTTGCTCCGCTGTGAGTGTGCGGGTGAACTCCTCCGATGTAGCTCGATCGCCCGGGAAACCGAGAGCATCGAGAAGAGCGTCGACCTGGTTGTAGACGACACCGTTTTCGCCGGTACGCAGCAGCGTCACCGACGGTAGCGAGCCGAGGGCCGAGAGCCGATCCTTGATTGTGAGGAGGCGCTCTTCCGTTCTCGCGTTCAATTCCGCAGCAGCTTCTTCCCGTCGGACCGCGACGCCCATCGAGGTGACCAACTTCTTCATCTCGTCCCACGTGAGGTACCCGTTGAAGCCGGCGAACACTGGAACACCGGTCGCAGAGAGTTCGTCGTAGGACTTTGCCGCATAAGCATTTCCGGCGGTCAGGAGCATGACGATCAGATCCGGCGACGCGCCGATGATCGCTTCCTTGTTCCACGTTCCCGCCGTGCCGAGGTTCGGGATGTTCGCCGCCTCCGGCATCGTGCGCAACACCGCGTCGCCGCCCACCCCTTCGAGACCGAAGAAGCCGCCGACGATCTTCTCCGGCGGCACACCGAGGTCGAGGACCGTCGCCATGGCGCTGACGTGGGCGATGACCATTCGCTGCGGATCCGACGGAATCTCGACTCTGCCCGTCTCATCCTGCACTGTGACGAGACCACTTGGCGCCGAGCCGTTTTCGTCGCTGCTGCACGCTGCCAGCAATGTCGCAGCCGCGACACCGAGCCCGGCGCCGAGGAATCCCCTGCGTGTCAGCGCATCGACGATGCGTTCCCACTGCTCGTCTGTATCGAGTGTGGTGTTATCGAGTGCGGGCGCCAGGCAGATCGAGTTCGGCACAGTTCGGTCCATTCGTTCGAGCGGTCGAAGATCTCCTCGATTGTGGCTATCGAACCGTCGAAACTGAACAGGATTTCGAGCCGACATCTATCGCTGTCCGGTCACACCTTCTTGACGACGCTCGACTTCAATTGCATCGGTCCGATGCCGTCGACCTTGCAGTCGATGTCGTGGTCGCCAACGCCCTGAACAAGGCGGATGTTGCGCACTTTCATACCTGACTTGATGCCGGTCGGACTGCCCTTCACCTTGAGCGTCTTGACGACCGTCACCGTGTCTCCGTCCGCAAGGATGTTGCCTACGGCATCTTTCACCACACCCAGTTTCACCACACCCGAGTCCTCGCCGGCACTATCGGTCGGCGCCCACTCGTGCGCGCAGGACGGGCAGACCATCAACGCGCCCATCTCGTAGGTGTATTCGCCGGCGCATTCGGGGCAAGGGGGCCAGGTGTCTTCCACGCGGTTCATCCTATCCACCAGGCACCCGATCCCCATTTTTGCATTTCATGAGGCATTCTTGGGCGAAATATTGCATTCGATGAAACTTTGCACTCTGTGCAATTATGGATGAAATGGGAACCGAAACTCTCGGATTGCGCGAACGAAAACGAATTGCGACGAGGCAGCTGATCGAGCACACTGCCGTCGAACTCGTCCTCGACCTGGGCTATGACGAAGTGACCGTCGAGAAGATCTGCGAGGCCTGCAATCTGTCGACCCGCACGTTCTTCAACTACTTCCCCACCAAGGACGCGGCGATCGGTGGGCTCATGCTCGTCGTGCCAAGTGAGGCAACCATGCTCACGCTCATCGGCGAGCACCCGGACGATCCGCTGCGCGGCGCCCTCGCGGTCTTCGAGGCGGCGATGCAGATCGTCGACGAGCGACCCGATCTGCTCGCGCATCGACGCGAATTGTTCGAACGTCATCCCACGCTGTTGCAACAACATCTGGCCACCTTCCACGATCTTGAAGACACGCTCACCCGGATCCTCACGCGGGAGTTGTCGCACAGAACCGAGTATCGCCGCCTGCACTCGGATACAGCCGCTGCCGACGAAGCCACGGCAACGGTCATCACCGCAGGCGCCGCGATGCGTTACGTCTTCCGAAAATGGCAGAACAGTGAACGGGCAAGCCCCAGAACCGACTTGCTTGATCCGGCACTACTCCTGATGGCTCGAATACTCAGGTCCGAGAGCTGATCCACACTCTCTCGCACCAGCTGTCACTCAACTAAGGAACTACATGTCCACTCGAGAAGCTGCGACCGTCGAGCCCGACGGCACGCATACCGATACCGAGGCCGCGCCGGACAAACGGTCGATCATCCTCGTTTTTGTCGGGCTTATGATCACGATGCTTCTGGCATCGCTCGACCAGATGATCTTCAGCACCGCGCTCCCGACCATCGTGGGTGAATTGAACGGCGTCAACCACATGGTCTGGGTGACGACGGCATACATCCTCGCCTCGACCGTCATGATGCCGGTGTACGGGAAACTCGGTGACCTGATCGGGCGCAAGGGCCTCTTCATCGGCGCCATCAGCATTTTCATCGTCGGTTCGGTGATCGGCGGTCTGTCCCACGACATGACCACACTCATCGCTGGTCGAGCCGTGCAAGGACTCGGCGGCGGCGGATTGATCCTGCTGTCCCAGGCGATCATCGCCGACGTCGTCCCTGCCAGGCAACGCGGCCGGTACATGGGTGCGATGGGCGGCGTGTTCGCACTGGCTTCGGTTGCCGGCCCCCTTCTCGGTGGATGGTTCACCGAGGGCATCGGCTGGCGCTGGGCATTCTGGATCAACATCCCCCTCGGGCTCCTCGCAATCGCGAGCGCAATGGCATTCCTTCACCTGCGGAAGCCGAACCTCGGCAAACCTCGCATCGACTATCTGGGAATGGTCCTCGTCGCAACGGCCGCAACCTGTCTGATCCTGTTCACCACCTGGGGCGGCAACACCTACGCCTGGGGGTCAGGCGTCATCATCGGGTTGATCATCGGCTGCATCGTGACCGCAGTGGCGTTTGTCTTCGTCGAGAAGCGTGCTGACGAACCGGTAATTCCGATGCACCTGTTCGCTCAACGAAACTTCGTGTTGACCACGGTCGCGGGTCTGATCATCGGCATCGCGATGTTCGGTGCGCTCGCATACCTGCCGACCTACATCCAGATGGTGACCGGTAAGAACGCCACCGAAGCAGGACTGATGATGATTCCGATGATGGCAGGCCTGCTGGTCGCCTCCATCGGATCCGGTCAGCTGGTCAGCAAGACCGGCCGCTACAAGATCTTCCCCATCGTCGGAACATCCATCGTCGCAGTCGCTCTTGTCCTGCTCTCACGTCTGACGCCGTCGACCTCACTGCTGGTCTTCGGTTGCTACATCGCACTCATGGGTATCGGCCTCGGCCTCGTCATGCAGATCTTGATCTTGATCGTGCAGAACACCTTCCCCGCGGCCGAAGTGGGAACGGCCACCGCGTCGAACAACTTCTTCCGTCAGATCGGTGCGTCGTTGGGCAGCGCGATCGTGGGCAGCCTGTTCGCCTCGCGTCTGACCAATCTCCTGGCCGAGCGACTCCCCGCGAATGGCGGCGCGGTCGGTGGTGACGAGAACTCCTTGACCCCGGGAATCCTCTGGAAGTTGCCCAGCCAGGTTCGCGAGATCATCGTCGGTGCGTACAACGACGCGCTGGCGCCGATCTTCCTGTACCTCGTCCCCTTGGTCATCGCGGCAGTTGTCCTGTTGCTCTTCGTCAAGGAGAAGCCCCTCGCGACGACCATCGATCGCTCGGCACCCCCGCTCGAGTAATTGACTATCGTGGCGTGATGTCGCACGCACCGAATACGCCCAGACGCACTCTCGCTGTTCTGGGCGTATTCGGCGTTGTGGTGGTCGTAGCTGTCGCCGGCGCACTGTGGTGGTTCGCGCGCGGCGACGACGCTCTTGCCGGCGAGAATCTCGATTCGTTCCCGGCCGTCGACCACGGCATTCTCAGCGCTCAGCAGAGTGCGCTACTGGGCGTCCTCGAGCAAGAGTGGGAGTCAGGGAGTCCCGGCACCAAGTACGCCGAGGGCGTCGAGGAATCGTGGTGTGCCGATTTCGTGAGCTGGTCGATGAACCAGATCGGCACGCCGTTCTCGAACCCCAACTCAGGGTCGTGGCGCATCCCCGGGGTGTACACGCTGCAGGAGTATTACGAGTCCGTCGACGCGTTTGTCCCCTACGGTCAGGACTACCAGCCCAAGGTCGGCGACACGATCCTGTACGGCGACTCGAGCCCCTTCGGCCAACACGTCAACGTCGTTCTGGTCAACGACGGCGGCACTCTGACGACCGTCGGCGGCAACGAGAACAACAAGGTCATGCTCCATCGCATCGTCCCGTCGGAAGTCCCGGGGATCGTCGGGTTCGGCGTCATCTGAGCCACCCCCGCCGTCTTTGCGTGATGAAACTTGATTGTTGCGAGCGGTGAGATTTCCGAATTGGTTCAACCGTTGATTGGTGCAAACTGATCGACATTGTTCGGATAATTCAGTGTTTCCGTCGTCGACAGATATCTATATCGAACGAAGGATCAGACCTGGCAACTAGATTCATATCCAGCTGCCCCCTACCTCAGACAGGAATTCGATGCGCCCTGGTGAGCTCACCACTCTCGAGCAGATACAACTCATGGCCCGCGCGGCTGCTACGCAGGCCATGAGCACGCCGTCGATGCTCCGGCTGCGGCTCGGCCGCTACCCCACTCGCACACCCGAACTGCGCAAACGCCCACTCCCCGACACCAAGCTGTGCAGCGAAGCGCTCGATCACGCCAGAGGAACCCTCTCCCCCGCGGTCTTGAACCACAGCCTGCGCTGCTGGATCTGGGCCGACGCCTTCGCGCAGATCGATGCGATCGAGTACGACCCCGAAGATCTCTTCACTGCGTGCGCCCTTCACGATGTCGGACTGGGCGCAAAAGGATCGGCCGAGCACGGGTGTTTCACCTACATCAGTGCCGCAGACGCAGAAGAACTCGCGACCAGAGTGGGAACTTCGGAGAGGTCGGTACAGCGAATCGGCGAAGCGATCCGTCTGCACATGGATCTGACCGTCGACCGCGGCGCGGGCGCTGACGCCTATCTACTGCATGCCGCAGCGCATTTCGACGTTGCCGGTCGGCGTGCGCCCGAAATTCCGCGAGCAACTGTTGATGCAACAATCGCGGAGTACCCGCGAACAGGGTTCACCGACGAGTTCGCGCAGTCGATGCGGCGCGAGGTCGAGCTCCGTCCGCACTCTCGCGCGGCGACGCTCTGGAGATCGGGGATGGCCCTGCCGTTGCGTACCAATCCCCTGGATTGGAAGAGCCGGTAACTACGAAAAGTCCTCGAGCACTGCGGTTCGCGCCCCTCCGACGTTCCCGGTATTCACCACGCCGACGGGTTCGATCAACATCACCTCCGCTTCGTCCTCGGCGATCGGGCAATGTTCGACTCCGCGAGGTACCACGAACAGTTCACCGGGCCCCAGTGGAACATCTCCGTTTCGGAGTTGGATTCGAATCTGCCCCTTCGTCACCAGGAACATTTCGTCGGTGTCGGTGTGGGAGTGCCAGACGAATTCACCTTTGATCTTGACGATCTTGATCTCGTAATCATTGAGGGCCGCAATCTTCTTGGGCGACCAGTGCTCGGTGAACTGACCGAACTTCTCGCGGAGCGATACCGCTGTTGCCGAACTGTTCATGTTGTTCCTCCCTCGGGCGCGCCACCACCGCGATGACGACCCCGCCACTCTTCGTCACCCGAGGCAGCTGCGTCTTGTACGTTTCTGACATGGATCCCCGCGGCGCACAGATCACCGCGTGGGCACCGGGCCTCGCGGGAATCACCGAGGTCTTCCATGCCGATTTCGTCGGACACGCCTATCCCAAACACACGCACGATCAGTGGTCCCTGATGCTCGTCGACCGGGGCACGATTGCATACGACCTCGATCATCGCGCTCATGGCGCAGCACCCGAGATCGTGACTCTGTTGCCGCCAGGCATCGCACACGACGGAGTTCCGGTCACCGAGGCCGGATTTCGTCAACGAATCCTTTACCTCGACACGTCAGTTCTCGGTGAGGTCCTCATAGGCCCGGCGGTGGACAGCCCCGAGATTCGAGACCCTCTGCTGCGCCACCGCATCGATCAACTGCACTCTGCACTCGGCCCACACGGCGAATCACTCGAAGCCGAAAGTCGCCTGGGGTTCCTCGCTGAAAGATTAAACGAGATCCTCACACCGGCCACAGGTCGATCCCGTCACGCGCCGACCGTTGACGAACGCGTTGCCGATCAACTTCGGGACCTGCTCGATGCGCGACTCACAACGGGAATCACGATGCGGGAAGCGTCGAACATCCTGCAACGGAACCCCACGTATCTGATCAAGAACTTCGCGAAGCATTTCGGGCTTCCGCCTCACAAGTACGTGACGGGACGTCGGATCGATCTGGCGCGACGCGCAATCCTCGCCGGTCGCGAATTGGCGGACGTGGCCGTCGACGTCGGATTCCACGATCAATCCCACCTGTCGCGGCACTTCGTCAAGCATGTCGGGGCGCCGCCCGGTAAATACGCACTAAACGTGGTCGGCAGAGCGCGCTAGTCGAAGCACCTGGCACCGGTTTCGTCGAGCAGACACTGGTTCCGGTCAGCTGGTGCCTGTGTCCACTGAATGAAAACGGTGTCAGGTCCCAACGATCAAGCAGCCGTCTCGAGGTCGACCAGGAGGAGGTCCTCGCGCCGCGGCCCGTATTCACGATCGGTCAGCTGATACGAGCGCAACGCGCGAGGCGCGCGGGCCAATTCGTAGAACCGCTCGGACCCGGACACGAACTGCCTCGATGCCCAACCCCAGTTCGGGCCGTGCGGAAACTTCGGGTCGGGCAGCATGTCGGACTCCATCGACATCAGCCGTAGACGGCGAACCACTCCGGTAGTGGAGGCATTCTCGTCGAAATCGGTCCACGCCTGACGGGCATTTGTGTCGTCACGAGGAGTTCCGGCGCGTAGTTGCAAAGCGCCCGCGGCTTCGATCCGAGAAGGCAACGGTGGTTCGGCGTCGAACATGAATTGCAGTGCGCCGACGCGAGCGATCGCCGGCTGGACCGGCTCCCGGATGTCTGACCCGTCGCGAGGCAGTCTCCACATCAACGGTTTCGAACTCGTGCGCACTTCCGCCGTCAAGACCCACGCCGGCTCGACTACCGCCCACCTGCTCGGGCTGTCGACATTCCAGGAAAGTCCCCACCGGACGGTCTCCCCCAATTCCGGAGGAACGAACCACCGAAGACGCAGAGCGTCGACCACTACCGGCGTGATCATCGCGTCGAAGTTCGCCGACGCACCGACCACTCGACCGGATCCACCGCATCGTCCAGCCCGAGAACCACGCGAGCTGCGTTACGTCCCTGATCGAACAGGGACTGGCGAACTGTGGTCAAGCCGGCGTCCGATGCGGCTGTTGTGTCGTCCCATCCGACGACTGCGACATCGTCGGGCAGCGCGAGGCCGAGTTCACGGATCGCGTCCAGAACCCCCAGAGCCAGTTCGTCACTCATCGCCAAGATGACATCGGGCCTTCGGCTCTCGGGAACGTCGAGAAGGGACCGAGCCATCCGCGCACCCTCGCTCCGCTCGTTGACGGTGACGACCCCCACCCGCACCGAGGGCCAATCGAGGCCCGCGTCGCGGACGGCGCGCTCGTAGCCCTCGAGCCGATGGCGGGACACCGGAAAGAACGCTTCACTTGAAACCACGTCCATCCGAATCTCGGACCGACGCTCACGATCCCACGGAAGGCTGATCACCGCGGGCCGCTGCGCCCCCGACAACCCGACTGCCGCGATCGCAACGGCGCCGGCAACATCGTCCATCCCGACGAGATCCACACCCTCATGCAATGGCCCACCCTGGATGCATGCGGGTTTTCCGGTGCCGACAATCGCGTCGAGGATGGGATCGTCGAAGACGGTGGTCCAGACGACAAAACCGTCTACTGCCGCGTCGCGAACTCTGTCGACGTCTCCCGGTTTCCCCGAGTTCGGCAGCATCATCAGCCCGGCGTTCGCATCCAGGCACGCTTCGGCGACTCCCGAGAGGAATCGCCGAGCTACTGCGTCTTCGAAGGCGTACGTCAGCTTCTCGCTGAAGACGACCGCGATGTTGTTGAATTTCCCGCTCCGCAAGGACTGCGCCGCCCGGTTAGGGCCCGCGTACTCGAGCTCTTCGGCGGCGGCGAACACCTTGGCCCGCGTTGATTCAGACACGCGCTCGGGCTGCGCGAAGGAGTACGACACCGACATCACCGACACGCCTGCGGCCTTGGCGACGTCGGCCATCGTCGGTCGACTCGAACGCTGCGCACGTATGGCCATGAGCATCAGCATAGCGAGTGCAAAATATCCATTGCGCAGGTGTGTATCGATACATGTATCGTTACACAACATGACTGCTCGACTGCCGAAGGCAACCACGCTACGGCTGATGACACTGGCCGGAGCAGCCTTCGCCTACGTGACGGCCGAAATGCTCCCCGTCGGACTGCTCAGCGAAATCTCGACGGACCTCGACGTCACCGAAGGGCGTGTCGGCCTACTGCTGACCTTCTACGCATACGGCGTCGCGGTCTTGACGCTTCCGCTGATCGGAGCGGTCAAAACCTGGCCGCGCCGACGTGTTGTCGTTCTGACGGTGGCCACCCTCGCGGTGTCGCAACTGGTCGCAGCATTGGCCGTCAACTATCCGATGCTGGTGATCGGACGATTGCTCTGCGCTGCGACGCACGGAGTGTTCTGGGCTGTCGTTGCCCCGGTCGCAGCCACTCTGGTTCCGCGCGGACAACAGGGCAAGGCAATCGCGATGGTGTATGCCGGTACGTCTCTCGCTTTTGTTCTCGGAGGTCCACTGTCTTCGGCGATCGGCCAATCCTGGGGTTGGCGGACTGCGTCGGCGGCAATCGGTGTGGTGGCAGTGGTCATTGCTTTCTCACTGCATCGTGCGTTGCCCGAAATGCCGGTCGATCAACACCATCGGAGCAAGCGAGACAAACCGAAGCCGACACCGGCGATGAAACGGGCACTCGCCGTCATCTGCGCGGCAACGCTGTTTGCCGCCCTGGGGCAGTTCGCTTCGTACACGTTCTTCGCACTTCTGGTGGAGGAAAGCCTCGGCTCGTCCGGTGGCATCCGTACCGCGATGCTTCTGGTCTACGGCGCCGCCGGCGCAGTCGGAGTGTGGGTCGCCGGCAAGTACTACGACCGCCGACCGCGTCTCTTCACGCTCATCTCGATCGCGACGGTGGCAGGCGCGCTGGCCATCTTCTGGCTCTTGGCGCCGTCGATGGGAGCGTTTGCCGTCGTCGCCACGATCTTGTGGGGTGCGGCGTTCACCACCGTTCCGATCTGCCTCCAGTCCTCGGTTCTGCGCGCCGTTCCGATCGGGACCGACCGCGCCTCGGCCATCTACGTCGTCGTGTTCCAAATCGCGATTGCAACGGGCGCTCTGCTCGGTGCGGCCGTCGTCGACAGTGGCGGGCTCTCGCATCTGGCGGGCATCGGGGTCACTCTGATGATCGGTTCGTTGGTGATAGTCGGGTTCGGCCGACGCGCATTTCCCCGCGAACCGCAGCGGTCTACTCACTCCCCCACCGACGCGGCAGCGACGGTCGCGTCGTAGATCAGGGTGTATCGCCAGAACAGTCGTCTCCTGATCCGGCTACCTGGCAAACACAACGCAGCCGCGCGTCGGACGTCAGCCATCGACTCACCCGGTTCCGCGGTGGGAACTGTCATCGCCTTCAGTGGCTCGGAGGCAACCCGTCGATGCTTGACGACGCCGACGACGGGATTGCACACGGTCGCCACCACCGACAGGAGTGCGTCGGTGGCTGTGGTCGATCGATAACACCCGACCACGACGAGCCGGCCGCCCGGTTCGAGCAGGCCGCTCAGCCGCTTCATCGACTCTTCAAGTGGAAGATGATGCAACGCCGCGACGACTGTGATCGCGTCGTACTTCGCCTCGGATGCAAAGTCCTCGATCCGCCGTGCTTCGATGATCACGTTCTCGTCGTCGACAAACCTTGCGCGCACGGCGGCCGACGTTGTCAGGTCGGGTTCCACACCGACCACCACGTCGAACCGCCGACGCAAGAGGTCGATCAGATTGCCGGTCCCGCTTCCCACGTCGAGAGCGCGACCGGACCTGACCCCGCGCAGATTACGTAGAACCCACCGGCCGTAGTGATCGTTGTGACTCCACGGATGGCGTCGGTTGAAACCGTCCAAGCGCGCAATCACACCCATACCCGACGGTATCAATCCGAGCCCGGGCACCGGCCGTCACAACCGCGGGTCGACCGGCTCCGATTCGAGAGCCAACACTGCGAACACGGCCTGGTGCGCTCGCCACAAAGGTTCACGGTCGACGAGCCTGGATACCGCCTCCATGCCGAGCGCGTACTCGCGCAGCGCCATCGACTGCTTGTGTCCGAGGTTGCGGTTACGCAATCTCGCAAGAGTCGACGGTTCGAGGTAGTCGGCACCGTAGATCAATCGCAGGTACTCCCGGCCGCGGACCTTGATCCCCGGCTGAACCTTCGCGTTGTACCCCCGCGGTCCGTGAATCTGATTCGCCAGCGGTTTGACGACCATCCCCTCACCACCGTCACCGGTGAGCGACTCCCACCACTTCGTCGCTTCGGACACCGAGTCCTCGGAACCGAGATCGACCACCAGGCGACGTGTGGTGGTAAATCGACTCGGGCCGGCCGCGGCCAGGCGGTCCGAAATACCGAGGTGCCATTCGTGATCCCGTTCCCCGTACGACTGGCCCTCGGTCGCCAGAATCTGGAACGGCGCGATGGTGACGCCGTCCAGTCCGTTCGTCGGCCACACGTACCGTCGGTACGCCTCTCCGAAGCGCTCGATACTGGCGGCCCGAACAGTTGTCTGTTCGAACATCTCCGCCACGTCCAGGCCCCGCGCCCCGGCCTGCGCCAACACGGCCTCGCGAGCTGTGAGGTCTGATCGCCCGGCCGCCGCGACCGACGCGTACTGCGAGCGCAGCAGACCTTCCGCTTTGACGTTCCACGGCAACAGTTCGCAGTCGAGGAGCAGCCAGTCGGTGCCCAGCTCTTCCCACAACCCAGCGGAGGTGACTGCGGCGGCGATGTCGTCGATCAACTGCTGAGTCAGGTCGTCGTCGAAGAACTGGCGGCCGGTGCGGGTGTGCACCATCCCGGTGAGCGCATCCGGTGCGTCGAAGCGGGACTGAGCAACCGATCGATCACGGCACACGAGCACCACTGCCCGCGAACCCATGTGCTTCTCTTCGCAGATCACTGTTCCGATTCCGCCGGCCCGGTATTCGTCGAACGCGGTCGACGGGTGTTCCAGATAGTCATCGGATTGGGCGCTCGCGCAGGGCGCCATGGTCGGCGGTAGGTACCGCAGCCATTGCGGCGCGACCGCGAATCGGCTCATCACTTCCAAGGCGCCGGCAGCGTTGTCGGTGCGAACGGACACTCGACCGCGTAGTTCGGTGTCGACGCCTGTCGTTTCGAGGACGTCGGCGAGATCGAGCACATCCGGATCACGAGTCGGCGGTGCCAGCGGTACCACCGGCTCGTACCAAACCTGCTCCGCCGGAACCGACACGATCTCTCGTTCCGGGTATCGAAGAGCGGTGAGGGATCCACCAAAGACGCACCCGGTGTCGAGGCACGCGGTGTTGTTGATCCATTCCACCTCGTGCACCGGAGTGTGACCGTAGAGGACCATGGCTGATCCTCGGTAGTCCTGCGCCCACGGGTATCGAACGGGCAGGCCGAATTCGTCCGTCTCACCGGTTGTTTCACCGTAGAGCGCAAAGCTTCGCACGCGGCCGGACGCCCTGTTGTGGTAGTCCTCCTTGAGACCGGCGTGCGCGACAACGAGTTTGCCGTCGTCCAGGACGAGGTGCGCGACGAGACCGTCACAGAAGTCGACGACGCTTTCGCGGAACTCCGCCGACTCGGTGGCCATCTGCTCGAGGGTCTCGGCGAGTCCGTGACTCGGCGTGACCTTCTTACCGCGCAGCGCCTTGACGAGTTTGTTCTCGTGGTTACCCGGAACCGCTATCGCATGTCCCGCCGCGACCATCCCCATGACCAGACGCAGCACACCGACCGAATCCGGACCTCGATCCACGTAGTCACCGAGGAAGACGGCAGTTCGCCCGTCCGGCGGCACCGCATCGACAGCTCTGCCATCCGTCCCGAAGTCGACGGTGTAGCCGAGTTTCACGAGGAGCGTCTCGAGCTCACTTCGACATCCGTGGATGTCACCGATGACGTCGAACGGACCACGCTCGACACGCAGATCGCTGCGGAGCGGGTGGCGCAAGAATGTGGCTTCGGAAACCGCGTCCTCACCTCTGAGGATGTGAACCGAACGGAAACCTTCCTTACCCAACCCGCGGAGCGAGCGAGTCAACTGTTGGTGCTGGCGACGAATCACGTCGCGTCCGAACGTCCGGTCAGAGCGAGCGTCGTTTCGTGCAGAGCAGACCGATTCCGGAACATCGAGCACGACTGCCACCGGCAGTATGTCGTGCTCGCGAGCCAACGCAACGAGTCGCTTGCGCGCAGCGGGCTGGACGTTGGTCGCGTCGACCACCGTGAGGCGTCCGCGTCGCAAACGCTTGGCCGCGACGAACTCCAGCACTTCGAAAGCATCGGACGTCGACTCCTGTGAGTTCGGATCGTCACTGACCCACCCTCTGAATGTGTCACTCGAGAGGGTTTCGTACTCACCGAAGTGGCGCGCCGCAAAGGTCGACTTTCCCGAGCCACTGACGCCGATGAGTACTACCAGGGCGAGATCTGGAATCTCGTACACCGTCATGACGTTCGTGCCTCCTTCGTGAAGATTGCCATCTGTGTCGGCCCGCCGAGGACCGGATCAATTGCTCCGATAAATTCGAACTCCACGCAATAGCCGTGGGCCCGGGCCGTTTCGGTTGCCCAGTCGCGGAATTGGGTCCGTGAGAACTCGAACCTGTGATCGGGGTGCCTGAACTCTCCCGCCAATGCCGGATACAGCACGTTGTAGTCGGCATTCGGAGTAGTCAGCAGCACATACTGCGGTGCTGCGTCCACGAAGACCGATCTGACCAGCGCCGGCAGGCGCGCCGTGTCGACGTGCTCGACCACCTCCATCAGCACGGCTGCGTCGAAGCCTTTCAAGCGTGCGTCGCGGTACGTCGCGGACGACTGCATCAAAGACACACGTTCACGCTGGACGTCGGACATTTCGGTGAACTTCAATCTGCGTTGCGCCCGTGTCAGTTCGCGCGCGCTCACATCGACGCCGACAAGTTTGTCGAATCGAGCGTGCGGCATCAGCGCCTCGAGCAATTTACCTTCGCCACAACCGATATCGACAATTGTTCTCACGTGCAGTCGCTGAAGCGTCGCCAAAACTGCGTCGACGCGAAGGCGTGCCAGCGGCGGATCCGGTCTCGGTGCTTCGATCTGCGCCTCAGCTTGTTCGGGAATCAGTCGATCGACCACCGATTCGACCAGGTCGCGTCGACGAGCCAGGTAGCGGGACATGATCAGCGCGGAATCCGGATGCGACGCCAACCACCCTCCAGCGACGCGGATCAATTTGTCTGCCTCGTCAGGTCCCACCCAGTAGTGCTTCACATCGTCGAGGACGGGCAACAGCACGTAGATGTGCCGTAGGGCACTCTGCACCGTGTGTTCCCCGGTCAGTGTCAGCGACACGAAGTCGGAGTTTCCCCACGTCGGTAGGTGCGGATCAAGCTGCACCGGTATCGCGGTCACGTCCCAGCCCAGCGGCTCGAACAGCCGACGAGGCAATTCCGCATCGCCGCCACACGGAACCACCGGAATCGAGACGGTCAACGCGAGTTCGGCTCCGACGAGTTCCGGGTGCGACTTGCACGTTCCCGTCAACGCGGTGCGAAACAGCTTCGACAGAGCAACCGAGAGTATGGACGACGCCGCATACGGCCGATCGTTGACGTACTCCCCCAGCGAAAAGTTGTCGCCACTCTTGCCGCGTCGATACCTGCTCTGCACAAGTTCGATGGGGTCGACGTCCACAATCACTGCCACCGTGGTCTTTTCGGCCGAGGCCTCCGGGTACAGGACCGTGGCGGTGCCGATCGCCAAGTCGAAGCTTTGCACGCGGTCGGGATGTTTGTGCAGCAGGTAGCTCAACGCGGTCGCATCAGGAGTCTGCGGGGTCGGGGTGGACGTCAGTGTGAGTAGCACCAGGCGAATGTAGCCCGGCAAACGTCCGGGGCGCCTCCGATTTACGCGCCCGCGGCCGTCAGAACAAAGTGAGAGCTGCTCCCGCACCCACCAGTTCCCGAGGCGCCTCACGCGGTTCAGTGCCAGCCGCACTGACGTCTCGATGCTCCGAACGACCACCCAACCCATGACGCTCGACCAATGGCTCGACACGGCTTGCGAGCCAACGCTTGTATTCGGGAGTGACATACGCACCCCGCCCGTACAACTCGCGGTAACGACGGATGAGTGCCGGATGTTCCTGAGCAAGCCAATTCATGAACCAACCCCGAGTACTCCCCCGCAGGTGCATCGGGAAGACCGTCACACTCGTCGCACCGGCTTCGGACAGTGCCTCGAACAGACCGTCGAGGTGACTGGTGGAATCGGTGAGGAACGGAATGACCGGCGCCACCATGACATTGCACGAGAATCCCGCGTCGGTGATGGCGCGGATCATCTCGAGACGCGCCCGCGGCGACGGGGTACCAGGCTCGATCTGCTTCTGAAGTGCAGCGTCGTTGATCGCCAACGACACTCCGATTCCGACGTCGACCTGCGCCGCCGCCATTTTCAACAGCGGCAGGTCCCGTCGGAGCAAAGTTCCCTTCGTCAAGATCGAGAAGGGAGTTCCGGATTCGGTCAACGCGCGAATAATGCCGGGCATCAAGCGGTATCGGCCCTCCGCTCGCTGATAGGGATCGGTGTTGGTACCTAGTGCCACCGCCTCCCGCTTCCAGGACTTTCGCGCCAACTCTTTGCGGAGCACCGCGGCAATGTTCGTCTTCACGACCACTTGGGAATCGAAATCCGCGCCGGCGTCGAGGTCGAGATACTCGTGACTCGGTCTCGCGAAACAATATCGGCATGCGTGCGAGCAACCACGAAAAGCGTTGACGGTGAAGCTGAACGGCAACGTCGACTCTTCGGGCATCTTGTTGAGCGCGCTCTTGCAGAGCACCTCGTGAAACGTGATTCCCTCGAACTCGGGAGTCTGCACGGAGCGAACCAACCCGGCCCGTTCGAGTCCGGGTAGCGCTCCGTCATCTGCATCCAATGCCTGACCCGACCACCTCATGACCCCAAGTCGAACACTTGTTCTAAGGTATGTCAAGATGGAGCGAATACCCGACCGTGCCTCACCACGGCCGGGAAGTTGTTGGCAGAATTCGGTGCATGTCGAACAGAATCAATATTTCGTCCGGTTCCGAATGGGAACCCAAGATCGGTTACTCCCGTGCCGTGCGCATCGGTAACCAGATCGCAGTCTCCGGCACCACCGCTCCTGGTGAGACCCTCACAGATCAGACCCGCGCAGCGCTCGAAACAATCAAGGCAGCACTGGCCGAGGCCGGCGCCTCGCTCGACGACGTCATCCGCACTCGCATGTACCTGCGCGACATGACGCAGTGGGAGCAGGCCGCTCTCGCGCACGGTGAAGTGTTCGGCGAGATTCGTCCCGCCACGACCATCCTCGAGGTCAGCTCGCTGATCGACCCCGGTCTGCTCATCGAGATCGAGGCCGACGCGGTTCTCAGCTGATCGCCAATCCGGACGTTTGTGACAGTGGGCGCCTAGTCTGAGCCGATGAAACCGATGCGGCTGTATCCGTTGACGCTCGCGCTCGGCATCACCGCCGCTTTCCTCTCGCCCGGCTCTGCACTCGCAGAACCGGGCGAGAGTCTTTCGACGGCTTGCGGCAGCCCGCTGAGCAATGCCGAGGTCGATAGGATTGCCGAACTCAGCGACGTCACGACACTGACCGGCGGCGGGCTACCTCGCCTCGAGACCGCTGTCGAACGTCATCGTGAGATCACGTCGATCCTCGTCTCCCACCACGATTGGCGAGGCCTGTTCTCCGTCGGCCTCGACGCTGTCGAACACGAGGCGGTGATGCCGCTGCAACGAGATCCCGCGGCCTTCGACGATGACGAGTGGGCCCATTCGGTCAGCTACGAATTGCTGCGAAGGTACCTGGTGAACGTCCATGCGGAGTTCACCGGCACTCCCACAGATCCGGCGTGGAACAGCTACTTCACCCTGACGCGTCAGTGCGACGCCAGTCCGGCACGAGTCGCCATGGCCGGCTACAACGCGCATCTCACCGTCGACCTCGCTCACGCCGTCGCCACGTCCGGAACCACCGCAGAGGATGTCCCCGATTTCTACAAGATCGTCGATTCCATTGCCGTCAAGGGTGGTTCGATCGTGATGCTCACCAAGGCCGAGTACGACGCCGATCTCGGGCCCCTCTGGCGCTTCTACTTCGTCGGCGAAGGACTCGACCGATTGGCCGGAAACTCGCAGCCCTCGGAACTGTTGCTCCGCGCCGCCGACAGCGGATACAACACCATCACGCTGGCCAACGGGTTCGCCCTCCAGAATCCGCAGACACGTCCCGGCGCAGAACAGGAGATCGACGCGCTCTGGCGTACTACGGATTCCGCTCTCGACGTACTCTCGCGACTCGGTGGTCTCTGACATCTCACCCTCCGCTGCCTGAAACGGACACACCTGAGACAATGACCCCATGACGGGGCACTCGGCAGGGCAAGGCATGCAGAGTCCCGCCATGCGCCGGGTACGAGACCTGTTGCGCGGACCCGCAATTGTCTGCAGCGAACAGGCCACCATCCGCGAGGCCGCGAAGTTGATGACCGACGCGGGCCGCCGCGCTGTCGTGATCCCGACGGCTACAACCGGTTTCGGAATCTTCACCGAAGGTGACCTACGTGCTCGCGTGGTAGTCGGTGGTATCGACAGCAGTCAGCCGGTATCAACGGTGATGACGCCGTCAGCAGTGACAGTCGATCCGGATCGATTGGGCGCCGACGCCGTGACCGACATGCTCGAGTACGGATTGCGCCATCTCCCGGTCGTGACCGAGGCAGGCGCACTGATGGGTGTGCTCGAACTCAGCGACCTCCTGACTTCGGCCACCAATCAGGGTTTCGAACTGCGCGCAGCGCTCGCCACAGCACAGGACGACGCCCACCTCGTCGAAACAGCCCGCGCGGTACCTGTTCTGGTGACGGAATTGGTGGCGTCACGGGTCTCTCCGCTCGACATCGGCGCGACGCTGGCCGTGCTGATCGACGTGACGGTCAGGCGAGCCATCGAATTGGTGGTGGGCGGAGACGAGCGACCGGATTTCGCGTGGCTGTCGCTCGGCAGCGTCGCCAGACGTGAAGCGCTCCCCTCTTCGGATATCGACAGTGCGCTGGTGTGGGGCGGCGAATCTCATCACGAGGGAGCCGACGCCGCGAAGACCATCCACGACATCCTCGATCTCTGCGGGTTCCCTCGCGACACCAAGAACGCCGTCGCGACCCAGGCCAGGTTCGCTCGGACGCTCCCACAATGGCGCACTGCGCTGCGGAAATGGGTATCCAATCCGTACCAGGACCAGGCCCTGGTCATGTTGTCGATGTTGGCGGATGCCCGCGTCGTCGCGGGCGATCCGGCGTTGGATCCTCGTCCTGCGGCGTTGGATCAACTGCGACTGCATCCGGCCGTCATGCGACTGCTCCTTCGCGAAGCGGTCGGCGACAAGGCAAAGCTCCATTCGTTCAAGGACGTGATGACGCGTCGGACCGGAACCGTCGACCTCAAAGCCAGCGCCGTCCAACCGATCGTGAACATCGCTCGTTGGGCGGGGATTTCCGTGGGCGCCCGCACGAGTTCGACACTCGAACGCCTCAAGGCTGCAGCGGGAAGCGGTTTCCTACTCGACGACGACGCCCAGGTACTGATCGAATCTTTCGAGGTGTTGCAGCAGATTCGTGTCCGCCACCAGACCGATCAGTTCGCGGCAGGTCGGCCACCGACCGACGAAGTCGTGATCTCCGAACTCACTCCGCTCTCGCGGAGCTTGCTGAGCAATGCAGTGCGCGAGGTCGCAGGTGTGCAACGACGACTCGAATATGCCGCGTCCGCGTCGGCGCTACCCGACATCGATCCGTGAATCGCACTGCGCTCGAACAGGTTCTGGCGGCGGAGCGCCTCGAAGGCTGGGATCCGAGCGATGAACAGATCGCGGAACTCGAGGCCGTGATGATCGGGATGCTCTCTCGGCGTGAGTATTTCGAGCAGGAATTGGCGCGAGCCGTCGGCCTCTCGTCTGCGATTCCCCCGCGGATCCGCTGGCGACGATCAGCGCCGTACGTCTATCGCGGTACATCGGTTCTCGAGAACAATTTCGACGTACGAGATCCCGCCGCACTGCAATCACTCGAGTTCGCAGCGACCGCGCTTCGCCTGGGTGAGGCACATCTCGGCAGCGACCTCGTACCGCACACCGGCGACACTGTCGAACTTCTCCTCCTTCACCAGCATGTTTTCCAAGACCTGTACCAGTGGGCCGGCCACATCAGAACCGTCGACATCAGGAAAGGTGCGGCAACGTTTGCTCCGGTCTCGGCGATTCGGAACTACCTGTCCGAGGTCGAAGAGATCATCGCCGCCGTCGATTGGGTAGCACTCGATCACGGCGCTGCGTCGTTCGCGCTCGCATCGGTGTACTCGACGCTCAATCATGCCCACCCGTTTCGGGAAGGAAACGGGCGAACCGGAACCCTCTTCCTGCACCGACTCGCCGCGGACACCCGGTATCAGCTCGACTTGTCGCGGGTGAGCAGAACCGAGTGGGTATCCGCGTCGAGGGATTCTGCGCCTTTCCGGCCCACCGGAACCCCGTCGCCTCGCCCGTTCATCGATCTGTTCAATCGCGCGCTGACTCGCTGACGCAAACATCTGCTGCCCGTTCCAGGCGGACTGAACACCTTTACTACTGAGTGAGCACCGCTTCCGACACTCTGGAAGCGGTGCTCACTCTAAGACGACTGTGCTCACTCGACCATCAACCGGGCAGCGCGAACTCCCCTGCGTCGGACCAGCGCTGACGCTCGGCCCCGAACGCGACGGACTGCATCGCGCGGAACTCCTCGATCGAGCGCGAGTTCGACGCGAGGAACTCCTGATGCTCGGCCAGCGAGAAGCTGCCGTCCTCGATCTCGACGCCCCCGCCGCGGCCGGCGGCGGTGTCCGCGCGCAGATCCATCAACTCTTCCGGCTCGACGGGGTACCAGGAGATCCGGTCGAAGAATCGCAGCAACCACGGAGTGCCCTCCTCGAACGGCCCGGACTTCGCGGGGTGGCGGTGATTCCACACCTGCGTCGTACGTCCGACGAACTGGTACCCGCCTGGGCCTTCCATGCCGTAGATGCAGAGGTACGCCCCACCGATCCCGACGGCGTTTTCGGGGGTCCAGGTGCGGGCGGGGTTGTACTTGGTCGTGACCAGACGATGACGCGGATCGAGCGGCGTCGCGACCGGCGCTCCGAGGTAGACGTCACCCAGTCCGAGCACCATGTATTCGGCGCCGAAGACGGTGTCGAACACGTCGTTCACGGATTCGAGACCGTTCATCCGGCGGATGAACTCGATGTTCCACGGGCACCACGGCGCGTCGGCGCGAACCCCGTGCATGTACCGCTGGATCGCTTCGCGCGTTGCCGGGTCGTCCCACGACAGTGGCATCCGCACAGTGCGACTGGGCACAACGAGTTCGTTGGCCGCCGGCAAGGTGTCCTCCGCCTCGGCGAGCATTCCCATCAGTTTGCCGACGGGCAGCACGTCCGGGTCGACGCGGACCTGCAGGCTGCGGATTCCCGGGGTGAGATCGAGTAGTCCGGCCGGCTTCTCGGCTTCGAGTCGTTGATGCAGTGCATGAGCACGCGCACGTAACGCCAGGTCGAGATTCATGTCGCCGTATTCGACCAACACGTTGTCATCGCCTGAGCGCCGGTACGTGACCACGGTGTCGCCGTCACGACGGGCTATGACGCCGTCGTCGCCGTCACCACCGGAGGAATGAACAACCGAATTGGAGGCTCGACGCGATACTCCGAGGTCACGCCGGGAGGCTGCCCGTTCGGCGCGGACCGGCACGAAGCGAATCTTGTTCCCTGGAGCCAACTGTCCGAGCTTCCAGCGATCAGCGGACACCACTGTGATCGGGCAGACGAAGCCGCCGAGGCTCGGTCCGTCTGGTCCGAGGAGGATGGGCGTGTCGCCGGTGAAGTCGAGTGCACCGATCGAATACGCGTTGTCGTGGATGTTCGAAGGGTGAAGTCCGGCTTCGCCGCCGGTGGTTCTGGCCCAGTCTGGTTTCGGACCTATCAACCGGACACCGGTGCGGTCGGAGTTGAAGTGGACCTCGTACTCGGTCGCGTACAGCGTGTCGATGTCGGAGCGGGTGAAGAACTCCGGCGCCCCGTGCGGGCCCTCGGTCACCGCAAGTTCCCAGCACGTGTGTATCGCCGGAACATGCTCGGCGGGAACAGCTCCCGCGACCCCCGTCGCCTGTCCGAGTTTGAGAACGTCTCCTGCCCGCAGAGTCCTACCTTCGTGTCCCCCGAACCTGCCCAGGGTGAAGGTCGACGCACTGCCGAGATAATCGTCGGTCTCGATTCCGCCCTGTACGAGTACGTAGATGCGCAGTCCCGGGCCGCTGGCCGTTCCGACGTCGAGCACCGATCCAGCGGGGACGAGAACGGGACGCCACTGACCGTGTACGACGCCGTCGACGGTCACCGACACCGGGGCACCCGTGATGCAGACCGTGGTGTCTTCGTCGAACGTCATGGCAGGTCCGGCCATCGCGCATTCGATGCCGGGGGCGCCTTCGGGGTTTCCGAGTGCGGTGTTTCCCAACCGAAACGACAGGTCGTCCATCGGGCCCGATGGTGGGACTCCGATCTGCCAGTATCCGACGCGTCCTGGATAGTCCTGAACCGTCGTCAGCATTCCGGGACGCACGATGGTCAGTTTTGCGTTCATTCGTCGGCTCCCGGCCGTGTGACGATCATGCGGACGGCCGTGGGATCGAAGCCGTTGCACGGGTTGTTGATCTGCGGGCAGTTGGACACGAGGACGAGCACGTCACGTTCGGCACGCAACGCGAGCCGCTTGCCTGGTGCCGACAGTCCGTCGACGATTCCGAGTGTGCCGTCGGGGTCGACCGGGACGTTCATGAAGAAGTTGATGTTGGACACCAGGTCCCGCTTACCGAGCCCCCATTTTGCGCCCTCGACGAGGAAGTTCTCGACGCACGCGTGCTGATGCTTGGTGTGGTGGCCGTATCGCAGGGTGTTCGATTCCTGTGAGCACGCGCCGCCGACGGTGTCGTGGTTTCCGACCTCGTCTGCGACCAGGGTCATGAGTGGAGTTCCGTCGTCACTGCGGAGCACGGAGCCTGTGGACAGAAACAGGTTCTTCTGGGCTGTGACCGTCGCTGCTGCCGAGTACCGAACGCTGTGATCGTCACCGGCGTAGACGAGGGTGTCGACGGCTTGATTTCCGTGTAGATCGACGATGGTCAGGACGTCGCCGTCGCGGACAACAGCGGACCACGGCCCGAACGCGTCAGCAATCTCGTCGAGGATCACCGTTCCGGGAACGAGGGCGGGGACATTCAAGGTGGTGGTCATTCGGTCGCCTCCAGGTTCGAAGCCATCCAGGCATCTTCGGTATTGAGCACTGCGCGTTGGTATTCCGGACCGAGATCGTCAAGGCTGCCGAGTTCGTCGGCGGCCTTCCACGCGAGCACTTCGAGGGACGTGGTGGCAAACTGCGGCGCCGGATCGAGTGGGTGCGCGGTGTTGGCGATCATCACGATGACGGGCAGGTGGATCAGAAGGTCGACCGTTGCGCCTGAGCCGGCGGACCCCGTACTGGTGAGAGCGCCGTCCGCCTCGACGCGGACACCGTGGAAGAAGGACAACGGAGGCGCAATGTCCTGCGGCCCGAGTCCGTTCTTCGCGGCAGCGACGGTGAACAGTTCACGCCCGGCGGGTGAGGCACTGTGCAGCGAGCCCTGCCCGTACTTCGCCTCGTTGGTGGCGCGTGACGTCGTTCCGCAGAACGCGTCGTGGTGACCCGACGTGTCTGCGACCACGGTCGCAAGTACTCGCCCCTGATCGGAGAGCAACGGGTGCCCGACGCCGAGATAGGCCTGCCATGGCACCTTGACGGTATCGGCGACGTTGAGACGCTCCCAGGGGGCGTCGGCGCGATAGAGCAAGATGTTTGCGCAGGCGCTGCCAGCGATGTCGCGAAGTCGCAATCGGGTTCCACGTGCGAGAACCTTGGTCGTGTACCGCCCACCCGGCACTGTCTCAGCCCAGGTCAGACGTTCGGGAGCGACGTCTTCGGGTGGGTTCGGCCAACGCGTTGCCGGCAATACGGGCATGGAATCGGTGATCGTTCCAGCTTGAGACCGGGCATGCTCGCGCGCTCCGGCGGTGGTCTGAGTACTCATGGTCAGGCTCCGATCGTGACGGGATTCGGGGTGGCGCGGCCACGTGGGAAGCAAGCGACTCCCAGCCCCACGACCAGCGCTACCGTGATGGGCGCGGCCCACTGCAGAATGGGGTACTCCCCGGTGGGGTTGAAGATCTCGGCTCGTGGCCAGGACAGGTTGATCACCATCAGCGCGCCGTACACAACCGCGGCGATGTTGACCGGAACTCCCCAGATGCCCAGGGAGAAAAGCTTTTTGCCTTCGGCGTCGAACTTGGGGCCGACTGCCGTGCGAGGCCATCCCTTGAGACGCTGAACCAGCAGCGGCACAGTCACCATGAGGTAGGCCAAGTAGATCAAGATGATGCATACGCTGGACAGGGTTGCAAAAATTGCCGAGTTGCCTACGTTGACGGCCAGGACGGCAATGCAGACCAGACCGATGAGGACGGACGGCGCGATAGGTGTTCCGGTTCGGGGGTTGACCTTTGCCAGTATCTGCGAGGCAGGCAGGCGCCCGTCGCGGGCCATGGAGAACATCAGCCGTGAAGCAGCAGTCTGAATGGCCAAGGTGCACACGAACACTGCGATCGAGACGTCGATCAACAAGACCGTGCCCCACGGCGAACTCAGAATGGAGGTCAGTACGTACGGCAAACCTTCCGTGGCCAGGCGTCCGTCGGTCAGTGAGGGCGCTGCCATCAACGCGCCGAGAATCATCAAGCCGCCGCCGAGCGCGGAAGCGGAGAGTGCAAGGCGGATCGTACGAGGTGCGACGCGTCGGGGGTTGCGGGTCTCCTCGGCCAGTTCGCCTGCCGAACCGAAGCCGACCATGACGTAAGCAGCCATCAGTCCGGACATGATCCACGCCCAGGCGTATCCGGGCTGACCGCCGGCACTGCCGGTGTCGAAGACGACGTCCGGTCCGCGCTGAGCGTGGGTGAAGAACATCCCGATCACTGCGATGACACCGACGATTTCGCAGGTCACGCCAATGTTGTTGATACGCGACATCCAGTTGACGCCGATGCAGTTGATAAAGGTGGTCAGAACCAGAAGTACCGATCCGAGCAGCACGGCGTTGGCGGCACCACTCGATGAGGTGAGTGCGCTGTCCTCGCCGATGATCTGGAACCCGCTCCACACATTGGGGAGCACGACCTGCAAGGCGATCGCGGCGGCCGATGCAGTGACGATCTGAGCGAGAATCATGAACCAACCGGCGAACCAGCCGACGATCTCACCACCCATCCGCCGCGACCACTGGTAGATGGCACCCGAAATCGGATATCTGGCAGCAAGTTCCGCGAAGTTGAGAGCGACCATGAACTGACCGATGAAGACGACCGGCCACGTCCAGAAGAATGCCGGACCCGCGAAACCGAAACCGAGGCCGAACAATTGGAAGATCGTGGTGAGGATGGAGACGAAGGAGAAGCCCGCGGCGAAAGACGCGAACTTTCCCAGCGATCGATGCAGCTGCTGCTCGTAGCCGAACTCCGCGAGGTCACCGTCGTCGTGAGGCGAAGAGGCGAGTGCGGATGCGGTGGTGGGCTGCGCAGCCGGGGTGGTTGCACTCAACGGCGTACTCCTTCGGCGAAGCGATTCAGAGGCGAATAACTGTCGATTGATAGTTTTCGCGAAATCCACTCGCCGCAGGTGACGCCCGCGTATACGATTCGCCTGA
This sequence comes from Rhodococcus sp. MPR-R1B, assembly GCF_058793255.1. Taxonomy (NCBI): domain Bacteria; kingdom Bacillati; phylum Actinomycetota; class Actinomycetes; order Mycobacteriales; family Nocardiaceae; genus Rhodococcus; species Rhodococcus sp. MPR-R1B. Next base: position 115,479 of record NZ_JBXAFO010000013.1, read on the forward strand.
TTCTGTAACAGGCTCGTTGAGTACGTTTCGAGCACGTGACCGAATGCTCACAGCGGCGGCCATCCCGCACGTAAGGCCGCAGCCTGCCACTATGGAAGGCGTGACCAACGCCGGCCCCGGACGACCCCGCCTGACCGCTCGCCGACGCCCGGGTGGCACTGCCCGGGCGGAGATCTTGGATGCAGCCGCTGAACTGTTCACCACCCGAGGCTTCGCCGCGACGTCCACACGCCACATTGCCGAAGCAGTCGGAATGCGTCAGGCGTCGCTGTACAACCATTTCGCCACCAAGGACGACATCCTGGTTGCACTGCTCGCCGACACCGTGACGCCGGCGCTCGACTTCGCGGAGAATCTCAGGCCACTCGACACCGCACCCGAGGTCAAGCTGTACGCACTTTCGTACATCGACGCGGCCCAACTGATCACCGGACGGTGGAACCTCGGCGTCCTTTATCTCTTACCGGAACTGAGAAGTGACAGGTTCATGTCGTTCCGAGCCGATCGCGATCGGCTTCGCGAGCAATACCGGGCACTCGCCCAGGATGTGCTCGACGCGATTGACGATCCATCATCAACGCACCTGGCCGAGCTTCCGTTTCGCCTGGTAGAAAGCGTGATCAGCGCGCGAGCCGACGCGCTCGAAGGCACCCCGATTCCCGACGCCGCTGTCATCGCCGGGTCGGCGCTGCACATTCTTGGGTGGCGCCAGGATCTTGACCCCATCCATACGGAAGCGGCAACGCTCATTGCGAACGCAGAAACGCCGAAATTGTCCGGGGCTGCATCAGCTCCGGACAATTTCGACGCATTGAGGACCTAAACGGCCACGAGACTAGACCGAGAGGGACTGTCCCGGGAAGATCAGGTTGATGTTCGGAACCTGGCTGGCAAGGTTCTCGAGCGAGATGCCGTGTGCAGCAGCGATCTTCGACAGGGTGTCGCCTGCCTTGACCACGTAGTTGCCGCTTCCGGTGCTTGCTGCCGGAGCCGACTCGACGGAAGCCTCAGCGGTGACGGGGGCGGCTGCGGCCTCGTAGTTGCCTGCGGTGGTGCCGGTGGTCAGGTACTGACCGCAGACGGGCCATGCGCCGACGCCCTGGCCTGCGAGAACGTTCTCGGCGACACGGATCTGCTCGGCCTGGCTGGCGTTGGCAGCGTTGCCCGATCCACCGAATGCGTTCCAGGTGCTCTGCGTGAACTGCAGACCACCGTAGAAGCCGTTTCCGGTGTTGGCGGCCCAGTTACCGGAGGACTCGCAGTTTGCGACTCCGGACCAGTCGTGGCCGGCTGCCGAAGCGGTGCCGGTGCTCATGGCGAGCGGGATCGCGACGACTGCGCCTGCGGTTGCAAATGCGCCGAGGGCGCGCTTGAAGGTGATGCTGGTCATTGGGTAAATCCTCTCCGCTACCGCGGACGAGGTCGGCCCGGACGCTTTCACGTCTCGTCGATCGACTCGTCTGTTTCACTCCTGCCCCGCGAAGGTTTCGGGAGTACCGGACCCGCGGGGCAGAAGCACGCAGTTGCGGGTCGGTGTTTGCCCGGTAGTTTCGGGCTGTCAACGACCGTAGGCGATGGTCACGGATTGGTCACGGGGCAGTTTTCCGGCACTGCTGTACCAGACTCAGTCGAAACTCGAGCAATAACCACAGGTCAACTAATTGATTCGAGCTTCAACCATACCGATCGTTATCCGTCCGTTATGTGGCAACCGTCACGGTGATTTTGTGACCCACCGCACCGAAACAGGCCGTGTCGGACCGCCAACGAGGATCCTGGGGATGTTAAGAGAGTCCTGGCAACGGGAAAAACCAACCGCCCCAATCATTATGGAGATCAACTGATGATCATCGCAGTAGAAGGACCCAGCGCCGCCGGCAAGACCACCTGGTGCCGAACCCAACTCGGTGGCGAATCCGCCGCGGAGAGATTCGTCGCCGAGTATCAGCCCACCGGGTTCGAGCCGGACGGCACGGATCTCGACCTTCAGGCAAGTTACTGGACAACGGTCAATTCGAAGCGATGGTCGCAAGCGGAAGATCTCGAAGCGAGAACCGGTATCGCGCTCTGCGACAGCGACCCGCTGAAACTGCACTACAGCTGGTGTCTCGCTGCGGTGGGCGCAGCACCTCGGGAGCGATTCGAGTACGAGCTCGCGGCAGTCGAGACAGCTTTCGAGCACCTCGAACTGGGTTTCGCGGATCTGACCGTCATCTCGATACCGTCACCGGGGCAGCTTCTACTTCAGCGCGAAGGAGACCCCAGCCGCCGCCGACGGCATTTCGAGCTTCACGCGGCGCTCGCCGAGCCCCTCACCCACTGGTACTCGGCAGTGAACAGGGTAGATCCAGGTCGCGTTGTGTGGCGCTTTCCGACACAGCTCGATCTTTCGCGCTGTCCCCCGCCTCGATCGGATCGCAGCGATCCGGGCCTCCTTCGCGCGGTGATCAACGAGCTGCCGCCTCTCACCAGGTAGGGAGTGGCTGCTCGATCTCAGCGCGCTCGTTCGACCCTGGCCTCGTCCCACACCGGCGACTCGCTCTCGTACACGTTCCCATCCGATCCGAAGACGAGGAACCTGTCGAACCCGCGCGCGAACCAGCGATCGTGGGTTACCGAGATGACCGTGCCGGCAAACTGAGCAATGCCCTGCTCGAGCGCGTCAGCCGAATGAAGGTCGAGGTTGTCGGTCGGTTCGTCGAGCAACAACATCGTGGCGCCGGAGAGCTCGAGGAGCAGGATCTGCAATCGTGCCTGCTGACCGCCGGACAGGTCGTCGTACTTCTGTTCCGCAGCTTGGGACAATCCGTAACGGTCCAGCGCGCGGCTCGCCGCTTCGCGTCCCATTCCGCTGCGGTGTTCGTCGCCCATGTGCAGGATCTCGAGCAGCGTGTTTCCGGTCAGATCGGGCCTGGAGTGTGTCTGCGCAAACAATCCGGGACGTACCCGGGCACCCAGCGTCGCAGTACCCCCGTGCTCGACTGGCGCGATGTCGAGCGCCTCGACAGGCAGATGCTCGCTCCCCGGATCGGTCCCCCCACCCGCCAAGAGCCGAAGGAAATGCGACTTTCCGGATCCATTGGAGCCCAGCACGGCAACCCGATCTCCGTACCAGATCTCGGTGTCGAAAGGCTTCATCAATCCGGTCAGCTCGAGATCTTGACATACCAACGCGCGCTTGGCGGTTCGCCCGCCCGCCAGCCGAACCGTCACCTTCTGCTGAAGTGGAATCGCTTCGGGTGGCCCTGCCTCCTCGAACTTCGCCAACCTGGTTTGCGAGGCGTGATACCGCGCAGCGACGCCGTCGTTGAACTTGGCCTTTTCACGCAATCGCAGAACCAGGGCACGTAATTTCGCGTGCTCCTCGTCCCAGCGTCGGCGCAGTTCTTCGAATCGAGCGTTGCGATCCTCGCGGGCTTGGTGGTAGCTGGCCAGCCCAGCGCCGTGCGTCCACGACGTTGCGCCGCTGATTCCGGGCTCGAGCGTCACGATGTGGGTGGCCGCGTTGGCGATCAGTTCGCGGTCGTGGCTGACGAACAAAACCACTTTCGACGATTCCGAGATCGTCTTTTCCAGCCATCGCTTGCCCGGAACATCGAGGTAGTTGTCCGGTTCGTCCAGCAGGAGTGCGTCGTCGGGCCCAGCGAACAGTGCTTCGAGAACCAATCGTTTCTGCTCGCCACCACTGAGGGAGTTGGCCGCGCGCCACTTCGCACGGTCATAGGGAACACCGAGAGCCGCGGTAGTGACCTTGTCCCAGAAGTCTTCGGTCTCGTAGCCGCCCACGTCGGCCCAATCGGCCAGCGCATGCGAATACTTCATTTGAGTTGATTCCTCGTCGCGCTCGATCATCGCGTTTTCTGCCGTATCGAGCGCCAGTGCTGCGTCCCGGATCCGTGCCGGCGAGACGGACAACAGAAGATCGCGCACGGTGGACTCGTCGCGAACCTGGCCGACGAATTGCCGCATCACGCCCAGTGTTCCGGATCGAGTGACAGCGCCCTCGTCGGCGACGACGTCTCCGGCGACAATGCGGAGCAACGTCGTCTTACCAGTCCCGTTGGGGCCTATCAGTGCAGTTTTTGCACCGTTGCCGACCCGAAAGCTGACACCGCTGAGCAGTTGCCGACCATCAGGGAGAAAGTAGTCGACGTCGGCGATGTTGAGGTGGGTCACGCTGTCAAGAGAACCCTACCCACGGCGATCTGCCAAACCATTATTCCTGCCTTCGGTCTCGAGTTCACTACCGTTCTGGGATCGTCCGACCGCATCGAGCGCCGCCAGATATCCGAATACCATTGCGGGACCGATAGTTGCACCTGGACCGGCATAGGTATGACCCATCACCGGTGAGCTGGTGTTACCTGCTGCGTAGAGCCCGTCGATGACCGTACCGTCGGCGCGCAACGCTCGCGCGCGAGCGTCCGTGTTGATGCCGCCTTTGGTCCCCAGGTCTCCAGGCACCATCTTCGCGGCATAGAACGGACCCTTCGTGAGTTCTCCGAGGCTGGGGTTGGGCTTGTTGGTGCAGTCGCCGTAGTAGTGGTCGTATCTGCTTGTCCCACGGCCGAAGTCGCGATCGATTCCGTCGCGCGCGTGACTGTTGAATCGTGTGATGGTCGCGGACAGCGCATCGCCCGGCACTCCGATCTCGGCAGCGAGTTCGGCAATCGATCCAGCTCGCACGATCGCACCCGATTCGATCCACGACCGAGGTATCGGCCTGCGCGCCGGAACCCCCGCGAACAGGTAACGGTCACGGTACGTCTGATCGAAGATCAGCCAAGCCGGGATGTTCTCAGCGGGTCCTTCATCTCGGCCGTACTTTCCGCCGAACATGGCGTGTGCCGCTTCGACATAGGGAAGTGACTCGTTCATGAAGCGCTGACCGCTGGCGTTGACCATGAGGCTGCGAGGCAACGAGCGTTCCGCCAAGGCGAACCACGGGCCTTTGGGCAGTGGAATCGACGGGGCCCACCACGCGTCGTCCATGTACGAAATTGCGGCGTCGACGCGTAGAGCTGCACGGATGCCATCCCCGGTATTGGTCGGTGCCCCGAGAGTCCACTGCGCGCTACTCGGCCGTCGCTGGTACTCGCCTCGCATGTCGTCGTTGTTGTCGAACCCGCCACACGCGAGGATGACACCGCATCGAGCGTGCATGGTGGTCTGCACTCCCCCGGACTCGAGTCGCACACCCACGACACGATCACTGTCGGTCACCAAATCCACAAGCCTCGTCCCGAGCTCCACCGTCACTCCGGCGTCCCGAACTCCGAGCATAAGTTCGGCCATGAGCGCCGGCCCGAGCCCGATCAGCTTCTTCCTCCGAGCTCTTGCGGCCAGGGATCTCATTCCTACCCGAAGCATCCGCACCGGACCCCGCCAATGCCGGATCCCCGTGCTCAGCCAACGGTAATCAGATTGTTGGACAACCATGTTGAGCGGAACCTTCATGTACGGCGGATGAAGTGTCGCAAGATCGTCGCCCAGAGCTCGCGCGTCGAACGGGCGCGGCTCGCACGAGCGGCCGCTTGCACGTCCGCCAGGTGCCTCGGGAAAGTAGTCGGAGTACCCCTTCACCCATTCGAGCTCCAACGCAGAGTGACGAATCAGGAAATCGAGGGCTTCCGGACCCCGATCGATATACGTGTCGATTCGGTCGGCGTCTGCATCCTCTCCGACAATGCTCTTCAGATATGTTCGCGCAGAGTCGATATCATCTGTCGGTGCCTCGCGGCGAAGTATCGAGTTTCCCGGAATCCACACGCCGCCCCCGGACCGGGACGACGAACCGCCCCAGTATTCGGACTTCTCCACGAGTATCGTCGAGAGTCCGTTGCGGGCTGCGGTGATGGCTGCAGACATGCCGGCAGCCCCCGATCCGACAACAACGACATCCACTACGGGCACATCTACTACGGGCGGCACGGCGCCCTGAGGGTTCTCGTCCATCACTGGTCACGACCTTTCGTGTCATCTTCGTCCTGCGTGTGCCACCGGGATCCTCGAACAGCGTCGAGCGCCCCCTCGACGCACACGGGAAGTGATGCCCCGCGCTTGTGAGGGTTACGTATCCATTGCCGATAACCGAACTCCGCCGCCGCCAACATCAAATGAACGAGAAGTCCTGGGCGGCTGTCGTTTTCCGGATCGAGTTGCATACGTTGCGCCACCAACTCGACCAACCGATCACGATGCTCGGGCGCGATCAGAGCGACACGATCCATCAGGTGCGGCGCGGTACGGAACGCCGATCGCCACTGATCGATCTCCGCGGACTCGAAAGCATTGGAACGCTCGAGGATTGCCCGTGATATCGCAAGATCAGCCGACTCGGTCGGTGGGCGATCCTCGAGCAACGTCACGATTCCGGCACCGCCCTGCCTGACCGGATCCAACAGCAGATCCTCCTTGTTACGAACGTGCCGAAAGTACGTACTCGCCGACACCCCCGCTGCCGCCGCAATCTGCTCGGTGGTCACGTCCTCGAAACCGTCACGCGCGAACAGATCGAATGCCGCACGTTGAATGTCTGCTCGCACCTGCAACCGCTGTCTCTCCCGTAGTGACATCAGCAACGTCCTCCCGCCTCGGCCGAGATCCGGCCGTTCTCGATAATGCGAGTCTCACCTATTGTGACAGTGACTGTCAATATCCAATTCTCTGTCAGATATCAGCAGACCCGGGCATTTCGTTGACAGGGCATTCGATGCCACGACAAGCTTCGAAGATGAAACGATGGGGACCGAATCGAGACGTTTCTCCAAGAATTTGTCGATGCGGGGCTTCAAGGCGCGGTCACCGAAGCGTATTTCGGTGGTCCACTCTGGCGCATGACCCTGCTCGCCCGTTTCGACGACCGAGCCCTCGGCCCCGACGGCGCCGTCATCTATCGAAATCGAACAGTGCTTCTCGTTCGGACCAAGTGGGAAAGATCATCGAGCAAGAGGTCTACTACGAGGACACCGCCAGAATCGGTGACTTCGACAGGCGGCTCCGCGAAATCGAAGCCGGACGAGCCTGTGGCACAGTCGTGGAATGACAGACGTCAGGGTTGACCGCCACCGAATGCTGTCGGCGTTCCTGTCTTCCCAGAACGATGTCGAACTGGCCCGACTGGTCGACACCGTTCAAATCTCGAGTGTCGGCGTAGGTGGCGCCGCAGGAGTGATCAGGGTCTATGACAACAGGCTCAACGGCGTTCCGGTATTCACCAAACGCATCCCACTGAGCGTGCGGGAAATCGCCGAGGTGGGCTCTACTTCCAACCATTTCGATCTGCCGACGTTCTGCCAGTACGGCATTGGTGGCCCAAGCTTCAACGCCTGGCGAGAACTGGCCGCGAACATCGTGGTCACCGATGCCGTTCTGGCCGGCGAAACACAGTCGTTCCCAATGCTTTACCACTGGCGGATACTTCCCGGACGTTCGCCCGTTGCGGCCGAACACGCCGACATCGATTCCGTTCACACCGCCGGCGCCAGCCGTGAAGTGCGGACCCGTCTCGAAGCGCTTGCCGCTGCGCCGTGCAGCCTCGTACTGTTCTGCGAGTACATCGAACACCCGATCTCGAATTGGCTGGAAGACAACCCGTCCGCCAAAGCTGCCGAAGTCGAGCGACAGTTTTCGGAGATCGTGGCATTCTTGCGCGATCGACAGTTGCTGCACATGGACGGACATTTCGGCAACATGCGCACCGACATGGAGCGGATCTATCTCACCGACTTCGGACTGGCCACATCCCCACACTTCGACCTGTCGACTGCCGAGCACGACTTCGTCCGGCGCCACGCCACTCATGACGCCGACTACGCCGCCATGCTTCTGGTCAACTGGCTGGTGACCGAGGTCTGCGGGGTACCGAGGCCGACGAGCGGCGGACCAGTCGCCCGCAACCAGTACGTACGACGATGCGCCACAGGTCATATTCCAGGTGATGTGACACCAGAGGTGGCCGCGATCGTGACACGGCACGCGCCCGTCGCTGCGAGGATGAACGACTTCTACTGGCGATTGTTCGACGGCGACTTCGATGCGCCCTACCCGCATGCCGCGCCAGTTCCGACTTCCGGTCGAGCACAGGGTTTTCCCTGAACTGCCGTATTCACATCTCAGGGTTCATGTCATCCTCGGGACCGATGTGCTGGTCAGTGCCGGTAGGGCACAGTTCTCCTCATGATTGAACTGAGGGGATTGACCAAGGTTTACGGACCGACGAAAGCGGTGGACGACTTGTCGTTCACGGTCAAGCCGGGCATCGTGACGGGCTTCCTGGGCCCGAACGGTGCAGGCAAGTCGACGACGATGCGGATGATCCTGGGTCTGGATCAGCCGACGTCGGGTGCGGCGTTGATCGAGGGCAAGCCGTACCGCGAGCTCAAGACGCCGTTGCGGACGGTGGGTGCGTTGCTGGATGCGAAGTGGGTGCACCCCAATCGCAGTGCGCGGGCGCATCTGCAGTGGATGGCTGCTTCGAACGGGATCCCGAAGTCCCGCGTCGACGAGGTGCTCGGGTTGGTCGGATTGTCCGAGGTGGCGGGCAAGAAGGCCGGCGGGTTCTCGCTCGGTATGTCGCAGCGTCTGGGGTTGGCGGGTGCGTTGTTGGGGGATCCGAAGGTGTTGTTGTTCGACGAGCCGGTCAACGGTCTCGATCCGGAGGGCATCGTCTGGATTCGTAAGTTCATGCAGCGGTTGGCGGCCGAGGGCCGCACGGTGCTCGTGTCGAGTCACCTCCTGTCGGAGATGGCGCTCACGGCGGAGCAGTTGGTGGTGATCGGTCGGGGTCGGTTGATTTCGGATTCGACGGTCGCGGAGTTCGTGGATCGTTCGTCGGAGTCGACGGTGCGCGTGCGCAGCCCACAATTGGACGCTCTCCATGCCGCATTGACTGCCCAGGGACTGACTGTCCGCGAGGAACATTCAGGATCGGAGCCGGTGTTGGTGGTCGTGGATTCGACCACCGATGTGATCGGTGGTTTGGCTGGTTCGCAGGGAATCGTGTTGCACGAGTTGGCTTCTGTGCAGGGATCGCTCGAGGATGCGTTCATGAAGTTGACCGGAGACGATGTCCAGTACCACGCATCCGGTATCGATCCGGGCGCCGGAGCCCACCACGCAAACACACAGCACGCTATGGGAGGTGCACTGTAATGGCTGTTCTCAGTGCTGAACGTATCAAGATCACCACGACCAAGTCGCCGCTGTGGTGCACGATCACAATCATCGTCCTAGGGTTGGGCGTCGCCTGGATGATCGGGCGTTCGTCGAGTTCGAGCATTCAGGCGTACAACGACGAAGCCGCATCAGGAACTCCTGATTTCGAGAAATTCCTCCCCACGTTCAACGACGCGGGGCTAGGAGTATCCGGATTCGGCGTCATGGTCCTGATGATCATGGCGGCGCTCGCGATCACCAGCGAGTACCGCTTCGGCATCATCCGTACCACCTTCCAGGCCATCCCGAGTCGGGCTTCGGTTCTGATCGCCAAAGCCGGCCTGATCGGGGCTTTCGGCGCGGTGCTGTCCTTCGTTCTCATGCTCGGCGCGGTATTCATCACCAAAGCTGCGGCAGGCTCTGAAGGTTCCACCAATCTGGCACTGGACAACGCCGACGCCTGGCGCGCCGTTTACGGCGTACCGATCTTCGCGTTCCTCTGCGTTGCCCTTGCCATCGCCGTCGGAGCACTCCTTCGTCAGTCCGCCGGCGCCATTGCACTACTGCTGCTGTGGCCACTGCTCATCGAGAGCCTGTTCGGCATGTTCGGATCCTTCGGCAGAAACGTCACACCGTTCCTCCCGTTCGCCAACGCCGACCACTTCCTCTCTTCGGGTTCGAGCACCAATTTCCATTGGGGCCCTTGGGGAAGCTTGTTCTACTTCGCAGCGTTTGTGCTGGTGATATTCGGAATCAGCATCGCCGTCGTCAACAAGCGCGACGCCTGACCGAGTCGCAAACCGACCAAGACCAAAACTGGCCGCACCGGAGCCCTTCCGGTGCGGCCAGTTTCGCGTTGACAGAACCCGCAGCGCTTGTCGATCACGCCAAGGAACAGGGCACGCGCGGGTTCGCGTCACTCTGCCCCGCGGACGCGGCACCTCGAAATAAGACCTGGTCGAGTTCCTGGCAGACTGACCTTACGCGTCAGCGTTCCAGTTGCGCGGCAAGCTCTTTCATCCAATCGAGGAATGCCTGCGGGCCGTCGAACTGGACGCCGTCGACAGCAGCCACTTCCGGTGCGATGTCGTCGCCCTTGACCACCAACGCTTCTCCACCCGAGGCAAGGACAGCGGCAAAGGCCGGTAGGTCACCCCGGTCGTCGCCCGCGTACGCGACGACGTCGACCCCTGCGGCCGCGATCGCGCGAAGGAGGCCTGTCCCCTTGTCCTCCTCAACTGGTGGGCGCAATTCCTCGACCAACTTGCCGGGCTCACGCCGCAACCCGGTCCGGCTCGCGATTTCTGTCGTCGCTGCTTCCACCAGGCGCTGCGCGACCGCACGATCCGCGGCCCGACGCCAATGCACGGCCACCGCAAGGCCTTTGCTCTCGACATGGATGCCAGGAACTGCCGGAGAGTCGAACAAGCTTCGCAATTCGGCTTCTGCTTCGGCGACAGCATCACTGAACGCCGCGACGGCCGGAAGCACGTGGATTCCGTCGTCCGTCCAGGTCTCGACGCCGTAGGAACCCATGAGCACAACGGAATTCAAGCTGAGCCGCTCTCGCAAGAACGACACAGGCCGTCCCGAGAGCAAGCCGACAACACCGAGATGCTCGGCCAGGGTCGCAAGCACGTCTTCGGCGCCGGGCAGTAGCGCACTCGCCGACGGATCGTCGACGATGGGTGCAAGCACGCCGTCGAAATCCATCACCAGTCCACAGCGAGCTGGATCGGACGTGAGTCGGAGGATGACGTCCGAAGCGGTTCGCATGGTTCGAGTGTGCCAAATCGATCGCACTCGCAATACCAACACCGGAGCCGAATGTAATCTCTGCCACTTCGTCCAGGTTGTCCGGAGCCGCTGAGTAGGTCGCGTCGTCTCCCTGTAAGGGCCCACAGTGGTCCGCTAAAGTTCTCACGACGCTTACCAACTGGGGGGTAATGATGAGCGAATTGACTGTCGCCACTGACGGCATCCGAAAGTACGGCTCGACGTCGACCGAAGCGGCAGGACGCATCGCGCAGGCCGCCGCCGTCGATCTGGGTGCAAACATCGCAGCAGTCGCACCGGCCGTGGGCCCCGTCGGGATCGAATTTCTCGAAGCATTCGCGCGCGCTCAGGCCACACACACCAAAGATGTTGCAGCACTCGCCACGTTCTACGCCGGCAACGCCGCGACGGCCGGTGCAGCCGCGCAGGCCTACGACACCACAGATCATGCAATCGCAACAGATCTGACCGCTGCGGCCGGATCGACGGGCGCGACCGCGTGAGCACCGAAGACGACTCGACGACCGTCATCGAATTCCTTCACGGTGGCGCTCCTGCCCCGGTACTGCCGAACAATGTGGTCGAATCGATGCTCGCCGGCATACCGGTACCGGCACTCCCCGGAATCGAAGATCTGTTCGCGCCCTTGATCGAACTCGGGAAGAGTCTCGGCACAGGCACTTTTGCGGGCATCGATCCCGTCGGCATCTTCGATCAGGCGTCCACTCTCATCGACCACGCCATGGGACTGTCCCGAAGCGCGGTCGCCGAGGTAAGCCAGACCTGGAACAGCACCGGCAGTGACGCCGCGACCGAACTGTCGCGATCCGCCCAGAACAGCGGCGCAGAATTGAGCGAACGCGGAACCGCGATATCGAAAACTGCTGCTGCCGCCGCGGAATCGGTGCAGCGAGGCAACGCGAATCTCGCGGCAATCGCGCAGTCCTTCGCCACCACGGTTGCAGCTGCCGCGCCCATCGCGTGGACACCACCAGGACAGGCGATGTTGCTTGCCTCGGCAGCTGAACACATGCAGGCAGCCGTCGCGGCGGTGACTCGGACGCGCGGGGAGATGCTCGGGCACACCGCAGCCATGAACGCCCTTGCCGGACCGATCCCCGTGCCGACCCCACCGACCAGTGAGGCACTCTCCAACCTGATCACTGCGGAGGCAATCAACAACGCCGCCCGTCAGATCGCCCAACCTCTGTCTGCCTCAACCGATGCCGGTGATGCGCCGTACTCCACCCACCCGGACTCCACTCAGCCAGGCACCGAGGCTGTTCGAACCTCGGCTGCACAGGCCGGCGCCGGGCTTCCGACCGGCGTCGACAAGCTGTGGGGCGCAGGCAATCCGTCGACGTCACTCGCAGCCGGCGCGTCGCCGTCACCCAGTGCGACGGCAAGCTCTGGCGGAGCATGGGTGAGCGGAAGCGGTGGCACTACCGGCGGAATGGTGAGGGGTGCAGCGGGAGTTGCTGCAGTTCAACCGGTTCCGGTAACACCGCCCGGCCTGGGTGCACCATCGTCGGCAGTCGGCAGTAGCGGCATGTCGCCGGGCGGCATGCTGGGCGGTGGACCCCGCGGATCTCGGGACGACGAGTCGCCACGCACTACCCCGAGGTATCTCGTCACTGTCGGCGACGAGAATTCGATGGTCGACGATCTGCCGATGGTGTCGCCGCCCGTGCTCGGGGCTGACGATCCCGATCAGTACCTGTTCCGAGATCTCTGATCAAGACAAACCTCAGACGAAGCCCAACTCCCGCACCGCCGCACGCTCCTGCTCCAGTTCGCTGACGGACAGGTCGATCCGTTCGCGTGAGAAGTCGTCGATCGCGAGGTCGGGAACGATAGCGAACTCGCCATCGGCACAGGTCACCGGGAAGGAAGAGATCAATCCTTCGGGCACTCCGTAGGAACCGTCCGAACAGACGGCCATGGATACCCAGTCGTCCTCGGCGGTACCGATCACCCAGTCGCGGACGTGGTCGATCGACGCGCTGGCCGCACTCGCCGCAGAGGACGATCCCCGCGCAGCGATGATGGCGGTGCCTCGCACCTGCACAGTCGGGATGAAATCGTTCTCCACCCAGTCGCGGTCGTCGATCACCGCGAGTGCAGGCTCACCTGCGACAGTCGCGTGGGACAGGTCCGGGTACTGCGTCGCCGAATGGTTTCCCCAGACGGACACCTTGCGCACCGACGACGCACGAACCCCGGTCTTCTTCACGACCTGCGCGATCGCTCGGTTGTGGTCGAGACGTGTCAGCGCACTGAACCGAGTATCGGGTACATCCGGTGCATTGTTCATCGCGATCAGCGCGTTGGTGTTGGCCGGATTTCCCACGACCAGCACCTTGACGTCCGAGGCTGCGTTGTTGTTGATCGCCTTCCCGTGCGCTGTGAAAATCGCGCCGTTCGCACTCAGCAAGTCGGCACGCTCCATCCCCTTGCTCCGCGGACGTGCGCCGACCAGCATCCCGACGTTCGCGCCGGAGAAGGCGACATCGGGATCGTCGGTGATGTCGATGGAGCTCAGCAACGGAAATGCGCCGTCTTCGAGTTCCATCGCAACGCCTTCGGCAGCGGACACGGCGGCAGGAATCTCGAGCAGTCGAAGTTTGATCGGGACGTCAGCGCCGAGCATCTCCCCCGCAGCTATGCGGAAAAGCATTCCGTATGCGATCTGACCCGACGCTCCGGTTACCGTGACGGTTACGGGCGCAATACTCATTGCCGACTCCTCACCTGCCGTTTTCACGACTGTCCGTTCTACAACGCTGTAAGAACGGTTTCCACGCTAGTCGAGTAAACCGGCCACTTCGTGGTCTGTCAGTGTGGTTCTCGGCACTCGTCCCTCCGCCGTCACGAGTTCGACGGCGCGGTAGAGCGGACGCTCGGCGAGTCCGGCGCCGCGGGCTTCGGCACGCAACTGTTCGATCAGCACCGAGGACAACGCGGCAGCCGGTACCAACTCGCTGGCCGCCAGCGCGTCCGCGAGCTTGCGGAGTGCAAGGATCTCCAACTCGCGCCCACCCCCCGCGGTATACAGCGCGAGCGGGATCCGCACGGTGGACCGTCCGTCGCCGAGCGTCAAGCTGACTTCGCTGATCCGGCCGGATCTCACCGTCAATGCCGCCGTGAGTACCTCGGCCACGTCGACGACGTTGGTTCGAAAACCAGCTTGCGCACGAACTCTGTTGCCGTACAACGTGATGTGCCGGCGCAGCGTCATCAGGATCGCCAGTGACGTCGGCACCGCGATGACGGCGCCGACGATCACTCCAACGGTCGCCGTCGAGAACACACTGACGATCAAGCCGACGACCACGCCGAACACCACGACAACAACGGCGAATTTCTTCAGCCGCGGCGCGATCAACGCCACGGGAACCAGATCGAGCGAAACCGGTTCGGCCTCAGTGCTCAACGAGTTCCCCGAGCTTGTCGACAACCTGGTCGAGCGCCACTGTCTCCTGCTCACCTGTTGCCAACTGTTTGACAACGACAACGCCCTCTTCGAGTTCACGCTCGCCGAGAACCAAAGCGATCGCGGCACCCGAACGATCAGCTGCCTTCATCGAGCCCTTCACGCCACGGTTTCCGTACGCCAGGTCGACGCGAATCCCATTGGCACGCAACTGATGTGCGATCTTCACCAGTGCAGCCTTCGCCTCGGCACCCATCGGTACACAGAAGACGTCGACACGCGCCGGTGGCGCAACGGACTTGCCCTCGGCCTCGAGCGCGAGAACCGTGCGGTCGACGCCGATTCCGAACCCGATGCCCGAGAGCGGCTGTCCACCCAGCTGTTCCATCAGACCGTCGTAACGACCACCACCACCGATTCCGGACTGCGCACCCAGTCCGTCGTGCACGAATTCGAAGGTTGTCTTGGTGTAGTAGTCGAGGCCGCGGACCATGCGCGGGTTGACGACGTACGGAACGCCCAATGCGTCCAGGTGCGCTAGCACCTCGTCGAAGTGCGCCTTGCAGCTCTCGGACAGGTGATCGAGCATGAGCGGTGCGCCGGCCGTCATCTCGCGTACATCTGGGCGCTTATCGTCGAGCACGCGGAGCGGGTTGATCTCGGCGCGTCGACGCGTGTCTTCGTCGAGTGGGAGTGCAAAGAGAAACTCCTGCAGCAGTTCGCGATACTGCGGCCGGCAGGTGTCGTCACCGAGAGAGGTGATTTCGAGGCGGAAGCCGTCGAGCCCCAACGACCGGAATCCGGCGTCGGCGATCGCGATGACCTCAGCGTCGAGCGCGGGGTCGTCGATCCCGATGGCTTCGACGCCGACCTGCTGCAACTGGCGGTAGCGACCGGCCTGCGGGCGCTCGTAGCGGAAGAACGGGCCCGCGTAGCTGACCTTGACCGGCAACTGTCCACGATCGAGGCTGTGCTCGATGACCGCACGCATGACTCCGGCGGTTCCCTCGGGACGCAACGTCACCGAACGGTCACCGCGGTCGGCGAATGTGTACATCTCTTTGCTGACGACGTCGGTCGACTCACCGACACCGCGAGCGAACAGGCCGGTGTCCTCGAAGATCGGCAATTCGATGTGGCCGTATCCGGCCAACCTCGCGGCGCGCGTCAAACCGTCACGAACGGCGACGAATTCGGCTGACTGCGGCGGAACGTAGTCCGGAATGCCCTTGGGTGCAGAGAAGGTGCTGGCTTTACTCACGAGAGGTACTTTTCCTTATTCTTGTGCGCTGAGTCCAACGAGAAACGGATTCGAGCTTCGCTCGGCGCCGATCGAACTGTTGCCGCCGTGCCCGGGCAGGACCACTGTCTCGTCACCGAGTACCAATAGCTTGCGGGCGATCGAAGCGAGCAACTGCTCGTGATTTCCGCCGGGAAGGTCGCTGCGCCCGATGGAACCCTGGAACAGGGTGTCACCGGTGAACGCCAAATCCACGGGCCCGCTCTCGGTGTTCGCCTGGGTGCGGAACACCACCGATCCCTGCGTGTGCCCGGGTGTGTGGTCCACGACGAACGTCATTCCGGCCTCGGTGATCTTGTCTCCGTCGGCCAGTTCGATCACCTCGTCCGGCTCCACGAACGTCATGCCTTGAATGAATTCCTTCATCGTCGGGCCGATCCCCCGTGCCGGATCGCTGAGCATGTAGCGATCCTCGGGATGGATGTACGCGGGTACGGAATACCGCTCACAGACCTCGCGGGCCGACCACACGTGATCGAGATGACCGTGCGTCAGGAGGACCGCCGTGACCGACATGTCCTTGGAGTCCAGATATTCGAAGAGCGGCTCAGCTGCATCCTGACCCGGATCTACGACTACGCACTCGCACGCGTCGTCCTGAGCGAGTATGTAGCAGTTGGTTTGGAACATCCCGGCCGGAAAACCAGTGACGAGCACGGGGGCAACTCCTCTTCGAAGGGTGGAAACAAACAACACGCTGTCGGTTACAGCCTAAGCTGCTGCCCCGCCAGTAAGTTCTCAGGTTGCAATGGGAGACTCTGACGACGAGTAGAGCCGCTTGCCGAAGCCGACCCCCAGGGTGTCGCTCGGCCGGCCGACCACGATCCACCCGCGATACGGAGGACTACAGCAGTGCCGAGTAACGAGCAACGCCGCGAGGCGGCGAAACGCAAGCTCGAGCGTCAGCTCGAACGTCGCGCAGAACGTGCCCGCAAGCGCAAGCAGATGACGATAGCCGGAACTGCGCTCGGCGTGGTCGTCGTAGTCGGCGTCGTCGGTGGACTCATCTGGCTGAGCAATCGCAGTGACGACGACGCGAACACCACCAACACTGCTGCCGACGACTCGAGCCTCACGCCACAAACCGCGGGTGCAATGCCGGCCGGTCTGTCGACGCCACTGGCCGACACGGTTTCCTGCTCGTATCCAGCCGACGGCGCTACCGCGTCCAAGGCCAACAACCCTCCTCGTACCGACGGGATTCCCACCACCGCGCCGGACGCGACGCCGAGCATCAGCGTCGAGACCTCGCAGGGAAACATCGGGCTCACACTCGACGGAACGAAGTCTCCGTGCACCGTCAACAGCTTCGTGAGCTTGGCGCAGCAGGACTACTTCAACGACACCACCTGCCACCGCATGACGACGAGCCCCTCGCTCCAGGTGCTGCAGTGCGGTGACCCGTCGGGCACCGGCACGGGCGGACCGGGCTACGGCTTCGACAACGAATTCCCCACCACGGCGTATTCCACCACCGACCCGGCAGCGCAGGAGCCCGTCACCTACGCGCGCGGCACGGTTGCGATGGCCAACACCGGGGCACCCGGTAGCAACGGCAGCCAGTTCTTCCTCGTCTACGGCGACTCACAACTCCCCCCGCAGTACACGGTTTTCGGCACGATCGACGAAACCGGGCTCGCCACTTTGGACAAGGTCGCGGCCGGCGGATCGACGCCAGAGGGTGACGGCAAGCCGAATCTGACCACCGACATCAAGACAGTAAGGCTCGACTGATGCGACGTAATCCTGTGATGCGCTTTCCTGTAGTTATTGCCGCCGCCAGCGCCGCGGCGCTGCTTCTGGCTGGTTGTTCCAGTGATTCCGGTAGCTCGGACTCGCCGTCCAGCACCTCCAAGGCGAAGACGACAACGGCTGCCATGCCGCCGCTCGACATGTCACAGTTCGACGCACTCCCGCCTGTCCCGACTCCGGCCTCGGCGACCGTCGACTGCTCGTACCCGAGCGCGGCGGGTGCAGCAAAAACCGTCAATCCGCCGAACTCCACGGGTGTGTCCACCGAGGGAACCGTCAACGTCGCGCTCACGACTACGGCCGGCCCGATCGGGATGGAACTGAACCGGGCGGAAGCCCCCTGCACGGTCAACAGCATCGTGAGCTTGACCGAGCAGAAGTACTTCGACGACACCCCGTGCCATCGACTCGTCACCACACCCGGTCTACAGATCCTGCAGTGCGGCGATCCCTCGGGCAAGGGCACGGGCGGACCAGGCTATGGCTTCGACAACGAGTACCCGACCACTGCCTACCCGGCTAACGATCCGGCACTCTCCTTGCCTGCCGTCTACCCCCGCGGCACGCTGGCAATGGCCAACTCGGGTAAACCGGGCAGCAACGGCAGTCAGTTCTTCCTCGTCTACGAGGATTCGGTCTTGCCGCCCAACTACACGGTCTTCGGAAAGATCGACGACGCCGGCCTGGCGACGATCGAGAAGATCGCGGCCGACGGCGACGATGGTGGCATGGGAGCAACCGGCGGCGGTGCACCCAACACCCCGATCACCATCGAGACTGCAGTAGTCGCCTGACCCCCTGTGCGCCTTTATTAACCGCCCGCGGTTAATAAAGGCGCACAGCAGTTTACGAGGCAGAGGTCACGCGGTAGACGTCGTAGACGCCTTCCACGTTACGAACCACGTTGAGAACATGACCCAAGTGCTTCGGGTCGCCCATCTCGAAGGTGAACTTGCTGATCGCCACGCGGTCGCCGGACGTGGTGACCGAGGCCGACAGGATGTTCACCTTCTCGTCTGCCAACGCCTTGGTGACGTCGGAAAGCAACCGATGACGATCGAGCGCCTCGATCTGGATCGCGACCAGGAACACCGATGTCGCTGACGGTGCCCATTCGACGTCGATGATTCGCTCCGACTGATCGTGGAGCGAGTTGGCGTTGGTGCAGTCGGTACGGTGCACGCTGACCGCGCCGCCACGCGTGACGAAGCCCAGAATCGAATCGCCCGGTACCGGCGTGCAACACTTCGCGAGTTTTGCCACCGTGCCCGGTGCTCCGGGAACCAGAATTCCGGAGTCACCCGTACTGCGGGTGCGCACCGGCATGGTCGACGGCGTCGAACGCTCGGCCAGTTCCTCCTCGACGGCGCCGACGCCGCCCAGATGAGCAACCAGTCGCTGCACGACGTGGTGCGCCGACACCTGACTCTCGCCTACGGCCGTGTACAACGCCGAGACGTCGGGATAGCGAAGTTCGTGCGCGATCGTGCTCATCGATTCGGCATTCATCAACCGCTGCAACGGAAGTCCCACACGGCGGACCTCCTTCGCGATCTGATCCTTGCCGGACTCGAGCGCCTCCTCGCGGCGTTCCTTCGCGAACCACTGACGGATCTTCGCCTTGGCACGCGGCGAGACGACAAACGTCTGCCAATCACGGCTCGGCCCGGCGGTGGCAGCCTTCGACGTGAAGACCTCCACCACTTCGCCGTTTTCGAGAGTTCGTTCCAGCGCGACCAGTCGGCCGTTGACCCTGGCACCGATGCATCGGTGCCCGACCTCGGTGTGCACCGCATACGCGAAATCGACGGGAGTCGATCCGGCAGGCAACGTGATGACGTCGCCCTTCGGCGTGAAGACGAAGATCTCCTTGACCGCGAGGTCGTAACGCAACGATTCGAGGAACTCCCCCGGATCGGCCGCTTCACGTTGCCAGTCGAGTAGCTGACGCATCCACGCCATGTCGTCGACCTCGGCGATGTCGCCCGCGTGCTTGCCCTTGGTCTCCTTGTACCGCCAGTGCGCGGCGATACCGAACTCGGCGGTCCGGTGCATGTCCTGGGTCCGGATCTGGACCTCCAGGGGCTTGCCTTCCGGTCCCACGACGGTGGTGTGCAGCGACTGGTAGACGCCGTAGCGCGGTTGTGCGATGTAGTCCTTGAAGCGTCCGGCCATCGGCTGCCACAGCGAGTGGACAACACCGACCGCGGCGTAACAGTCACGCACTTCTTCGCACAGAATGCGCACGCCGACCAGATCGTGGATGTCGTCGAAATCGCGGCCCTTGACGATCATCTTCTGGTAGATCGACCAGTAGTGCTTGGGCCGGCCCTCGACGATGGCATTGATCCGCGAGGCGGACAGAGTCGAGTTGATCTCGGCGCGAACCTTGGCCAGATAAGTGTCTCGAGAGGGCGCGCGATCGGCGACCAGTCGAACGATCTCGTCGTACTTCTTCGGGTGCAGGATCGCGAACGAAAGGTCCTCGAGTTCCCACTTGACGGTCGCCATTCCGAGCCGATGCGCAAGTGGTGCAATGACTTCGAGAGTCTCACGCGCCTTACGTGCCTGCTTTTCGGGCGGCAGGAATCGCATCGTGCGCATGTTGTGCAGACGATCCGCAACCTTGATCACGAGCACGCGCGGGTCCCGCGCCATCGCGATGATCATCTTGCGGATGGTTTCGCCCTCGGCGGCGGTGCCCAGAACGACCTTGTCGAGTTTGGTGACTCCGTCGACAAGGTGAGCGACCTCGTCACCGAAATCCTTGGTCAACTCTTCGAGTGAGTAACCGGTGTCCTCGACGGTGTCGTGCAGAAGGGCTGCGACGAGGGTGGTGGTGTCCATTCCCAGCTCGGCCAGAATGCTCGCGACGGCCAACGGATGCGTGATGTACGGATCGCCGGACTTGCGCCGCTGGCTCGAATGTCTGTCCTCGGCGACGTCGTACGCACGCTGGAGCAGCGCGAGGTCGGCCTTCGGATACAGCTCACGGTGGAGGCTGACCAACGGCTCGAGCACCGGGCGGATGGTGGCGTTGCGCTGACCGGTGATGCGTCGAGCAAGCCGAGCGCGCACCCTACGGGAGGCGGAAGCGGGCACGGCCAGATTCTGCCCACCCCGATTGCCGGTAGTTTGCGCAGATCCCGAATCGTCGGGCACCGCGGACTTCGATGGTGTCGTCTCCGGAGCCGGAACTGCACCCGTCTCCTGCGACACTGCACCCGAGTTCTGTGATCGATCAAGATTCGACGTCATGTCGCCACCTCCTACCACCGAGTTGGTTGAGGCAACCGCCCTGCATCGGGTAATTGCCCTGGAGGTCTAACTCGACCCCCAGGAGACAACTTTAATACTCAGACCTTCACCAGTGATGTCAGTGGGTACTTCAAGAAGCGATGTCGACCGCGCAGTTCCTCGATCTCGAGCACCACTGCGACGCCGACGACGTTCGCTCCACCCAACTCGACCAACTGTACAGCCGCCTCGAGTGTCCCTCCGGTAGCCAGAACGTCGTCGATCACCAGAACATTCCGCCCGGTGAGATCGAAGCCGTTTGCGGGAATCTCGAGAGTCGAGGATCCGTACTCGAGGCTGTACGAACGAGAGAGCACCGGCGGCGGCAGTTTGCCGACCTTCCGCACGGCAACGACTCCCGCACCCATCTTCGCGGCCGCACCGGCACCGAGCAGGAAACCGCGAGCATCGACGGCGGCGATCGTGTCGGCGTCCGGAGCACAGGCGACAAGGGCATCGAGCACGGCCCCGAACCCCTCGGCGTCGGCGAACACCGGAGTCAGATCGGCGAACCGAACACCGGGACCGGGAAAGTTGTCCGCCCAGCGGGTCAGCCGAACAACGGCGTCACCGGCAGCCCGGTGGATTGCGATCAATTCTTCAGTCGTGTGCAAGGCAACACCATTCGAGACGCTCATCTGCGTAGTACCCATCTGTCCATGTTCCAGCCGGTAGCGGCCCGAGTCGGATTGACCAACACTGCCGACATGCCTGGAGCTACAGCGACAGTTCGTAGTTGATTGAACAGTGGAATCGTAGGCACCTGGGTCCACAGGATGTTCTCCGCCTCCACCGAGAGTCCCAATTGCGCACTCGTGCTCGCATCCACGTTCAACTGATCGATGATCTGATCGATCCTGGCATTTCCGTACGTACCGAGGTTTGCGCCGTTGCCCGATCGCAGCGCTCCACGCGCGTCGATCATGCTCGCTGTTCCGCCTGCGCCGACTTTGCCTGCCATGCCGGAAAGCACGGCGTCGACTCCCCCACTCTGCAGACTCGCAGGATCGAAGCTGTCGCTACTTGCGTCCTCGACCGTGATTCCCGCCGGAGCACACGCGGCTTTCGCTTCGGAGACGATCTGCGCCCGCACCGGGTCCGGTGCGAGGTACCCGACCCGGACGGTCAACTGGTCGAGGTCGGCTTCCGACAACGACGTCTTCGCAGCCTCGATGTCGGCATTGGCGTACCGATCACCGTCGACCGCAGCGGCGTCGCTGTAAACGAGTGAATCCGGCGCCATCAGTCGCGAATCGACCACGCCGGAACCCAAACCCGCCTGCGGCGCATTCTCCGTCTGCCCGAACTTCTCGAACAAAGTCGTACGCGGAACACAATGCGCGAACGCTCGACGGGCGGCTTCGTCGCCAAGCGAACCAGAGGTCGCGAGAACGAACTGCTCGATCGACCGCGACGGAATCTGTTGGACGTCGAACCCGGACGGAGTACCGAGTTCGCCAGCCGAGCCGGAAGCGACGTCGACTACCTCGATCGAGTTCTTGTCGAGATCCTCGGTCAGATTCACACCACGTGGCCAGACGACGATGCGATCGGTCGCCGGCTTGTTGCCCCACCACCGCTCGTTCGCGACCAGCACCAGGCCGTCGTCGGTACTGTACGAGTCGATTCGATACGGACCAGCGGAGGGCAGTACGGAGGTGTCCACCTGACCTGGAGTCAGGTTCCACCCGGTGTTCCAGAAGTCCGCGATCTTCGACAACGCTTCGGTGTCACCGGCATTCACCGCGCTCACCACGTCGCTGACACCCGTGCGCTGCGTCACGACGTGTGAAGGCATCAACGCAGTCGCACCGAACAACGACCGCCAATCGGTGAACGATCGCCCGGGTTTGAAGAACACCGTCGCGTCCTTCGCCCCGCTCTGGCAGTCGATCCGGTCGATGTCCGCGTATCCGAGATTGTTCGCCGTGTCGAACATGGGCTTCACGGCACCATCGACGTCTTCGGTGAACTTGCCACTCGACGCCGCCCAGGTGAGGACGAGATCGTCACAGGACATCGGAATCCCGTCGGAGTACACGGACGCCGGATTGAGCTTGTACGAGACCGTGAGCACGTCACCGGGCAACTCAGACGCCGTTCCGATGTCCGTGTCGGAGACAGGTGCTCCGGCCGGGCCGGTGAACGTGAAGCCGGGAAGCACCCGACCGAACGCGGCCATCGCCCCGGACACCGATCCAGCTGTCGTGTTGGCGTTGTACGTGGAGATGGAGTTGTCGATGGCATATCCGATGGACGGAACCTGCTCGGCGCTTTCCGAGCAGGCCGCCAACGAACCCGCAGCCACAGCGGTGGCCGCAACGAACGTCATCGATCGAACCAGTGTGCGTGTTCTTGGGAGCATGTTCAGTGCCCCTTCTTGTTTCGCTTTCCGGTCGGCCGCGCACCCGGCTGCGGAGCAACCGGAGCACGGCGTGCAACTGGTGCGCCGACGGCAACCGTCTGCGTACCCTTCTCGGCCAGCGTAGCCCGGCGCGAGAGCACCTTACGAGTGTGCGCGGCAACGGGTCCCCAGCGTTCCTTCATCGACACCAGGAGCGGCGTCGCGAAGAAGATCGAGGAGTACGCACCCACGATGATGCCGACGAGCTGAACGAGCGCAAGGTCCTTGAGTGTGCCGACGCCGAGCATCCAGACCGCGACAACCATCAGAGCGATCACCGGGAGCACGCTGATGACGGTCGTGTTGATCGATCGCATCAAGGTCTGATTCACCGCGAGGTTGGCCTGCTCGCCGTACGTCCGGCGCGTCAGATGCAGAACACCGCGGGTGTTCTCTTCGACCTTGTCGAACACCACCACGGTGTCGTACAGCGAGAAGCCGAGAATGGTAAGCAAACCGATCACCGTCGCGGGCGTCACCTCGAAACCGACGAGCGAGTAGACGCCGGCAGTGACGATGATGTCGAAGAACAACGCAACGATCGCAGCTACCGCCATGTCCCGCTCGAAGCGGATGGCGATGTAGATACTCACGATCACCAGGAACACAATCAGCGCGATCAGCGCCTTCTTGGTGATCTGGCCGCCCCAGGTTTCACTCACGTCCGCAAAACTGATGGCTTGCGCCGACGGGTTCCCGTTCTTGTCCTTGGGCTGGAACTCGTCGAAGAGAGCCGACTGAAGATCGTTGATCTGCGTCGCGTTCAACGTCTCCGACCGGATCTGCACGGTTGCGCTGGCACCCGAGCCGACTGTCTGCACGCTGACCGGTTCGAACCCGAGTGTGTCGGAGTAGACGGTTTCCACCGCCGACGTCTCGACTCCACCCTCGGCCGGGAACTGAATGCGTGATCCGCCTTCGAAATCGATACCGAAGGTGAAGCCGCGCAGGATGATGCTCAGCAGCGCAATGGCGACCAGAGCGCCGGTCAGTCCGTAGTAGAAGCGACGCTTGCCGACGACCTCGAACGCACCCGTTCCGGTGTACAACCGCGAGAGCCAGCTGTGCTTGGGCATCGCGCCCTGATCGACGCCGGAGTCGGTGATCTCCGACCGGGCCGCCGCATCGGCGGATTCGGCGGCGGAACTGTTGGTGGACCCCACCGGGGAGTTGTTGGACTCGCTCATGCTCGTGTCTCCTTAGCCGACGCAGCGGCGGCAACCTTACGTTCGCGGGCAACCTCTTGCACTGCGCCGAGACCGTTGACGCTGGGCTTGGACCAGAACGCCGAACGGGACGCCATGCTGACCAGTGGCCACGTCACGAGGAACACGACAATCACGTCGAGAATGGTCGTCAGACCCAAGGTGAAGGCGAAGCCTCGCACCTGTCCGACCGCCAGCACGTACAGAACCGCAGCGGCGATGAAGCTCACCGCGTTGCCGGAAAGAATTGTTCGGCGTGCTCTTGCCCAACCGCGTGGCACCGCCGAGCGGAAGCTACGGCCCTCACGCATTTCGTCCTTGATGCGTTCGAAGAACACGACGAACGAGTCGGCGGTCATACCGATACCGATGATCAGACCAGCCATGCCGGCCAAGTCGAGCGTGAAGCCGATGTATCTGCCGAGCAGAACCATGATCGCGTAGACCATGACTCCGGAGAGAATCAGCGACAACGCCGTCAGGACGCCGAGCATGCGGTAGTAGACGAGGCAGTACAGCAGAACGAGAACGAGACCGACCGCGCCGGCGATCAATGCCGCCTGCAGTGAGGCCAGGCCGAGCGTGGCCGAGACCGTCTCGGCCTCAGAGGCTGCGAACGAGAGCGGAAGCGAACCGTACTTCAGTGTGTTGGCAAGTTCTTTGGCACTCTCGGCAGTGAAACTGCCCGTGATCGAGGTGGCGCTACCCGCAGGCGTTGCACCTTGAATCGTGGGAGCGCTGACGACCTTCGAGTCGAGCGTGAACGCTGCCTGCTTGCCGATGTTGGCTGAGGTGAACTCGGCCCAGGTGTTGCTGCCGGTCGTCTTGAACGAGAGGCTGATCTCGTGGCGCGACTGCTGCGAGTTGAAGACCGAAGACGCGTCGGCAATCTCCTGGCCGTCGATGATCGAAGGACCGAGGAGATAGATGTTCAGTCCGTCTTGCGAGCACGCGACCAGCGGCAGGGTCGGGTCGTCGTTTCCACGGAGCGGATCCGCGACGGAGCAGTCGAGGTTCGCCACTGCTTGCTGCTGCACTGTCGGATCGCTGCTCTGCCGGAGGGCGCGCGCTGCGGCGATTTCCGCTGCTGCTGCGTCGCCTTCGTCGGTGCCGTCGCTCGGAGCGTCCCCGGTGGGGGCCGGAGTCGTTGTCTGCGGCGCGGGCGTTGCCTCGGGAGTAGTCGGGTCCTGAGCCAGGAACGGACGGTTCTGCGGCGTCTGCGTCCCGTCAGCGGGTGCTTCGGGGGCCGGTGCATCAGTGGCCGGAGTTTCGGCCGCCGGCGCCTCAGGCGTAGCTGTCCGATTCGCGTCACGGGTGGCGACGTCGATCGAACCCGTCACCGGGCGGATGTACAGACGAGCGGTCTGGCCGAGCGAGCGAGCCTGCGCACTGTCGTCGCCGGGAACGGTGATGACGAGGTTGTCACCGTCGACAACGACCTCGGAACCGGAAACGCCGAGACCGTTGACGCGGGTCTCGATGATTTCCTGAGCCTGCTTGAGACTGTCCTGACTGGGAGCGCTGCCGTCCGGGGTACGAGCGGTCAACGTGACGCGCGTTCCACCCTGCAGGTCGATGCCGAGTTTCGGCGTGGCCGACTTGTCTCCAGTGAAGAACACCAGGGCATACAGTGCCACTACCAGGACCCCGAAAAGGGCCAGGTAGCGGACCGGATGCACCGTTCCGGTGGAAGGTGCCACGATCTTTAAGTCTCCTCGGTAGGTGCAGAGCTTCAGTAAGTGCACGGCTCGGGTGGTCGACGACCACCCGAGCTGCGGCGTTCGAACTGCAACGATTGATCAACGGGGTGAACTGAGCTGCTGGTGTAAGAGCGGACAAACCGATCTGGACGTGTGTCCGAGTTCACAACTCTAGAACACGTACCAGTTCGACGAAGTCAGGACTCCTTGGTGAGCCGGATTTCGGTGTCGGCAGCAGACTCTTCGATCTCGGAAATCGAGTCGTCGTCGTACTCGTCGGTCTCGGTCGTCTCGACGACGCGCTCACGGATGACCAGACGCGACCAGGTGGTGATGACACCGTCCGCGATCTCGAGCTCCACGGTGTCGTCGTCCAGGGAAGCGATCGTGGCGTAGAGCCCGGCCGTGGTCTGCACCCGATCGCCGACCTGCAGCGAGTCCTGCATCTCGGAAGTCGCGGCCAAGGCCTTCTTCTGCTTGCGCATGCCCAGGAACATGGGCACCAGCAGTGCGAGGATCAAGAGGGGGAAAAGCAAACTCGACATGTGTTGATCAACCTCGGTTGTGTTGCACGTTTTACGCCGCGATGGTCCCGGATGGACCTACGCAATACACCAGTGTGCCATTAGTTGCTGAGGATTCCTGACAGATCGGCCGTTCAAGTAGGCCTTTCCAGTCGAAATTCACTCGCCGTTCGGATCGAACAACGTGGCCTGCGGTTCGTTGACACGAACCTCGATACCGCCCGCTGCGGCATCCGGCGGCGGTGTCATTCCGAGTTGAGTCCAAGCAGCGGCGGTAGCCACACGTCCTCGCGGCGTCCGGGCGATCATTCCGGCCCGGACCAGGAACGGCTCGCACACTTCTTCCACCGTCGACGGTTCCTCGCCGACGGCCACCGCAAGCGTCGACACGCCGACGGGCCCGCCGCCGAACGAACGCACCAAAGCACTCAGTACCGAACGGTCGAGACGGTCCAAGCCCAACTGGTCCACGTCGTAGACGGCCAAGGCCGCCTGAGCGACGTCCATGGTGACGATTCCGTCGGCGCGCACCTCGGCGAAGTCGCGAACCCGGCGCAGCAATCGGTTCGCGATACGCGGTGTCCCCCGCGAGCGTCGTGCGATTTCGGCACCGGCATCGACTTCGAGATCGACGCCCAGAATTCCGGCCGAACGCATCAGAATCTGTTGCAGCTCTTCGGGTTCGTAGAAATCCATGTGAGCGGTGAACCCGAAGCGGTCGCGCAACGGACCGGTCAGCGCACCCGACCGCGTAGTCGCACCGACCAGCGTGAACGGTGCAACCTCCAGAGGAATCGACGTGGCGCCCGGCCCCTTACCGACGACGACGTCGACACGGAAGTCTTCCATGGCCAGGTACAACATCTCCTCGGCCGGTCGAGCGATTCGGTGAATCTCGTCGATGAACAACACGTCGCCCTCGACGAGGTTGCTCAGCATCGCAGCCAGGTCTCCGGCGCGTTCGAGCGCCGGTCCGGACGTCAACCGCAGAGAAGAGCCCAACTCCCCCGCGATGATCATCGCCATCGACGTCTTGCCGAGCCCGGGGGGACCGGACATCAGGATGTGATCAGGCGTGCTGCCACGAAGTTTTGCTCCGGTGAGCACGAGCTGCAGTTGTTCGCGAACACGAGGTTGACCGATGAAGTCGTCGAGACTCTTGGGGCGCAGACTCGCTTCGACATCACCGTCTCCCGCCACCAATTCGGCAGAGACCTGCGACTCGTCGTCGAAATCGTCGATCGGGTCGAAGTTCATCGAGTCTTACCGAGCAGCGACAGAGCAGAACGCAGTGCGACCGACGTGGTGGCCTCGGGCGATTCCGCCAGAACCGAATCCGTGGCCTGCTCAGCCTGCTTGATCGGGAAGCCCAGACCTTCGAGAGCCTCGACGATCTGATCACGGATCGAACTGCCGACGACGACACCGGACGCCGCGCCGGCCGTCGTCGCGACGGCGTCGACCTTGTCGCGCAGTTCGACAACCATGCGCTCGGCGCCGCGTTTTCCGATACCGGGGACCCTCGTCAACGCCGTCAGGTTGCCTTCCGAGAGCGCCCGCCGCAGCGCGTCCGGTTCGAGAACTGCAAGAGTTGCCATCGCCAGGCGCGGTCCGACTCCGGAAACCGTCTGCAGGAGGCTGAACAGGTCCTTCGACTCGGTATCGGAAAAACCGTACAGCGTCATCGAGTCTTCGCGAACGATCATCGTCGTGAACAGTCGCGCTTCGCTTCCCCGGTGCAGCGCACCGAGAGTCACCGGGGTGGCATTGACCCGATAGCCGACACCTGACGCTTCGATGACCGCGTGATCGAGCGCAATATCGAGTACCTCGCCGCGTACCGACGCGATCATCGTGAACCTGCCTTCTTCGTCTCGGCCAATTTTGCCTGATACTTACGCATTTGTTCAGCGGCCATCGCCTCGGCGCGGGCCATCCGCTCGATCATCGGTGCTCGCCAGCAGTGACAGATCGCCAGCGCCAGAGCGTCGGCAGCGTCAGCCGGTTTCGGCGCCGTCTTCAAATTCAGAATTCGCGTCACCATCGCAGTGACCTGCGCCTTGTCGGCGTTACCGCTGCCGGTGACGGCGGCCTTCACCTCGCTGGGCGTGTGGAAACACACCGGAATGCCGCGTCTGGCGGCAGCGAGCGCGACAACTCCGCCTGCTTGCGCCGTCCCCATCGCGGTACTGACGTTGTGCTGCGCGAACACGCGCTCGATCGCGACCACCTCCGGCTTGTACTGCTCGATCCACAGTTCAGCCGCATCGGAGATCCGCAGAAGCCGAGAACCGAGGTCCATCTCGGCCGGAGTCCGCACCACGTCGACCGCAATGGGGCGCACTTTCCTGCCGTTGCTCCCGTCGACCACTCCCAACCCGCAGCGAGTCAAGCCTGGGTCCACTCCGAGCACGCGCACTTGTCACACCTCTCCATACCGAACAGCTGTTCGATAGCTTAGCGGTGCGCGGGACTACTACCCCGCATCAACACGCAACCCGGCCCGGACGCGGACGTCAGGACCGGGTTGAGTTGAAAAACAATCAGTCTTCGAGAGCCGCGAGAACCTCGTCGGAAAGATCGATGTTGGTGTAGACGTTCTGCACGTCGTCAGAATCTTCGAGCGCGTCGACGAGCTTGAAGATCTTGCGTGCGCCGTCGACATCCAAGGGAACCTCGACGGAAGCGCGGAAATCGGCTTCAGCGGAGTCGTAGTCGATGCCGGCTTCCTGAAGTGCCGACCGTACGGCAACCAGATCCTGTGGCTCACTGACGATTTCGAAGGTTTCACCGAGATCGGTGACTTCCTCGGCACCGGCGTCGAGCACAGCCATCAGGACGTCGTCCTCCGACTGGCCGTTCTTCTCGAGCGTGACGACACCCTTGCGAGCAAACAGGTAGGAGACGGAACCCGGGTCAGCGAGGTTGCCACCGTTACGGGTCATCGCGGTGCGAACTTCACCGGCTGCGCGGTTGCGGTTGTCGGTGAGGCACTCGATCAGAACGGCGACGCCGTTGGGTCCGTAGCCCTCGTACATGATGGTCTGCCAGTCTGCGCCGCCCGCTTCTTCACCGGCGCCGCGCTTGCGCGCACGCTCGATGTTGTCATTGGGAACAGACGTCTTCTTCGCCTTCTGGATGGCGTCGTACAAGGTGGGGTTGCCCGTGGGATCGCCACCGCCGGTTCGTGCCGCCACCTCGATGTTCTTGATCAGCTTCGCGAAGGATTTGCCACGACGTGCGTCGATCACAGCCTTCTTGTGCTTGGTGGTGGCCCATTTTGAGTGGCCGCTCATGCGATTCAAGCCCCTTTCCTGCTGCGTTGCGCACGCCGAATGCGCGTCTTTCAGCTCTGCCGATGTTACCCGTCCCACGTCACAACTCGCTGCATCCCCCGACACGAATTAGTCAAACCACGCATTGTTTGCATAGAATGCAAACATGTTGGTCCGAATAGATCACGCCTCCACAACTCCACTCGCGGAGCAGATTGCAGCCGGGGTTCGTGGCTCGGTCATCCGCGGTGAGATCGGACCAGGTGACCGCCTGCCGTCCGCTCGCGCTCTCGCCGAGTCGATCGACGTCAATCTCCACACGGTTCTTCGTGCGTACGCAACACTCCGCGACGAAGGCCTGATCGACCTCCGACGCGGACGTGGCGCCGTCATTCGCGCCGAATTCGACTCGGGAAGAACAGCTCTCAACGAATCTGCGCGCGAGTTCGTACGGCAGGCCCGAAATCTCGGACTCGACACTGCGCACATGCTCGACCTCATCAAGGAGACCAGCACACAATGACGACCAGCAAGATCCGACTCTGGACAGCAGCTTCGCTGACTCTGATCCCGACCCTGATCCTGGTTCTCGCACGCTTCGCGTGGGGTGACCGCCTACCCGAGACCGTCGCGAGCCATTGGTCCGGATCGACCCCGGACGGCTTCAGCACCACGACGACGTTTTTCGCCATCGCGCTGGTGATTTCTCTGGTGGCTGTCGTTTGCGCCTGTGTCGTCGCGGCCCGTTCGAGCGACAACGCGCCCCTGTTTCTGGCCGTCTCCTCGATCTCGAGTGCGACACTGGCGACGATCTGGATTCTGAGCGTCGCCCTGACGATCGACGCCGGGTCGCCGGAAGCCGCGCGTATCGGCTGGTGGATTCTTGCGCCGATCGCGGCGGTACTCGTAGGAGTTCTGGCATACGCGCTGCCTGACCAGCAACGAAGCGGCCCGGAGTCGCCACTGCCGACCCCGACGCTCGACACTCCGCTGACGGCCTCCGAACGTGCAGTGTGGGTCGGGCAGGTCCGCAGCGTCTGGCCGTGGATCGTTACAGCCGGCCTCGTAGTTCTCGTGATCGCGACTGCCGCGTACTCGGATTGGTGGGTTGCCGTGATCCTGGGTGTGTCCACCCTCGCCGTCACAGCATTCGCGTCGGTCACCGTGCGCGTCGACCGTCACGGTGTCGGCATCAGTTCCTGGGGCGTTCGATGGAAGAAGATCCCCATCTCGAAGGTGAAGTCCGCATCGGTCGACGCGATACGTCCAGCCGAATGGGGCGGATGGGGTTACCGAATGACACCGCGCGGAACAGCCGTCACTCTCCGCTCGGGTGAGGCCATCGTGGTCACTCTCGAGAGCGGACGACTGTTCGCCGTAACCGTCGATCACCCGGAAGACGGTGTGAAGCTGATCAATTCGTTGGTTCAGGCTGGTTGATTCACGAACAACGTCAATTCACGAACAACACGGCAGCGGCATTGCCGGCGAGGTAGAAACCGGCAATGCCGAATACCCAACCCATTGCGCTGTCGCCGTAGCGAGACATCAGCGAGTCCACTCGGCGCAGCGGCTTGTCGAGGCGGTTGCCGGCCACGACCCGCCCGCACAACAGAAGCACTGCGGGCATGGCCATGATCAGGCAGTATCCGGCAAGTATCGACGCAGACGCGACTGCGGGCAGCCCAGCAGCGGTGATCATCGCGATCGCCGCCAAGTAGGGCAACATCGTCACCAATTCGGCGGTTCCCGCAGCAATCGCGAGAAGTACAACACTTCTCGCGGAACTGGCCGAGCCGAGCACCCGCTCTCGCCAAACATGGGTTCGATCGGCCTGACCGGATGTGCGCCTCTTCTCGGAATCGAATCGAAAGCTCCACGCGAACAACGCGATACCGAGAATCAACTGCGCACCGCGGGCGGCGGGGGTTTCGAGCAGCGGGGCGACGACAGGCATGCCTGCCCGTGCCGTCGTCCAGACTGCCACCCCGACAACAAAATAGAACGTCGTGATGACCACCAGATACGTCAGCAGCCTGCGAACCTGCGGTCGTCCCGGCATCAACAACATCCAGACCGGGACGACCAATGTTCCGATGCTCGTACTGTCCAGCAGGGCGAGCCCGCCCAGCGTGGTGAGCAGGACGAGTTCCACGTCAGTCGTTTCGGCGCTCGGGTATCGCTGTCTCCCTCGTTCGGACTGCATTCACGATGTCGAAGGCACCGATGATCGCGAGGATCACGCCGAGTGGTCCGCCGCGAAACCAGAAGAACTCGGCGTCACGCGCGAACAGCCACAGACAGCCGCCACCGACGACCAAGAGAATGCCGATCATCAACTCGAAGCGAATTTTCATACGTCGAGCCTGTCTTCTCTCTCGAATCCGCACATCAGCCATCGGAACAACGCCGACCTCATCATTTGGTATGACAAGTCAGGCGCCCCGATGTGCTCTGATAAGTCTGTGGTGACCAGAAGTCGGAGTGTCGGCAAGTGGAACGATCCGCTCATCGCCTTCGGCCTGTTCGCGATCGGGGTACTCCTCTACCTGGTCGGCCTGTACCAAATGTGGACCGATGTCGGAGGTGTCGCCGACGTTCCCGCCGGGGTTCGGATCGGGATGCTGGCTCTGCTGTGTGCGATCGACTCGTTCCGGCGGGTGCGTCCGGCAACAGCTTTGGCGGCGGGGGCCGTCATCGTCGCGGTCGACGCTGCCCTGGGACCCACTCTGCCGATGTGGCTGGTCCTCTCGGATCTCACCTACGCCGCAGTTCTGTACGGGACGGCGCGGCTGGGCCGAGTGGTGTGTTCTCTGACCGCGGTGACGGTTGCCGCGCTCACCGCACTCGTCTACCTGTCCACCCAGGACGTCCGCGCTGCGGCTGGGGCAGGCGTGGTGACCGCTCTGTTCTTCGGTACACCGGTGTGGTGGGCACTGGTCATCCGTCGACAAGTCGAACTGACCGAGGCCGAACGCGAGCGTTCCAGAGTCCACGAAGCACTCGCCACTCTGGACCGCGAGGCCGCAGTCGCTCACGAACGAGCAACCATGGCGCGCGATCTGCACGACGTCATCGCAAGCCACCTCTCCGCCATCGCAATCCATTCGGAGGCGGCACTGTCCACCTCAGCTCTCTCCGGTGAACGGGGCCAACCCGACGACGGATTGAGGGAGATGATCGGAGCGATCAGATCGAGCAGTCTCGCGGGCCTTTCCGAGATGCGGTCGATGATCGAACTGCTCCACGCCGGGGACGACGAGACCCCGGACCCGCGTTCCTCTCCCCCGCGGCTGACCGAGTTGCCCGTCGTCCTGGACGCAGTTCGGGCAGCCGGCGCCGCCGTGCACGTTGCGATCGACATCGATACTGCCGACCTGCCGAGCGTGGTCGATCACACGGCGTACCGGATCACCCAGGAGGCGTTGACCAATGCGCTCAAGCATGCGCCTGGTGCACCGATCTCGATGTCGATCTCTCTCCAGCACAATGCATTACAGATCGAGATCCGAAACCCCGTCGGTCGCGACACATCCAGTTTTCGGGCGGGAACGCACGGACTTGCAAACATGCGTCACCGCGCCGAACTGCTGGGCGGTTCACTCGACGCACTTCCGGTCGACGGAGAATGGACGGTATGCGCACAGCTACCGGTCCCCGCGCCGAACGGAACGGATCAGTGATCACCGTCGCCCTGGTCGACGACCACGCCGCGATCCGGTCCGGACTCGCGATGATCCTGCGGCAGCACGACGACATCGATGTCGTTGCAGAAGCCGGTGACGGAGCGTCGGCGATCACCGTCACCCGCACGCATCAACCCGACGTCGTACTCATGGACGTCCGGATGCCAGGCACCGACGGCATCGAGGCGACGCGTCAGATCATCGGGACGACCCGCAGCCGGGTTCTGGTGTTGACCACCTTCGACCTCGACGAATACGTCTTCGCGGCCCTGCGCGCCGGTGCTTCGGGATTCCTGCTCAAGACTGCGACCGCGGACGAGCTGACCAGCGCTATCCGCAACGTCGCGGCCGGAGATGCAGTGCTCGCTCCGCGTGCGGCGCGTGCACTGATCGGCGAGTTCGTGCAGCGCGCACCCAAACCCACCGAACCGCTGGGATTGAGCGAGCTCACCGACCGTGAACGCGAGGTCCTCGCGCTGTTGGGGACGGGTATGTCCAACGCCGAACTGTCGCGTGAACTCGGAGTCGGTGCTCCGACGGTGAAGTCGCACGTGTCGCGAGTTCTGTCGAAGTTGCACCTCACCTCACGCGTCCAGGCGGCGATCCTTGCCCGCGAACTGGAGCTGTAGGTTCGGCCGAGGCTGACTACTCCAGTTATCCGCGAACCAGATCGACGAACATCTCGTGCACTCGACGGTCCCCGGTAACCTCGGGATGGAAAGAAGTGGCGATCACCGAGCCCTGCCGAACCGCGACGATCCGGCCCGCGGCCTCCCCCGCGGCGGCGGGAACCTGCGCAAGGACCTCAACGCCCGGCCCAACTCGCTCCACCCACGGCGCGCGGATGAAGACAGCGCGAATGGGATCACCGATGATGCCCTCGAACTCCAGGTCGGACTCGAAAGAATCGACCTGCCGACCGAAAGCGTTGCGGCGCACCGTCATGTCGATGGCGCCGAGATGCTCGGCGTCCGGCCGGGTGTCTAGTACCTCGCTGGCGAGCAGAATCATGCCCGCACACGATCCGTAAGCCGGCAGCCCGCCGCGGAGTCGCTCACGAAGCGGTTCCAGCAGCTCGAATACCTGCAGAAGCCGGCTCATCGTGGTGGATTCGCCACCGGGGATCACGATGCCGTCGACCTTGTCGAGTTCCTCCGGGCGCCGGATACCCACCGCATCCGCTCCCGAATCATCGAGTGCGGCAAGGTGTTCGCGAACATCACCTTGGAGGGCGAGTACACCGATCAACGGACGCGTCATCACACAGTTCCTGTCTTGTTCTCACGGCTGTTCTTGCTCTCATGGCTGTCGGGTTCGCGTTCGAGACGCGTCAAACCCTCCTGAACCACCGCTGCCACCATGTTGCCATCGCGATCGTAGATACGCCCCTGAGTGAGCGCGCGACCAAAACCTGCCGACGGCGACGTCTGGTCGTAGAGCAACCACTCGTCGGCCCGGAACGGACGCAGGAACCACATCGCGTGATCGAGCGAAGCAGTCTGCGTCTTCACGCCGCGGTGCGGGACTTTGGAAGTTCCGAGCAGGGTCATGTCACTGAGGTACGCGAGGGTGCAGATGTGCAGCAGCGGACGATCCGGCAGAGCCTCGCGGTAGCGCATCCACACGCGTTGTTGCGCGGCGAGATCCGGCGCTGACGCGCTCTGCTCAGCGGGCACAATTCTGATGTCCCAGTTCTTCCACTCCTGATAGAACTGCGATTCAGCCAACTTCGGAACGGTCTGCGCGTCCGGCAAGTCCTCCGGCGCCGGAACGGAGGGCATCCGGTCCTGGTGCTCGATACCTTCGTCGTCGACGTGGAACGAGGCCGACATCGTGAAGATCGTCTTGCCGTCC
The DNA here is from genome assembly GCF_058793255.1 of Rhodococcus sp. MPR-R1B. Taxonomy (NCBI): domain Bacteria; kingdom Bacillati; phylum Actinomycetota; class Actinomycetes; order Mycobacteriales; family Nocardiaceae; genus Rhodococcus; species Rhodococcus sp. MPR-R1B. The sequence goes on from NZ_JBXAFO010000013.1 coordinate 150,841, forward strand.
TGAACTGCATTCACCCGGCGGGTGCAGAACGAGCGCCCGTCGCGGATGCGGTCCACCAGGTAGACCGTCGGAATCTTCGGATTGCCCGGGCGCAGGAAATATCCGTGCAACGAGTGCACGTGGTAGCTCTCGTCAACGGTGCTCACGGCAGAAACCAACGACTGCCCGGCAACCTGCCCGCCGAACGTCCGTTGAAGTGCGGTGGGATGGACCGCACCACGGAAGATGTCCTTCTCCAGGTGTTCGAGCGCGAGGATCTCCTCGATACCAACCATGAGTCCTCCGAAAACATAGACCGCCGCACTGGGCGCGATGACGGTTCACAATATCGCCTCGGCGAGCGGGCACGGCACCATGGTGGGCGTGAGTACATTCATCCCGTCCAGTCCCCTCGCCTTGGCCGAGCAGATTGCAACGCTGAGCGGATCGTTTCCGTCGGTGGCGGTAGTAGCGATCGACGGACCTGATTGTGCACAGCCGTCTCGGCTCGCGGAACTGGTCGGCACCGCCGTCGAGTCGCGCAACAGGCCGAGTGCTGTTGTGTCACTGCACGACTACGTACGGCCGGCTTCGCTGCGATACGAGTTCGGCCACGAGGATACGCTGAGTTACCGCACTATCTGGTTCGACTATCGGGCACTCGATCGTGAAGTGATCACCGCAGCCCGCACCAAACGGGCGTTCTTGCCGAAACTCTGGGACGAACCCACCGATCGATCGGCTCGTTCGACCCGTATCCCCGTCCATGAGCGCGCGGTCATCGTGATCGCCGGTCCGATGTTGCTCGGGCGCGGGCTGGAGTTCGACGTCAGCGTCCGCCTGGACATGAGCGAACCTGCCATGCGGCGGCACACACCGGAGGCAGATCTGTGGACCGTCGAGGCACTCCTCGAACACCGATCAGAAGTGTCCGAGGAGGTCGATTTCGAGGTCAGATACGACCATCCGGCCCGGCCTGCGGTGCGGTCTCGCCAGTGAAGGTCTCACTGCGATTGATCTCACGTCGGCCGACCTCACTTCGGGCGATACAGCCTGGTCAGACCCTCCTGGACGACTGCAGCAACCATATTTCCTCGGCTGTCGAAGATTCGTCCCTGAGTCAGTGCGCGACCGAAGCCCGCTGACGGCGACGTCTGGTCGTACAACAGCCACTCGTCGGCGCGGAACGGCCGCAGGAACCACATGGCGTGATCGAGCGAAGCGCTTTGCATGGCCACGTCCATGTGGGGGCCGCGGGAAGATCCGAGCAGCGTCATGTCGCTCATGTAGGCAAGCGTGCACACGTGAAATACCGGGTCGTCCGGGAGTGCCTCGCGGGAACGAAACCACACTTGCTGCTGCGCGGCAGCGCCCGGACGTTTGTCGATGTCGGCCTTCGGCACCATTCGAAGGTCCCAATCGGACCACTCACGCGCCAGCCACGCAGTCTCGGGATCCTCCGAATCCTGGGCGATGGCCAAGGTCTCGGGGTCAGGAACGGGTGGCATCTCGTCCTGGTGCTCGATGCCTTCGTCTTGGACGTGGAAGGACGCCGACATCGTGAAAATGGCTTGCCCGTCTTGAATTCCGGTGACCAAGCGGGTCGCGAACGATCGACCGTCCCGAACACGATCAACCAGAAAAACCGTCGGCTCCATCGGATTTCCCGGACGCAGGAAATATCCGTGCAACGAATGAACCGAGTAGGCCGGATCGACCGTGCGTACCGCCGACACCAATGCCTGTCCGGCGACCTGGCCGCCGAAAGTGCGGGTCAGGGTGGTCTCCGCGATGATTCCTCGAAAGATGTCCCGCTCGAGGCGTTCCAACTCCAGAATTTCTTCGATCCTCGCCATCGATGCTCCACATCTCCCCGTGTACCGACGTCTACCGACCTTCACACAATGCCTGACGCACCCCCGGCCACCAAAGTGGGCATACAAAATCATGGAGTTGCACGCCGCCCTACTCAGAATGGGGGTGGATCGTCTCCGCCGTCGAAGGTCCTCCTCCGGGCCTTCTTCTTCATTCGGAGGTGCATTCGTAACCGCTGCCGCCGGCGTTCACCCCGCACACGAGCGGCTTTGTTTTCCAGACGTGTGCGCCGACGCCGACCACCCTCGGGCAGTACAGGCTCGAGCATTCCCGCCAGCAGACCTGACGGCCTAGTTCGGTAGCAATGTCCGGTCGGCGAGGTCAGCATGACACTCCGGTCCGGGTTCGAGATATGCAACCACTGACCGGAATGCTTGAGGCGGTGATGGTTTCGACAATACGCACTCAGATTCGACGCCACGGTCTTTCCACCACAAGTGGGATCGCGATGATCAAAGGGCTCAGTGTGATCAAGATCTGAATTCCATGCAGCGACATCGCAGTGCAACCACTGGCAGCTTCCTGCGATCACCCGCACCCAGGTGTCGAGGACAGCGCCGGGGCGGTAGACCGACGCCGAAGGAACAACGGGCGGAGGTACTGGCTCGCCCTCACCGGAAGACTCGAGCGCGGCATCGGCTGGTACCTTCACCTTCCGAATCAGCGCACCCGCGGCGATGTCACGCGCATGCTCTGCACTGATCACTCCATAACCGTCGAGGTGAGCGGGTTCGTCTGCACCTGGTGCGTCACCGCCCTGAAGCGTTGATTCCAGCATGACCACGTGAACCAACGGCCGACGCACCACCACAATCCCGCTTCGATCTTGTGGGCACTCGTCCCGGCCGCAATCGCACGGCAGAATCGTCGACCCGGATACCAACGCTCCCAATGCGTCAGCTCGTCGTTGCTCGTACTTACGGGAATCGTGTCGACACACCGACATTGCCAACTCCCGCAACCGACGGTCGAAAGCCCGTGCTTCCTCCGCCGGAATACTCCCCAATATCCGCGCCATTCCGTCCTCGGCAGCGCTCACACCCACGAACCGATCAGCCAGGGCGCGGCGTCGACGTTCGCGTATCCCCTCGGGATCCACCACGGCGACGATCCGGTCGATAGCCGCTGTCAATCGGCGACCCGTCAAGCCGGTACCGCCAGGCATCGGTGGCGCCGAGATCTTTTCGAGGAGTTGCCGTTCCACCTCGTCGATCAAATCGTCGGCTACGTTGGCCGTAGCGGAGTCGATCAATCCGACCCGATACAGATCCAGTTCTCCGCGCGCCATTGCGGCACGCGTGCGATGGAGGCGAGTCTTGAGAGAAAAGCCGAGACCGATCAACTTTCCCGCTGCGGCACGGCCCATGGTCAATGCCGCGCCGAGCTCGGCCTCAGCCAGTTCGTGAGCGGTAGACGACCAAGCACCGTTATCAGTGTGGCCAGCGCTGCGACGCTCGAAAAACTCGGCAATGGCAGCCAGTTTCCGTTCCACGAGCATCGATTCGCGCGCATGCAGATCGGCGATGAGATCGATGAGGGCGCAGTCGGATTCAGCACCGGACAGCTGCGCTGCGGTACCCGAACTTCCTACTCCGTCATCGAACATTCCTCAACATTATTCGAATATCCGTTCGATATCCATGATTTCCAGGAATCAGTCCGAACAATCCTGATTGACCGAAAATTGTTGCGGAGCAACCTTTGCGGCCACTCGTGTTCCGGCAACGGATTCCCCTACTGAACCAGGGCGTTGATAATGCGGGCAGCTTCGGCCGGGTAGATAGGGCGGTCGGACCCACCACTCAATACCCAGTGGACTGGACTACCTTCGTCTAGGACTCGGAGTTGCACGTCGAGCGGAAACGCATCGATGTCAGCCGAGTCGACTCCAAAGACATGGACAATCTCATGCCCAGGTCGCCCCTCGAACTCGAAGATGTTCTCTACGACCTCGAGCAACTCGACGCTTCCCAACGTGACGCCGAGTTCCTCCGCGAACTCGCGCCGCAGCGCTGCCTCGGCCGTCTCACCGAACTCGATACCGCCACCGATCAATCGATGAAAGTTCTCCCCCGTGACAGAGTCCGTGCCGTCGAGTATGAGTATGTGACCGGAACGGACAGGTATCCCCAGTGAGATGTTACGAATTGACGACATACGACACAGTTTAGGTGGCCAACTCGAACACCATTTTGAATCCGACGACGGCGAATATCACCAAAAGTGATGGGGTGGGCGCAAATACGACTTGGACTTGCCGAGACTCCCGATGACAGACTCGAACACCATTCCCGGACAAAAGAACCCATTGAGGAACCGATGAACGACGCAAGTACCTGGACCGCACGACTCGCCGCACTCGACCTGACCCTCCCGCCTGTTGCCACCCCCGCAGGCTCATACCTCCCCGCCGTTCAGACGGGGTCATACGTCTACACGTCGGGGCAATTGCCGCTCGTCGACGGCACTACGACGTGCATCGGTAAGTTGGGCGAGGGCGTCTCCGTCGAAGACGCCGCCCAGGCGGCGCGGTTGTGCACTCTCAACGGACTCGCGGCAGTCGATGCCTTAGTCGGGCTCGATCGCATCGTTCGGGTCGTCAAGGTCGTTGGATTTGTTGCTTCCGGATCGGGATTTTCGCAGCAACCCCAGGTGATCAACGGTGCGTCCGACCTGCTGGCCGAGATCTTCGGTTCGGCTGGACAACACACCCGCTCAGCGATCGGCGTCGCCGAACTACCCCGAAACAGTGCCGTCGAGGTCGAGTTCGTGTTCGAGGTATCGGACAGCATCTGATCGGTCTGCCACACCCCGAAGGGGGGGGGGGGGGGGGGGGGGGGTTGCCAACGCAACCGCCGCCCCTTCGTCTGTGAGGACTTTCAGGCACTGGGGCCGGTCGTCGAACCTGCTGTCACCAACCGCGCTCTGCGAGGCGGTGTCCGACAGGCAGGTCGTCGACGTTGATACCGACCATTGCCTCGCCGAGTCCGCGCGAGACCTTGGCGAGCACGTCCGGGTCGTCGTAGAACGTGGTGGCCTTGACGATGGCCTCGGCGCGCTGCTTCGGGTTGCCGGACTTGAAGATGCCCGATCCGACGAACACGCCCTCGGCGCCGAGCTGCATCATCATGGCAGCGTCTGCCGGGGTCGCGATGCCGCCCGCGGTGAACATGGTGACAGGCAGCTTGCCGGCCTTGGCGACCTCGACGACCAGTTCGTACGGGGCCTGCAGTTCCTTGGCGGCTACGTACAGTTCGTCCTCGCTCAGCGAGGTCAACCGGCGGATCTCGCCTCGGATGGTGCGCATGTGGGTGGTGGCGTTGGAGACGTCTCCGGTGCCTGCTTCACCCTTCGAGCGGATCATGGCCGCGCCTTCGTTGATGCGACGGAGCGCTTCACCGAGGTTGGTGGCGCCACAGACGAAGGGAGCGGTGAACTTCCACTTGTCGATGTGGTTGGCGTAGTCGGCCGGGGTCAGGACCTCGGACTCGTCGATGTAGTCGACGCCGAGGCTCTGCAGGATCTGCGCTTCGACGAAGTGACCGATGCGTGCCTTCGCCATGACGGGAATGCTGACGGTGGAGATGATGCTGTCGATCATGTCCGGGTCACTCATGCGCGAGACGCCGCCCTGTGCGCGAATGTCTGCGGGGACCCGCTCGAGTGCCATGACGGCAACGGCGCCGGCGTCTTCGGCGATCTTGGCCTGCTCAGCGGTGACCACGTCCATGATCACACCGCCCTTGAGCATTTCAGCCATGCCGCGCTTGACGCGGGCGGTGCCGATGGCGGTGGTGGGGGCAGAGTCGGGGGTGCTCACAGCAAACTCCTGCAGTAGTGGCGTGACGAAAGAAACAAGGCACGGCGAACACACGAGTACATTCGCGCGGAGGCCTCTGGCCAGAACTCTAGGACTAACCGGCCTTCGATTCCGTATCCAATTTGCCATTGCTGGCCTTAAACTGCCCGCGAGAACTGAACGACCGAAGGATCAGCGGATGGAACGCACTTCCGGATCCTCGGTACCGTCCGCGATCGTCGCCGCTTCCACCAGGAGGTTTGCCAGATCCAACGGGTAGACCGGCTCACCGGACTTGGCCAATTGGCGGATCTCGTCGGCGCTGCACCAGCGATGGCCGGTGATGGCACGCTGCTCCAATTCCGTGTGGCCTTGGAAGACCGGCTCGAAGCCGTGAGTGCGCGTAGCGAAGAACAGCTCTTCCGAACGGATCAGCTCACCGTCGAACGGGAAAATTGCCACACGACGCCAGAGCGGACCTCGCAGATTCTCCGGAGCCACGACGAATCCGGTCTCCTCCTCGATCTCACGAACGGCAGCCGCCCGCAGGTGTTCGCCCCGTTCGAGCCCGCCGCCGACGGTGAACCAGAAGTAAGTGTTCGGGATCTTGGGATCGTGCCCGCGCAACAGCAGCACCCGATCGTCCTCGTCCAGCATCACCACGCGAGCAGAGGTCCGTGACGTATCCACGGTGATGCCCTCGGGCACCGCCGCCGCGGTCGTGCGCTCGGAGATCTCGAAATACTGAGGCAGCGGTGCCGTTCCACCGAGATGTAGCCAGCGAACAAGTCGACGCGTACGCAACGCGAGAGTGTCTCGCACCGCGTCGTTGTGGAACCGCCGGGCGATCAGCACGCGCGCCTCGGCATCGGCCAGTTCGGCGACCAGTTGAGGTCGCAGCGACGTCGTGCCATAGGCAGCAAGAGCATTGGACAGCCGGTTCTCGGCAAGCTCGCGATCCTGACGATCCGCACGTTCGGCGGCGTCCGCCAAGGTGACGAATCTGCGGGCGTCGTCGGCGCTCATGTCCACAGCCGCCGCGCGGACAACCGCGGCACGACGGGACAGAGCCGCATCGAGCGCCAACCACGACTGATCCGAACGCACATGCAGTCGATCGAGTCGGTTCGCCGTCCCGTACGCCCACAGTCCGACGACCAGGACGACGGCAGCGACGAGCCCGAGAATGAAGATTGTCAGAGCGGAGAAGGTCATGAACCCACCACGCGTACGCCGGTGCCGCCAACCGTGACGGTCTCGTAGACACGCAGGATCTGTTCGGCCACCACCGGCCAGTCGTATTCGGCAACAACACTTGTCGCGGTGTTGACCAGCGCGCGTCGTCGATCCGGGTCACCGAGAACGGAATCGATTGCCTCTGCCAAGGCATCGGAGTTCCCGATGGGGACCAGCAAGCCGGCCTGACCGTCGCGAAGAACACGGCGAAAAGCGTCCAACTCACTGGCCACGACGGCAGTGCCAGCCGCCATGGCCTCGACCAGCACGATCCCGAAGCTCTCACCACCGAGATTGGGCGCGCAGTAGACGTCCGCACTGCGAAGCGCCGACGCTTTCTCCTCATCGCTGACCTGCCCGAGCAGGCGGAGATGCTTGAAGTACTTTCCCGCCTCTTTGCGGAGTTTCTCCTCGTCGCCGCGTCCGACCACGATCACTTCGAGGTCCGGATGACGCTCGACCAACTCCGGCAGCGCACCGAGGAGGACGGCCATCCCCTTGCGCGGTTCGTCGTAGCGACCGAGGAACAGAATGGTTCCGCCCTCGCGCGGGTAGCCGGGCAACAGATCGGCCTCGGCAAACGCTGCGACATCGACGCCGTTGGGGATCTCGACCGCGTCGGATCCGAGAGACTCGACCTGCCAACGACGCGCCAACTCCGAGACTGCGATCCGGCCGCTGATCTTCTCGAGATACGGAGCCAAGACACCCTGAAACGTGCTCAGCACCAACGACTTCGTGGTCGACGTGTGGAAGGTGGCGACGATCGGGCCTTCCGCGATGCGCAACGCGAGCATGGACAGACTCGGCGCATTGGGTTCGTGGATATGTAGAACGTCGAAGTCACCTTCCGCGATGAACTTGCGGAGGCGGTTGTTCGCCGTCGGGCCGAAAGACAACCGCGCAACAGAACCGTTGTAGGGAATCGCGACGGCTTTACCTGCGGAAACCACAAAATCCGGCAACTCGTCGTCATCGGACGACGGCGCAAGCACACTCACTTTGTGACCACGTTCGATCAGCACCTCGGCCAGATCCACCACGTGCGCCTGGACGCCGCCGGGGACGTCGAAGGAGTACGGGCAGATCATGCCGATTTTCATTCACCCTCCATGCGGGCGAGCCGCGATTCGGAAAGGTCCGAGCGCCACAGCGGTTGAAGCATGTGCCAGTCAGCGGGGTGCGCTGCGATGTTGACCGCGAAACGGTCGGCAAGTGCTTGCGTGGCCGGGCCGACTCCGCCGGATACGTCGATCGGCGGGTCGATCTTGAAGCCCCATCCGTCGGGTGTGAACCAGCAGTGGACCGGTAGCAGCGGCGCGCCGGTGTCGATCGCGAGCTTCGCCGGGCCGGCGGGCATGCGAGTGGGTTCTCCGAAGAACGTGACTGGCACACCCTTCTTCGCCAGATCGCGCTCCCCCAACAGGCACACGATCTTGTTCTCACGCAGATGCTTGGAGAGTTCGACGAACGGTGGATGCTCCCCGCCGCTGAGCGGGAAGATCTCGAAGCCGAGACTCTCGCGATAGTCGACGAACCGTTCGTACAGGGATTCGGGCTTGAGCCGCTCGGCAACGGAGGTCAACCCGCCCCACTGCTGAACGCACCACACGCCGGCCATGTCCCAATTACCGCTGTGAGGCAGCGCCAATACCGCGCCATGACCTGCAGCCATTGCCTTTTCCAGATGCTCCTGGCCCTCGACCAGCGCATGCAGCGCCTTACCTGTCGCGACCAGGTCCATCGACGGAAGACGAAACGCCTCACGCCAATACCGGGCGTACGAGCGCATCGAATCCTTGATCAACTGATCCGGAACTTGCTCCGGCGTCGTGCCCAGAACTCTCGCGAGGTTCTTCCTGAGTTGTTCGGGTCCGCCCTTGCGTACCGCGAAATCCGCTCCGGCGTCGAACAGCTTGACCGCCACCGATTCCGGCAGGCTTCTCACCAGCCGCCAACCCGCGGCGTATCCCAGGTCGGTTGCACGCTCGGCAAAGCTCATTTCTCTGCCTCGCCGTCCGTGTCCGGCGCACCTTCGACCGTCGATGCGGCCGGGGCGATCGGCAGAAGTTCCCGAGCGCCAGGGGAATTGCGCACCGCGAGCACTCGCTGGAAGACCGTCACGATGCTTCCGGCGGCAAGTACCCACATCGCGATGTGGATTGCCCACGGAAGACCCATACCCGTCAGGCCGGATCCGACCAACACGATGATCAGTCGGTCCGGGCGCTCGATCCACCCGCCGTCCGCAGTCAGCCCGCTCGCCTCCGCACGCGCCTTCGCGTACGAGATGACCTGCGAGGTGACGAGGCAGATGAGCGTCGCGACGAGCAGCCACTTGCTGTTCTCGTGGTAGACCGCCCACCAGGCCAGGCCGGCAAAAATCGCGCCGTCGGCGACGCGGTCGCAGGTCGCGTCCAGTACCGCCCCGTACCGCGTTCCGCCGCCGCGAGCACGAGCCATTGCGCCGTCGAGCATGTCGAACATGACGAAGAACCAGATGAACATGGTTCCCCAGAACAGATGTCCGGACGGAAACAGCGTCACCGCACCGGCGACGCTTGCCACCGTGCCGATCACCGTCACCGAGTCCGGCGTCAGACCGGTCTTGACCAGCGCCTTCCCCATAGGTGCCGTCACCTTGGACACCGATGCGCGCCCGAAGAAGCTCAACACCGCAGGAACCCTCCCCGTCGTGAGTTCCGGTTCGGAACTCGTTGCAGCAATGCATCCTGCCATGAAGCCGGATGCGTCAACCTATTGTTGCCAGGCACCGGCGAGTAGTCCCCTGGTCTCACGCAGCAATTGCGGCATCACCTTGACCCCACCGAGCACGGTGATGAAGTTGGCGTCGCCGCCCCAACGTGGCACTACGTGTTGGTGAAGGTGCTCGGACAGCGAACCGCCCGCAGCGGCACCGAGATTCAGGCCGACGTTGAATCCGTGAGGATTCGACACGCTCTTGATCACCCGCAACGCCTGCTGGGTGAACGCCATCAACTCGGCGCTCTCCTCCGGCGTCAGGTCTTCGAGTGCCGCGACCTTGCGGTACGGAACCACCATCAGGTGCCCCGGGTTGTACGGATACAGGTTCAGAACCGCATAGACATGCTCACCGCGGGCAACGATGAGCCCTTCTTCGTCCGACATCTTCGGAATGTCGATGAACGGTTCACCCGTCGTGCCCGGGGTGTTGGGTGCCTCGGTGATGTACGACATCCGATGTGGCGACCAAATACGCTGCAAATGATCAGGATCGCCGACGCCGTGGTCGATCAGCGAACCCGGACCGTCGTCACCGGGGGCGCTCACTGCGCCACGCTTGGCTGCACCAGTTCGGCTGTCGGCGAAGCGTTCTCGCGGCGGCCGATCCACTCGGTGATGATCCGGACGGCGTCGTCGACGGGAATGCCGTTGATCTGGGTGCCGTCGCGGAAACGGAAGCTGACCGCGCCGGCCTCCACGTCACGCTCGCCCGCGAGGAGCATGAACGGGACCTTTTGCGTGGTGTGGTTACGGATCTTCTTCTGCATACGGTCGTCACTGAAGTCGACCTCGGCGCGAACACCGGCTGCCTTGAGCTTCTTCGTGACGTCGAACAGGTGATCGGCGAAGGCCTCGGCCACCGGGATTCCGACGACCTGCACCGGCGCCAGCCACGCCGGGAACGCGCCCGCGTAGTGCTCGGTCAGGACACCGAAGAACCGCTCGATCGAGCCGAACAGCGCGCGGTGGATCATGACCGGACGAGTCTTGACGCCGTCGTTGCCGGTGTATTCGAGCTCGAACCGCTCGGGCAGGTTGAAGTCGAGCTGGATGGTCGACATCTGCCAGGTGCGGCCGAGTGCGTCCTTGACCTGAACGGAGATCTTGGGACCGTAGAACGCGGCTCCGCCCGGATCCGGCACCAGAGTCAGGCCGGAAGCTTCGCCGACCTCGGCGAGGGTTGCAGTTGCCTCTTCCCAGACGTCGTCGCTACCGACGAATTTGTCCGGGTTCTTGGTGGACAGCTCGAGGTAGAAGTCGTCGAGGCCGTAGTCCTTTAGCAGGTTCAGCACGAACTGCAGCGTGGTGGTCAGCTCGTCGCGCATCTGCTCACGGGTGCAGTAGATGTGAGCGTCGTCCTGGGTCATGCCGCGCACGCGGGTCAGGCCGTGGATGACGCCGGACTTCTCGTAGCGGTAGACCGAGCCGAATTCGAAGAGCCGCAACGGCAATTCACGGTACGAGCGTCCGCGAGCACGGAAGATCAGGTTGTGCATCGGGCAGTTCATCGGCTTGAGGTAGTAGTCCTGGCCCGGCTTGCGCACGGTGCCGTCCTCGTTCAGTTCCTCGTCGACGTGCATCGCCGGGAACATGCCGTCGCGGTACCAGTCGAGGTGACCGGAAACCTCGTACAGATGCCCCTTGGTGATGTGCGGAGTGTTGACGAACTCGTAGCCCGCCTCGATGTGGCGGCTGCGCGAGTAGTTCTCCATCTCGGTGCGGATGATGCCGCCCTTGGGATGGAACACCGGCAGACCCGAACCGAGCTCGTCGGGGAAGCTGAAGAGGTCCAGTTCGGTACCGAGCTTGCGGTGATCACGACGCTCGGCCTCGGCGAGCAGTTCGAGGTATTCGTCCTGAGCCTCGGTGGACTCCCACGCGGTGCCGTAGACACGCTGAAGATCGGCGTTGTCCTGGTTGCCACGCCAGTAGGCGGCGGAGCTTCGGGTCAACTTGAAGGCCGGGATGTGCTTGGTGGTCGGAATGTGCGGGCCGCGGCACAGATCGGACCAGATCTTGTCGCCGGTACGAGGATCGAGATTGTCGTAGATGGTCAGCTCGTTGCCGCCCACCTCCATGATCTCGGGATCGTCGATACCGGACTTGTCGTCGATCAATTCGAGCTTGAAGGGCTCGTCGGCCAACTCGACCCGAGCGTCCTCGATCGAATCGACGACTCGACGCGAAAAGCGCTGTGATCCCTTGATGATCTGCTTCATACGCTTTTCGAGCTTGGCCAGATCCTCCGGAGTGAACGGGCGGTCCACCGCGAAGTCGTAGTAGAAGCCGTCCTTGATCGGCGGACCGATGCCGAGCTTCGCGTCGGGGAATTCTTTCTGAACCGCCTGCGCGAGGACGTGGGCCGCGGAGTGCCGGATGACGCTGCGGCCGTCCTCGGTGGATGCTGCCACCGGCTCGACGTCGACATCGACCTCAGGTGTCCACGACAGATCCTTGAGCGTTCCCTCGCCATCGCGGACAACGACGATCACGTCGGGCCCCTTCGTGGGGTATCCGGCTTCGCGCACTGCAGTCCCGGCGGTCGTCCCCGCGGGCACCCGAAGTGGGGCGGCTGAGTGCTCTGGCGCGGGACTGGTCACGGCGATGTGCTCCTAATAGGTATTGCGACAAGTTAGACAGGCGTCGTACCCACTGCGAGCACGCGCACGATCATGTTATCGGCCCTACCGACATGGTGAGACAACCGAGTGAAGGAAACCGGGCCGCGTTCAACTCACAGCGGCGACTCGAGCCACGAGTAGTCCAGGCCCACCCATGTCCCGATCAGGCCGAAAGTGCCGAGCACCCACAAAGTCGCCAAGACGATCACTGTGGTGAACAGAACGCCCAACCCTTTGACGAACAGCGACTGCTTGCCGAACCATTCCATGAACCGGTCGTATCGAGCCTTCGCGAAATGAAGGAGTCGATGTGCCCACGCGAACTCCGACGCCAGGATGCCGAGGCCGCCGAAAACGATGAGCCAACCGGGCCCGGGGTACGGAATAGCCACGATGCCGGCGGCGAACACGATCGTGCCCACGACTCCGACGCCGATGCGGTACGCAAGATTGAGGGTGGGCCGCGCGGCGATTCCCGCGCGCCACCGCTCCCAGCGGGACTCTGCGTCCTGGAAGACGGACAGGTCTGAATCGTCGACGGAAGAATCGACCTTTTCGGTACTCAAAGCAGTCACCTTTTCGGTCGCGAAATGTCTCTTCGACCAGGCTACCGAAATCGTCGCCCGGCGACCTGCGACGACGGTCTGCATGCCGAAATAACCGTGCCCTCGAACAGCTGTGCTCTCAAACGACTGAAGGCGTCCCCGATGATCGGGAACGCCTTCAGTGTTTTTCTGTGGTCCCGGCTGGGATCGAACCAGATGTGATATACCTGCTCGGAGCATCTAACCATAAGGTAAGAGGCATCAAGGAGTGCTACCCCGTGCCAAGATATGCCAACTTCTGACACTCTAGGGCCCACGTAGGGCCCACGACATCAAGGAAATCAGCTGCATGGCCAGAAAAGTCTTCGGACGCATTGAAAAGTTGCCGTCAGGCCGGTACCGAGCCCGCCACCCCGACCCCACTCCGGGCAGCGCGGAACGTATCCCTGCACCCAGCACGTTCAGCACGAAAGGCGCGGCACAGACCTGGCTGAACACGCAGCAAGACGCAATCGCCGGGGGCACCTGGGTACACCCAGACGCCGCGGCCGTGGCACAGCAGGTCACCCAGGCCGAGAAGGCACGTAAAGCTGTCGCGTTCGGTGTGTACGCCGAGAAATGGGTCGCCACCAGGACCAATAGCAAGGGCGAGCCGCTACGCCCACGAACCCGCAAGGAATACGAGCGGATGCTTGGCACAACCGGATCGCTATTCCATTGGTCGGCAACACCCATCAATGAAATACGCCCCGACGCAGTCCGCGAGTGGCGATCTGAACTACTCGCAACGGGTAAGGCCACGGCCACCGCGAGGGCCTACGACTTAATGAAATCGATATTGAAAACAGCCGTAGAAGACGTCCTGATCAGCGTAAACCCTTGCAAAATCAAAGGTGGCTCGCTCACCACCACGGGGAAGTCCACAACGCCGCCGACCGAGGTCGAGCTAGACATCGTCATCGACAAGATCGTGCCGAAGTACAAACCTTTCGTGATCATCGCCGCCGCCGGCGGTCTGCGATTCGGTGAGGTCATCGGCCTGACCAGCGACGACGTGGCAGTTGAGCGCGACGGCGACGGAGAGGTGGACGCGGTGCGGATCGCTGTCGTGCGCAGCATCGTCGAAGGCAACGGCATCGCCAAGGTAGCCGGACCTCCGAAGAGCGCCGCAGGGCGACGAATCATCGCTATTTTCGGCCACGACGCCCGGATCGTGGCCGCCCACGTCGAGTCCGTGAAACCGGGTGCACTGCTGTGGACAGACCGTAGCGGCGGCTACGTTTCACAGAGCACAGTGAATAACCACTGGCGAAAGGCTCGGGCAGCAGCAGGCCGCTCCGACCTGGCGTTTCACTCGCTGCGCCACTATGCAGGAACTCGCTACGCGCAAACCGGGGCTACCGTGGCCGAGACTATGGCGCGGCTGGGACACAGCAGCGTGAAGGCCGCAATGCGGTACCAGCATGCCGGTACCCGTGACGACGAACTCGCAAGGCGCGCTTCACGTCGGTGACGCCGGCCACCACGCCGCGCCGCATCAGTGCGAGGTGGTTGCTATCCCGTCGTCGGGGTGTTCACCGAACCCAGCGCTGGCCATACGTCGGGGGCAGAGGGCGTCCACATTCGACGCGTCGGTATGTGCGTAGGTCCGCAGGACCAGTGTTCGACGACTGCGCGGCATCCTTGTGCGTAAGCACATGCCTGCATTTACCCATACTCGCCATTCACATAGGCGAAGTGGCAATTATCAGCGTCCTGCAAGACCGCGGAGCGATGGAGAGCACCCATGAACGCCGCCTTGTTGCAGCTCGCGACCTGCAACTTCACCCGACTCAATTCCGGGAAATCTTCGCGATGGTCCGCTACCGCGCCAGGGAGACCTAGGAGAATCGTGGTCACGTCGTAGTCCCGAACAGCGATGAAACGCGCAGCACCGTGTTCCTAATCCCTGCTGACACACAAGTCCGAGGTACGGTGAACACGGAAGTCTGTGCAGCATCGCTCGCCGAAGCGTTGCACACCAACATCGAAGCTGTCTTTAACGGCACGCACGTCGTCTGCCTCACTGTCGCAGAGGATGGACAACCCACTCATTTTCCATGGCCCGAAATGCTCATCGTGGGAATAGACGGACAACCACTCTGGCCAGCCGCCCCTCGCAATTGACCTGACTGCGGCAATCAATGCCTGGCGAGCATTCCTTCGGCTCGCTACGGAACGGCAATTCGGGGTTATGGCATGCGACGTCCGCTATTTGAATCCGTCGGTGGGCTTCACCGTGGTGCGATACTCGCCCCATGACATCCGATCACGACCTGCCCAGTGCGTTTTCGCCTGAGCTGGCCCGAGCCGTTGGTTACGTGGTTCTGGAGGCGGCCGACGCCGAGGACTCCATCGGCGACCTGGTCGTGCTGCGGACGGGACTGGAGTCGCCGGACCCTCGATGGTGGCGTAGTGGCCTATCGCTCGTAGAGGCCGTCGAGGCGATCGGTGACCCCGAGATCCAGCCCATCGCCGACCTCTTGCGCGAACTCCTCGACGAGCGGCACGACGTCGTACACGGCCTTTTCCTCGAAGCTCCCGGCGTCCAGGTCACCATGCGACGGGCCAAGACCAAGAAGGGAGAGCCTCCTTCATACGAGTTCGCAGGCAGCCTGGCCGATGACCATATGGAGAATCTGGCGAACCGGTTCCGGCTCCTCGACCGGATGGCCGAGGACGCCATCAGCGACGCGATGGGCATAGCGCGAGGCGAGTGGTCTGTACTCCCACCACGCACGACACCCGTCGTGCTCCCAGATCTCAACAACCGGCCGCGGATGTAGCCGCTGGCGCCGGGGCACCCCGGAGCGGCCGATAGGCACCTTGTTCCTGCCCAGGATCTCCGCTGCCGCTGTATCGCACCAGCGACGGGCTACAGACCTCATCGATCGACGTCGCAGGAGGCGGAATGGCACGGTGCGCTCTCGTCTAATGTCTTTCGGATGAGCAAGCGCAAGGCAGACGTGGACGCGGACGACAAGTCAACCTCGACGAACGACGACCGGAAGCTGCCCGAGGAGCGGACATTCAAGAAGGTCCTCGTCGGCGCATGCGTCGGCGCCTTCCTGTTCGCGTGCGCGTTTGGGGTGCTGACCTCGGTCAAGGCCGCACGAAGCCCGCACGACATCACCTCGAACTGGTTTGTCGCGTGGGGCACGTGGGCCGGCGGACTCGGGACTGCGGCGGCCTTCCTGATCGCCGCGTTCAGCATCTCTGTCGCCGGTGCGCACACCCGGTTCGATCGTCGCGAAGCCGCCAGGCTCCGCCAAGACGACGACATGTCGCAGGCCCGACTGCTGACCATTTACAAGGTCGAGGATGCGCGGTCCCTCCCCTCACTCCCCACGTACCGAATCGAGAACCGGAGTAAGGACCTGTTCTTCGACGTCACCGTGCCGCACGTCGATTCCCCGTACGAGGACGGCGCGGCACTCGAACGTCGGACGGCCGAGCTGGTTGCCCAGGGCAACCGGCTTCACGAGTTCATTCCAACTGGTGAGGAGCTCACTCCGTACCGCGACCACACCGAGCATGAGGTCTGGTTCACCCTCGTCACCGTCCACACGATTGACGCGAGCCGCATCCAGTTCGCAGTCGAGTACACCGACGCCAGCGGCAGGCGCTGGAGCCAGATGCTCGGCGGGTCGATCAAGCGAATCACCACCACCGCGGCCGTGCAGGTTCGCGCCCCGGACAGATTCCAACCAAAGCAACAGATCACACTGATGACGAACGTAGAGGCTTGGCGCTCGGGCGGCCCGTTCACGACGAATCTCGAACCGCCAAAGACCGATGCCGAGTTCCTGGAAGTCATCGAGGCACGGAACATCAGGGGCTGGAACCGAATCGAGCGTACCGGCGACGTCGAGGTAAGGCCCAACGACATCGACAATCCACCAGAAGGACTCATCGCGGTCGTCACATTCCGGCCGGTCGCTCCACCGTTCTGGGCGGACTATTTCCGGAAGAAACTCGCGGATTCTGGGCTTCACTACGGCGGCGGAAGCACCGAGCACGAACAGACCGACAATTTCCGATTGTCGCCCGACGTCGACGCCGACGTAGATCGCATCACCGAGCTCATCGACGCTGCCCTCGACCACGCCAACGACACCTTCGAGCAGAACGAACTCGCCGCTGCTCGGCGTGCGTTGGAAGCGCGTCCGGGATTCCGTCGCTGAACACAGCTCTGTCTCTCGACGTTCCCCGGCTAGTACCAGTCAGTGCAGGGCCAGGCCACCGTCAAGACCACTAACCCTCGTCGACGACCTGCAGCGCTCGATGCGCCTCGCATAGAACGGATCTCGACCTACTATCTTCGGTTATGCCACACAACAGGAACGAGCGCATCGTCATTGACGGCATCGTCTCGGCTGGGCTCGTCTTCGACCTTTCCGCGGACAGGCGCAGGGCGACCGTCCGGATACTCACCCCCGCCAGCGAGCCGATCCTCACCTTCGGACCGGTCACCAAGCGCACCGCGGCCAGATTCGCCGTCGGCCGACCCGGCGAGTGCTCCAGCATCTTCCGCGTCTGGGCGAACAAGGGCAAGCTCGATGTCTACGCCTCGATCCGGACATGGAAGGACCTGGCCAAGTTCTCCTTCCACCAGAGCGGCCGCTACATCTTCCATCTGTCCTCGGTCGACCACCCCGGCGCCGAATGGGCCAGGCGGCCCGATCCCGCGAACCGGCGCATCAGCGCGTGGGACCGGCCCGCACCGTTCGTTCCCGGCTGGACGCACCTCATCACGTTCATAGTGCCGACCGAGGACGTCCGGCCGTCGCCGACCTCAGGATGGGAGGACCACGAGAAGGTCCGCTGGATCGCCAAGCCCGAACGTATCGACACCGTGACCGAGTTCCGAGTGGCAATTGGCGATCCAGGAATGCAGCTGGTCGACGCGGGACCGGCCGATCACCTGCTCGACGCCGGCATTGTCGACGGGTTCGTCCTCGCCAACGGCCGGCTCGTGCTCATCACCATGCACGTCACCCACCTGGACGAGACAGGTCGTGAGCTCCTGGCGGATCTCCGCGACGAGTGCATGAATCGTGCCGAGCGCGACGGGTTCGACCTCAACCCCGAACTCGGACCTCGCTTCGCTGACCATCACGTTCAGGCCGACGGACGTCACGCACTCTGGGACATCTCGCCCCTCCATCCCTAAGCACATTGCGCCTGACCCCCAAAACCCAATTGCCGACACGTCACCACACTCGACTTCCTACAACCGCGGAATCGAGCCAATTAGCACCTCAACGCTGCACTTAGTCGAG
This sequence comes from Rhodococcus sp. MPR-R1B, assembly GCF_058793255.1. NCBI lineage: Bacteria > Bacillati > Actinomycetota > Actinomycetes > Mycobacteriales > Nocardiaceae > Rhodococcus > Rhodococcus sp. MPR-R1B. Next base: position 168,983 of record NZ_JBXAFO010000013.1, read on the forward strand.
CATCCGCGCAAGTCTGTGACGCTCCATCCGCGTCGGGCGGACGATGTTTGTCAGAGCAAGCGTCTGGACTCTCCTTGCCTCCGCGACTACGGCTTTCTTCAAACTCCGGCCGGAGTCCTTGAGGGGTTCGTTCAGTACAGTGCCGGCCCATACCTGTAGTTCACGGGAGGCGAAATCACTGACCGCCTCTTAGGGCCTCCCTCGTCGCTCCGCCCAATGGTCTCCGATTAGGCCAAGTGCGTCCCGGACTCGCCCCGTGCGCCCTGCAAGCGATCAAGCACCTTCACCGAATCCTCCTCCTCGCCGGAGGGAGCCCCGTCGTTGCTCATCGCGCCGATGTACCACGTCAGCTAGGCGATGTGGATTCCCGCGTGCCACTCAAGGAGTCGCCGATGCTTACTGCTCCGACCCCATCGGAACCACAGCTTCTTGCGGTAGTGGTTCAGCGTGACGGCGTGCTGCCCGAGCGAGGCATCAAGGACGTAGAACTGCTAATTGTTGCTGAGTCGAGTCTCGTGATTCGATGCCTTGATCACCACGATCGCACGCGGATCTTCCCCGAACCGCACCACATCGAGCCCGAACACCGGCGGCGAGATGGCGCTGATCGCGGCGGCTCGGAGTGTCCGCTCATGCACCTCGTCGAATTCGCCGACGTCGCGCCGCCCGGTGGCAGCTTTCTGCGACTCCTCCACTCCGTACACGATCACCCCTCCATTGGCGTTCGCCATCGCGGCGACATCCTTGGGAAACTCGCCGTTCGCCAGGCCCTTGGCAGCGGGCAATCTTGACTTCCAGTCCAAGTCGGCGGCCTCGACTACGCCGGCGGCGACAGCAGCTTCGAGGATCTCGTCGTTCAACGGGCTCGGCGGCAGGCCCAGGGTGCGATGCAGCGCAGTAAAGGTCACGAAGACAACGTAGCCCTGAACTCGGACATTAGGCCGATATGCTTGTTGCAGAGGTCCACACCATATGGTCAATCATGTGAAACCTCTCAAGTTCGCGCGCTCAACTGACGAATGGACTGTCTTCGGAGAGGTGCGCGATGTCACCGCCGATGGGGAACTCGCGCTCATGGAGGACGAGCTTGCCACGATTAAGGCTTCGGAGCTTCGGCGCGAACTTGCCTCAAAAGCAAACTTCTACGATGCCGCCGCTGCGACGGCGGTGATTTCGGCAGTGCCCATCGGGTACTTCGATTTCGACTACGGGCCGTTTTCCCCGGTCCGATTCGAGTGTAACTGCACCACATTGAACACGGTTTTCAGTCAGCAAGTTCAGTGGCCCGAGGACGCCGCGATCGCGGAAGTGCGACGACTGTTGCCGCCGCTACTCGCAGCGACACGATCCCGCCTTCTGCTCGTCGAGACCGATGACCGGTTTTCCGATCCGTTCTTCCTGTTCCTAGTGATTAAGATCGAGACTCCCTTGCGAGGCCGATCCCTCGCAGACCTATACTCCGTCGCCGAGGATGCGATGCAACTGTGCGATGCCTTCACACAAGCGACAGTCACCAGAGAGACTGTCGCGAACCTAGTTCGCGGCGGCGCTGCACATCTACTTGTCGGCCAGCCGGAGGGGAACTGGCTCGATGCGAAATCGCAGGAATACGATCTCACGATCCTCGACGGGAAGATCTCGCTTGCGCAGTCGGTGGCTCGATTCTGCAACGGCGAGGACGGCGGCCTCGTTGTCATCGGCGCCAAGACTAGGAAGGTGCCTGGCGGCGAGGTAATAACAAAGATCGGTGGGGTCCAGGCCGCCTCCGGCCGGGGCGTGAAATACCGACAGATCCTTGACCATCACTTGTATCCGCCGCCACTGGGACTGAAGATCGACCTCATTCCGGTCAAGGACGGACTGTCACTGATCCTAATCGACATTCCACCTCAGGCCGAGGAGTTCAAACCGTTCCTTGTACACGGCGCCATCAGAGCCGACAACCGGACGGAAGGGTCGTTCATCAGTATCGTGCAGCGACGGGGAGAAGGGAGCATTCCGATCACAGCGCCGATGATTCACGCGAGCCTCGCTGCCGGCCGTGCTCTTTTGCGCGGCACAACCGGCGGCACCAAAGACCAGCCGTAGCTGAACCCGGCACTCCCCCACTTGCGATCACCTAACCGCCGCAGGCGAGCGGAGACCGCGTTGCCCCGTTCAACAAACGGTCGTTGACTGAACAGGTGGAACGCTGCTCAGATCGAGGCTGAATTGCCGTCGCTGATGTTCAGAAACCCGTTCAGCAATTGGTGCCATGACCTAACAAGATGAACACCTTTTCTGAACGGAGGCAACCGTGGCGCTCGTCGGAATGGTGCGCGTGAGCACCGACAAACAGGAGACTAAGCCCCAGCGCGATGCGCTCGACCCGATGTGCGTGAAAGTGTTCGAGGAGAAAGTCTCGGGCACACTCAGCGTCGAGTAGTGCCCCGGACTGCAGGCTGCCCTCCACTACTTACGTCCCGATGATCTACTCACTGTCCAGGAGGTCGACCGTCTCGGCCGCGATCTCCTTGAAGGGCTATTGGTTTTGACGGACCTGTTCGAGCACGGCGTCGGGGTCAACCCGCTCGACGGCATCGCGGCCGGCGAGTACCTTGACGCCGCCCGCAAGCGCGGCAACGTTGATCGTCGCCCCACTGTCGACGACAACAACAAGCGTGCGGCGATCCTGGCTCGCGGCGATCGTGACGAGTCGATTCGCGCTATCCGCCGCCGGCGTGAAGTTCTCGGTAGGTACGGTCCATCGGGTTCTTTCCGACACCAACTCCGGGAGCACCAGGGGTACCCGTCCCACCACAGGGTGTGCAATCCATTTCACCACTGATGTCGATGAAGTCCTCGAATTGGGCGACACTGACAGCGACGACTCAGAGGATCAGTCATGACCGACAAGACACATCAAGGCACTGCGCATGTTGCTGATGTGAAGATCAATGCAGCACGGACAAAACTCATCATCGACAAGAAGTTGAAGAGGACGTCGAAGCCTCAAATCGAGAAGCTCGCCGAGCTCAAAACCACCAGCGAACGTCGACCGGTTAAGAGCTGAATCGCACCGGCCAGGAGCCACTGGCAACAAACTGTGTGCGTACCTGGATGCGGGCACGCGGCGAAGCCGCGTCGGTTGTTGGCAGCTCACGAAACCAACGGTTCTATTCGGGCCAATTGCACCCCGCCGTTGACAACCGTGCCAGCGGCAAGGACACCCACCGTCCCGAACTGACCAAGGCCCTCGCATTCGTGCGCGAGGGCGACGCCTAGGTAGTGCTTGAGGAACCGCCTGGCCCGCAACACCAAGGACCTGTTATGCACCAGCGCAGGCGTTATACCTAACTCACCGCATCCACCGTATAGCCAAAATATGTCCGGTAATTGAAGGCGTGTTGATGTGGTGGCAGCGGCCATGCGGTGGCGAGATGTTCCGTTGCCTCACCTCGTTGGTGCCAATGCTAGCGGGGGTTCATGAAGGTGCTCCACTCGTTCGGTGTGGATGTATGTCACCTTGCCTTGCCTGTCGAGGCTGACCTTGATGAGTGATTCGTCACTCGACGTTGGAGCCAGTTCGAGGGCGAGGTATTCGAATAGTTCACGCTGGTGGACAGCGATAACGATTTGCCTGTTGTGTGCGTAGGACAGTTGGCGTACCACTGCGGCGAAATTGGCGATGTGGATATCGTCCATAGATTGGACTGGATCGTCGAAGATCAACCACGGAAGTCCACCGGGGGCGGACAGGTGCAGCGCAACAAAAAGGGATAGCGCTGCTGTATTGGTGTTGCCGTAGCTGAGGACGGAGGAGGGTGATCCAGAAACTTCGTCGTTAGGCAACACTGTCTCGAGGCGGATATCGACTGATCGACTGGCTTGAGTCTGTTTCCGAAATCGCGGAACGAATGGTTCTGACGGCACGAATCGGCTGAATATGTCGGCCCAGAGTGTGTTCAACGATTCGTCGAAGACCCTGTTAATCATGGATGATCGGATTTGTTCGGTTTTACGGCGCAGCTCGTTGGCCGCCTTCTTGCGCGCATTCGCTTCAGTGAGCGCACCTTTTGAAGCGGTTAACCTGCCGTCGACTCCTGCCAGTTCCGCACGGATTCTCTCGATCTGGCGCGTACTCGATTCTGCAGCGTCAGCAGCGTCGATCAACCTGGTCCTGCGTGTTTGTTCGAAGGTAATTTCTTGGATCTTCTGTTCAAGGGCTGCACCGAGGCGTCCAACCTCTTCTAGCACTTCGACTTTGGATTCGGAGATGTTGAGTTCGGCCCTGACTGCAGCGAGATGACGTTCAGCGACGTCGAGGCTTGCCTGCCGAGAGGTTATGTCGGCTGTTCGCGCACTGGAGCGAAGTAGTTCATCTCGGAGGGTCTGCCCCGTGTTGATCACCGCGTCGAGCCCATTGAGTTCACGGACGAAGATATCGTGAGAGGCGTCGGTACTCTCGCTCGTTGGCAGGGGGATTTGTTCAACGTCCGCAATCAGTTTCTTCGCTTTGATTTGAAGAAGTCGAATTTCTTCCCGTGCGCGCATGAGTTCTTCTGCGTTTTTCGTCAGGTCGACGGCCTTATTCTGAAGATGTTGTCGAAGGGTCGCATGATCGTGCGCGAAGTGCTGATCGCATACTGGACAGGCGTCTGATGTGACCAGCGGTATGGTCTTTTCGAGGATCTCAATGAGAGCACGTACGTCGTCGGGAACATTGACTGCTTGAGCAATCAACTCGGCATCCCGTAGAGCACTAGCTAGCTTGCTGAGCTCGCTTTCCAAACGGGATCGCGTCTGGTCGTTCTCTGCCTGCCGTTGTCGCTCGGACGCACGTCGCCTCGTCTCCTGCATGGCTTGGTACTGGGTACGTTGGTAGGCGTCGAAGATGTGTGCCGCGTCGACGGCGGGGAGCGAGAACATGCTTTCTCTGATGTTGTTGAGACGATCGAGTGCAGCCTTTCCCTCCTCTGATTCCCACTTGTTGAACGCTGCCACAGCTCGGACAGCGCTCTCGGCCTGCACTGCCGGGTCAAAGGGGGTGCTGGCTGTGCCGAGTTCGACGGTGTAAGCGGTGGAGACGCTTTCGAGCCGCATCTTCAACGCGTGCAGCCTGCTTAGCTCGCTCTCGTGGTTATCAGACCGAGGGATCTTCGCTGCTAGAACAGCTGGGAGTTCAGCGTCGAAAACCGTTGCGAAGGAGTCGTCGAGTAGCTCCCGGAGAGTGGCGACACAATCCCGCAAAGTGTTTTCGACACCTGTGAGTTGCCGAGCAAGTCGGTCGCGATCGACCTCGATAGCAGCGAGGTCACGTTCGGCGACTTCCCAGCTGGGACTGATTGATCGCGTGCGAGCCAGGTGGCCCGCGGCGTGCAGACCGTCGATCAGACTGTCGAGTTCATCGAGGCCGATTACTGATTTCACGTAGCGAACGAGGGCTGTATCGACCTGCTTCCGAGTCTGTGTGTAGGTCTCCAAGAGTCGTCCAAGTGCGGTCTGGGGAAGAAAGCAGCGTTCCTGAAAATAGAATTTCTCGGTGCCGTTAAGGGCCTCGCTACCGGTGATCCGGTCGCGGCTTAGTGCGAACGATCCGACACGGGTTGAGCCATCTGCAGAGCGCAGCCGTAGCTCTACTCTGCCTAGTGGGTAGTTGCGGTTCAGTAGAACATTTGGCAGCTGAGTTTCCTGGTCCCGGAGGAATCCGACTTCGCCGGATGCAGCCAGCTCGATCGCGCTCAGCAGACTGGTCTTGCCAGATCCATTGGGGCCGTGAACTAGCACTACTTGCGCGTCGAGGGGGATGAGCCATTCGCCGCTGATGCTGCGGAAGTTCTCAACTCGCAGGGAGTCAAGCCTGAAGTCAGGCATGTGGATTTCCCTTCGGATGCGGGCGGGCAAAAGATTGATCGATCCACGCAGCGTATTGCGCCTCGACGGCATCCTTCCCCAGCTGCGCGGCGGCCGAGATCTCAAGCAGCGCAGTTGCGTAGTGACCCCTTATCGTCTCGCGGACCTGCGCACCTCCGTCAAGGGGTGATTGCGTCGCGTCAGGAAGGCTCAAGTTGAGCAGTGGAGCGACTAGGCGTCTCACCGGCAGAGAGCCGTCGACGGGTAGCACTCGTGCCAAGGTCTGCAGATCAGCGACGAGTTGGTGACTTGACGGGGCGCCAAGCAGAATGATGGATATTGACCTTCGGGATCCGGCTGCGTCCAAAGCCCGGGCCAGTCGCTGGATTTGCCAGTGGACCCGTAGTCCGTCCTCTCGACTCTCTGGTTGATCGACTATTGCGACTAAGTCGAGTCGGTCGTCGGGGCCGATGTAGACGCTCTCGAGATCGAGTGTGATGTCGCCTATCTGCAACGGGCTCTTCAGCCGAGCGTAGCCCGTGCTTACAAGCGCGTCCGAGACTTCTGAACGTAGATTGTCCCTTGTAGGCACAGTGCTCACAGACCTGTACCTGTCTGGAATCTTTCAGCGAGTTCCGAAGTGTCGCGTGCATGGTCTACGAGGTCGGTCCAGCACACCTCGTAACGGTTGCGAAGCCCTCGCGCGGTACCCAATCGGCTAGAAGACGACCGCGTATTCGGTGTGGGTCTGTCGTGGATATAGAGAATTGCCATGCGATCCGTTCCGGACGTCCAAGCTGTCGAAGAAAGAACGGCATCCGCTTCGCGGACGCCTTTTACGACCGCCACAGCGATCGGTGCTGAGCGGTTGGCCGATAACTGAATCGTTTCGTTTACGGGCGCTGCGCTCAGGCCGAGCCGCCAGAGTCGTTGCTGGTGGCCCCAACCGAGCAGGCCGATGGCCGAAGCGAAGAGTTCGGCACCCACGACACGCACTTCGTGCTTGATACGAATCTCGGGGCGAGTGCCGTTGAATAGCGGCACGTATTTGCCGACGTCGCTGAGGCCAAGGTACTTATTTACAATGGCTGAGTACGGGCCGACCAGGAATTCCAGGACCTGATTCGCGTCGTAGCGATTGACTGCAACGAGCTGCGAGCTCACCGTTTGGAGCCCGACTGCCAGATCCTCTTCTACAGATGGAAGCACCATATTCTGCCTCTTGTCGACGACGGGTGAAAACTGAACGGATGTCGTCGGACGAAAATTAACCACCTTGCGTGAGTGTTGTGGGGTGATT
>NZ_JBXAFO010000014.1:0-173870 GCF_058793255.1 Rhodococcus sp. MPR-R1B
ATGGGCACCGATCACCTGCCCTGGTTCATCCCACCACCGGGCATCGACCCCGACCGGAAACCCCGCCGCTCCACCACGCGGATCTGAACCCGGAGGTCACCGAGCACACGCCTCGGTGACCCATTCCGGCATGCTCTCAATTGCCTGCCCACTCCAAAAGATCTTCGGCGGTCCAGGTATTGATCACCCGATCGGCTTCGACACCGCACTTTTCGGCCCGGTCACAGCCGTAGCCCTGCCAAGCCAGCTGACCGGGGGCATGGGCGTCAGTGTCGATGGAGAAAAGACAATCGAGATCGCGGGCCAACTCGATCAAACGCGAAGGCGGGTCACGACGCTCCGGTCGGGAATTGATCTCAACGGCTGTGCCTGATTCGCGGCAGGCCTCGAACACTTTCTCCGCGTCGAACTGCGACTCGGGCCGGGTTCCGCGAGCACCCTCGACAAGACGCCCGGTGCAGTGTCCGAGAATATCGACACGCGGGTTTCGCACTGCAGCAAGCATTCTGCGGGTCATCGCCTCACGCTCGGACCGCAGCTTGGAGTGGACGCTCGCCACCACGATGTCGAGTTCGTCGAGCAGATCGGGATCCTGGTCGAGTGAACCGTCCTCGAGGATGTCCACCTCGATTCCCGTGAGAATGCGGAAGGGAGCCAGTTCGGCATTCAACCCGGCTATCACGTCGAGTTGAGACCGTAGGCGCTCCGCGGACAACCCGTTGGCAACTGTGAGGCGAGGCGAATGGTCGGTGAGGGCGCAGTAGTCATGGCCGAGTGCTGCTGCGCGTCGCATCATCTCTTCGATGGGGCTTCCACCATCGGACCAGTCGGAGTGGGTGTGGAGGTCGCCGCGCAGCGCTTGTCGCAATGGGCTGTCGCCGATGGGCTCAGCCTGCCCCCGCAGTTCCTCGAGATACTCGGGGATGCCGTCGTACGACTGAGCGATAATCGTGGCAGTCTTCGGCCCGATGCCGGTGAGGGCCTTCCAACTGTCGGCTTTCCGGCGAGACTCCTTCTGCTCGTCGGACAATCCTGAAAAGACCTCCGCAGCTCGGCGATAGGCCTTGACGCGGTGCGTTTCAGCGCGTGATCGTTCGAGCCAGTAGGCGATCTCCCGAAGCGCTTCATCCGGTTCCATGAGACCACTGTTCCGTCAGCAGCGGCTCGCGGCAACCCTTGATCCCCTTACGCTGTGAATATGGACGACCCGAGAGCACGATTTGAAGCCGCGCGGGTGGCTCACCTGGCAACGGCAGATGCGGCCGGCGTTCCGCACATCGTGCCGCTGGTATTCGTCTTGGTCGGCGGCACCGTCTATTCCTGTGTCGACCACAAACCGAAAACCACGACCGCTCTTCGCAGGCTCCGGAACATCACCGAGACGGGGCGCGCAAGCCTGCTGGTCGATCATTACGACGACGACTGGTCCGCGCTCTGGTGGGTCCGCGTCGACGGACATGCGGAGGTTCTCGACCCCGGCACCAAGGAGTCCGAGAGCGCGATCGATGCTTTGGCCGCAAAGTATCCGCAGTACGTAGATCACCGACCGCACGGACAGGTGATAGCTGTCCGCGATGTGGAGTGGTCGTCATGGTCCGCAGCAGCCTAAGGTTCTGTCCTAGTGTTCAAGGAGCGAAAGTGATTGCAACACTCTCAATTCGGACAAATTGGCGGGGGATCGATGAAACGACGGCAGTTACTTCAGCGCGCAGCCACAGGTCTGGCGCTGGTAGCGGGACCTCAGGTGATCGACATGGGTAGCAGTTCCGGAAGCAGTCAAGACGCAACAAGCCCGTTGAACGAACAGTTGTCGGTTGTTTCGCTCTCACACGTGAACGACCCGGCGACGACACCGGTTTTTCCAAGCGACCCCGAGTTCACTCTCGACACAGCGGCCACCATCGCAAACGACGGCTACTACCTCCAGTACGTCAAGGAAGGTGAGCACACGGGCACGCATTGGGGCGCACCCGCACACTTCCAGGAAGGCGGCCTCACAGCCGACCAACTCGATCCGGCGGACCTCTTCCTCCCCGCAGTGAAGATCGACATCCGGGACAAGGCTGCCGCCGATTCGGACTATGCGCTCACGGTCGCGGACCTGCAGGAATGGGAAACGCGCAACGGCAAGATCCCCGATGGAGCGGCCGTAGTTCTCTGGACCGGGTGGGAATCGCGCTGGGGTAGCGAAGAATATGCCAACTCCGATGCCGAGGGCGTCACCCACCAGCCCGGCTTCTCGGTGGACGCGGCGCGGTGGCTGATAGACACCGGCCGTTTGGGCACCCGCGGAGCATTGGGAACCGACACGTTCGGTCCCGACCTCGGAAACGACGAAACCTACCCCGTCTCGACAATCCTGTACGACAAGCATCGAATCAGCCTGGAGAACTTGAACAATCTTGCCGCCCTGCCAACCACCGGGGCTAGCATCCTTGTCGGTGGTGCGATCAACAAGGCCGGATCGGGTTCACCGGCAACGATTTTCGCACTACTACGGCGATAACCATTTGCGACGGTCGCCGTAGACAACGACCGCGCCCTTCCCACTTCTCTTCGCCTCGTACATCGCCGCATCGGCCTGGCGAAGAAGAGTGTGCGCGCTGAGCGGTTCGTCCCCGAACTCGAACTGCGCGGACTCGAAATGCGCGACACCAACGCTCGCACCCACCGACACCGATGTGTCTGCAGTCTGATCGGACCTGAGCGCGTCGACGATCCGGCGAGCCACGACGACGGCGTCGTCGATCGTGCCCTGCAGGAGCACTGTGAACTCGTCGCCACCGAATCGGGCGACAAACGCACCCTCGGGAACCGCTTCGCGCAGACGTGCTGTGAGAGCAACCAGTAACCGGTCGCCGGCCGGGTGCCCGTATCGATCGTTGATCTGTTTGAAGTCGTCCAGATCGACAAGCATCAGCACCCAATCGGAGTTCGTCTGGCGATAGTTTTCGATGGCGCTCGCAAAGTGTTCGTCGAACGCGGCCCGGTTTGCAAGCTCGGTGAGTGGGTCGTGATGTGCTCGGTACCTCAGCTCGTCCTGGGCAGCGGAGATCTGTTGGAGGAGCGCGTCGTTCTCGAGGAGCGTGAGTATTTGGCGCACCAGCGCGAGAACCAAAACGCCGACGCCGAGTATCACGACCACGGCATCGAGGTTGCCGACGATCAGCGCCTGAACAGTCACGATCGTCGCGATCACCGCGATCAACAGATACGGCAGCAGCAACTGAGTCCGATCGCTTCGCCACTGCTGTGGCGCGTTGCGGTTCCGAGGCTCGGTTCGCTTCGTCAGCGCCGCCAAGGCGATCAACGGCGGCCCCGCGATGAACCCGGCATCGGCGATCGTCGGCATACTCTCGGCGCCGATCGCCACCAAGTACGCGTACAGGCTGTCCGAAAGGGAGAGCATCACCAACCCGCACCCGAGGAACGTCAGCGGTTCACGGATCTCTGCTACGGCCTTCGGTCCGATGACCATCAGCAAGACCATGGCGATCAGAACGAAGTCGGTGATCGGATACATCACCGCGACAAGAAACCCGAGAGATCCCGTCGGACCGGTATGAACGACGGCGCCCAGGGCCGTCGTCCACGTGAGGATGAACAATCCACCGACAACGACAAGGCCGTCGAGCGTCAGCACGAGCCAGAGATGGATCGGACCGATCGCCTCACGCCGGGGCGACTGACGCACCAACGACAGAAGCGCCGGCACGGCGAACACCGGGAACATGAAGAAACCGATATCCGCGATCGACGGCGACGGAAGTGGAACGTGGAGAACCGAGCGGTAGAACGCCCAGAAGAACATCCCGAGAGTCCAGCCGGCCATACCCAGAGCCATCAGAGTTCGCCAACGACGCTCGACGCCGTGATAGCGCCGCGATGTCCACCAACAGACCGCAGTTGCGGTGGCTCCGCCGACGAGCTGGGCGATATCGTCCACCAGAACCGAAGTTCGTGGGCTGAGCAGCCCGGATCCGGCGAGAGCGATGACCGCGACAACGACGCCGAGAACCAGCCACGTGCGTCGCGCTCGGAACTGCGTCATCGAAGAACCCATCGGTGTTCAAGGCGTCACCACCGATCGTCTTGCAGCCGGCATCGTTGCGGCCGGAATGTTGTGGTGACGAATGCCCGTACGAACCTACCCGATTTGGTAGCGGATTGTTAACTGGACGAACGATCAGGAAGGCTCGTACGCCCCGCGGCGCTGTATTCCGCTCGGGTCCTACGCTGCTGCGAAGTCCATTTCGCGATCACCCCTTGCGAGGGGCTGAACAGGTACACCAGAGCGAACACGATGCCCTGCGTCATGACGACCATGCCACCGGAGGCCGTGTCGAGGTAGTAGCTGACGTAGATACCGGCAATCGCGCAGACTGCGGAAACGACGGGAGCTATCACCAGCATCCGCGAAAACTTGTCGGTGAGGAGGTAGGCCGTCGCGCCGGGGATGATCAGCATCGCCACCACCAGCACGACGCCGACGGCTTGCAACGCCACAACGGACGTGAGTGCGAGGACGCCGAGTAGCAGCGCACCCAGGCGCTTGGGCGAAAGACCTATCGCGTTCGCATGGATCGGGTCGAAGGCGAACAACGTCAGATCACGACGCTTGATCAACAGAATGCTCAACGCCAACGCGCCGAGTATCGCGACCTGCAGGAGATCTGACGAGCTCACCCCCAGCAGGTTGCCGAAAATGATGTGGTTGAGATCGGTCTGGCTGGGGGTCACCGAGATGAGAACCAAACCGAACGCAAAGAGAGTCGTGAAGACGATACCGATCGCGGCGTCTTCCTTGACGCGGCTGGTGTTACGGATCAGTCCGATCAGCGCTACGGCGATCAACCCGAAGATCAAGGCCCCGATCGCAAATGGAGCGCCGACGACGTAAGCGAGGACAACACCCGGCAGCACGGCGTGCGAGACGGCATCGCCCATCAACGACCACCCGATGAGCACCAACCAACAACTGAGCACCGCGCAGACAATCGCTGCCACAACCGCAACGGCCAACGCGCGCACCATGAATCCGTACTGGAGAGGATCAAGTAGGAGTTCTACGAGGTTCATCGATCAGGTCCTGTCCATCACGTCGAGACCGAAAGCCAGGGCGAGGTTTTCCGGTTGCAGCACGGTGTCCGGGTCGGAATGCACCAGGACCTTGCGCATGAGCAGTACCGCCTCGTCGCAGAGTTTCGGCACAGCGTGGAGATCGTGGGTCGAGACCAAGATCGACCGGCCGTCGGAAGCCAACTCTCGTAGCAGCATCGAAATCGTTGCCTCGGAACGCTTGTCGACGCCCGCAAACGGCTCGTCCAGCAACAGTATCGACGCGTCCTGCGCGATGCCGCGTGCGACGAACGCGCGCTTCTTCTGACCACCCGAGAGCTGACCGATCTGACGATCCGCAAATTCGGTGAGTTCCACCCGCTCGAGGGCCTCTGCCACCGCCTCGCGATCTGCACGCCGCGGACGTCGCAAGAACCCGAGGTGGCCGTACCTGCCCATCATCACGACGTCACGGACACTGATCGGGAAGGTCCAGTCGACGTCTTCACTCTGCGGCACGTATCCGACGCGGCCGCTCTTGCGCGCAGTGGCTGCGCCGAGACCGGCGATTCTGACAGAACCGTTGTCCGGCTTGATCATCCCCATGATCACTTTGAACAGAGTCGACTTTCCTGAACCGTTCATGCCGATCAGTCCGCAGACGCTACCCGAGTTCAACGTCAGATCGACGTGGTCCAGTGCGTGGACCTCGCCGTAGTGAACGCTGACGTTTTCGACGCGAATGGCTTCGTTCATGATTTACCGCCGGTCAGACCGCCGAGGATGACGTCGGTGTCGTGGCGAATCATGTCCAGGTAGGTGGGCACGGGACCGTCGGCTTCGGACAGCGAATCGACGTACAGCGTTCCGCCGAACTTCGCGCCGGTCGCCCCGACAACCTGCTGCATGGGGGCATCCGAGACCGTCGACTCGCAGAAGACGGCGGGAACGGAATTGGCTCGGACGAAGTCGATCGCGGCGATGATCTGCTGCGGCGTCGCCTGCTGCTCGGCATTGACCGGCCAGATGTACGCCTCGCTGAGTCCCGCGTCCCTGGCCAGATAGGAGAACGCACCCTCGCAACTGACAAGTGCGCGCTGACCTGCGGGCAATGCCGCCAGGCCACTGACCAGGCCGTCCTGCACTGCTTGCAGTTCCGTCTTGTACTTCGCGCCGTTCTCCGCAAATGCCGAGGCGTTGTCCGGGTCGAGGTCGCTGAAAGCAGTCACCATGTTGTCGACGTAGATCTGTGTATTCAACGGAGACATCCATGCATGCGGATTGGGCTTGCCCGCATACGCGTCGCCGGCGATCGGAATGCCTTCGACGCCGTCGCTGACCACGACGTGTGGCACGTCCAGTCCGTTGACGAATTTCGCGAACCACGCCTCGAGGTTCATGCCGTTGTCGAGGATCAGATCGGCTTCGCTCGCCCGCCGAATGTCTCCGGGCGTCGGCTCGTAGCCGTGAATTTCGGCCCCCGCCTTGGTGATCGACTCGACGCGAAGATGATCGCCGGCAACGTTCTGGGCGATGTCCGACAGCACGGTGAACGTGGTGAGCACCACCGGGCGGTCGTCGTCGGAGCCAGAACTCACCGCAGAACAGCTGGACAGAAGCAGGGCGGCGAGGGCGGCAATTCCCAGGCGGCGGAAGTTCTTCGCGTCGGGTGTCGTCATGGTCGAACTCTAATATGTGGGTAAACAAATACACAAGTTCGTCTCGCCGAACAATCCTCACTCGATAGGCTCGCACCATGCGTCCTACTGCCTTGATCACCGGTTCCAGTCGCGGCCTCGGAGCTGCCATCGCACGCGAACTGGCGCCGACACACGACCTGCTGCTCGGTGCACGATCCGCACAAGCCCTCGAGCCGATCTGCGCCGAACTGCCCGGATCGACGCCCCTACCCCTCGACCTCACGGACTACGACGCCGTCGCCGCCGCCGCCTCGTCCATCACGACGCTCGACGTGCTGGTACACAACGCCGGCGTGGCCGACATCGGAACCATCGAGGAATCCTCGGTCGATCAGTGGCGACGCACCCTCGAGGCAAACGTCATCGCCGTCGCCGAACTCACGCGGGTTCTCCTGCCCGCGCTTCGTGCGGCTGGAGGTCACGTCGTGCTGATCAATTCGGGTGCCGGACTGCGCGCCAACGCCGGTTGGGGCTCGTATGCGGCCAGCAAGTTCGCCCTGCGCGCTTTCGGAGATGCGTTGCGCCTGGAAGAGCCGGCACTGCGGGTCACCTCCATTCACCCCGGACGGATCGACACCGACATGCAGCGCGACATCGTCGCGGGTGAGGGCGACGAGTACGACCCTGAGCGCTTCCTGAAAGCCTCCACTGTGGCGCGTGCCGTACTCACTGCCGTCGAAACACCGTCCGACGCACACCCCACGGAGATCGTGCTTCGACCTACCGGCCGGTAAATCCCCAGTTCGGCGGTAACGGAATGGTGACGATGGCCATCCGGATATCGCTTTTCCGGGCACTGGCCCGATACTGACATCAGTTGTCGGACAAAGAGACTGGACTTGTCTCAGGAGTTCATCGAGAGGTGGTGTGCGATGCATGATCATACGGATACATGGGGGATCCCCAGCCAGACTTTCCTTCAGTGGTACCTGGTGGCGGCTGCCGTCGCGATCGGACTCTCGCTGTACAGCCGAATGACTGCGCGCCGGTCACCGGTGGTCGTCGACGCTGTCCGTCGGCCGCTCACTCCTCCCGAGATCGGTGCCTTGACCAGTGACTACCAAGCGGTGCTGGCGTCGATGGCTATTCTGCGCAGCGCCGAGCTGATCAGCACCGAAGGCAAGACCAAGCTGGCACTCACTGCGGAGGACAAGAATCGTCTCGACTGGTTCACCCGTACGGTGCACAAGCGGCTCGGCAACGGAAAGGTCCCGCTGCGGCAGGTGCGTCTGATGGGACGGCTGAACGTCGCACTCGCACAACTACGTACGACGTTGATCGACGAGGGATATTTGCAACGCCAGCAGGACGGTCTGACCGCTGCCCTTCGGACCGTTCCGATCGTGGCGGTCATTGCTCTCGGCGTAGTCCGTCTCGTCGCCGGAATCGCCGGCGGTAAGCCGGTCGGGTTCCTGCTCCTCACCATCATCGTTCTCGCTCTGATGATTCCACTTCTTCGCATCAAGCGTCGTCGAACAGCTTTGGGAGACAGCGAGCTTCGACGCCTCAAGCACGAAAACTCGTACCTCTCACCGAAACTGCGGCCCGCGTACACGAGCTACGGTCCCTCGCTCGCCGGGCTGTCGGCGGCGCTCTTCGGTGCGGGCGCTCTGGTTCTGATCGATCCGGCGCTGGCGGGAGCGGTAGCTGCGGGCGCCGCGTACAGCCCGGCTGGCGGAAGTTCGAGCTACTACAGTTGTGGCTCCTCATCCGGATCATCCGGCTCGGACGGCGGTGGCGGCAGTGGGAGCAGTTGCGGCGGCGGGGGGTGTGGGGGATGAGCACGCATGCAGCCGACACCTGGGGGATCCCCAGCGAGGATTTCCTCTACGGCTACATAGCCGTTTCGGCCACGCTCATGGTTCTCACTCTGGGGTGGCGTCTGATGATCCGGGCACGCCGGCACGGGTACTCAACCGAGCACGGGTATTCCGCCGAGCAACTGACGCCTCCGGAAGTCGGAATGCTCACCGGCGAGTCACGCGCCATCGCAGCATCATTGGCAATCCTGCGTAGCGCTGACCTGATCACCACCGACGGCGCTGTCCTGCGCCCGTTGGGCCCTGGCGACGAGACCCTGGACTGGTACACCCTCACCGTGTACCAGCGCCTGGCCCAGCAGGCTCTACCCCATCGTCGGCGCCAACTCGCCGAGCGTATGACGGTGGAAACAGCTCGCCTACGAAACTCTTTGGCGGACCGGGGATACCTGACCTCCGACAGCACCAGGCGTTCAATCTTTCTCTCCACAGTTCCGCTGAAGATCCTGGTGGCCGTGGGTATCGTCCGCATTGCTTTCGGACTGCACAACGACAAGCCCGTCGAGTTTCTGATTCTCGCCGTACTCGTCACCGGGTTCAGCATCCCGCTGCTCGGGCTCAACTTCGATCGAACCACCTCTGGCAAGGCGGCACGTTCGGAACTGACCACGGCACACGCCTACCTGTCCCCGCGCAACAAGCCTGCCTTCTCCGCCTACGGACCGCGTTTGGCGGGAATGTCCGCTGCTCTCTTCGCCGGTTCGGCGATGCTGATGATCAATCCCGCCTTGGCCTCCGCCGCCGGAATCGGTGCCGACGGCAGCGGAAGTAGCGGGGGTTCGGACGGTGGCGGTTCAGACGGGGAGGCGGCAGCTGCAGCGGGGGTGGCGGATGTGGCGGCGGCGGTGGATGCGGGGGATAGCCGCGCCCGGGCGAGCATAAGCGCTGCGGCCTCGGTAGTGATGCCACGTTCCTCGCTCAACGAGTACACCTCGTCCAAGGTTCGACCGATCCCGCGGGTTCGTTCGACGACGTCGTCTTCGTTCCACCCCAAGACTTCTCGCCCCACGAGGTGAAAGGCTCCGCCTGCGTTCGCGACGAAATCAGGGGCACAGAGAACCCCGCGGTCTCGCAGAACCTCACCGGCAGCGGCATCGGTCAAGATGTTGTTTGCTGCGCCCGCCACGGCCAGAGTCGGAATCGACGCAGCCGCAGCGGAATCAATGATGCCTCCCATCGCGCAGGGGGCAAAGAGGTCACACGGTGTTCGGAGGACCTCGCCGGCAGGAACGACCGTGTGCCCCGCGAGAGAAGCCGCCTCGAGGCGCTGCGGGTCCGTATCGGCAACCAGCAGACGTGCGCCAGCCTGCGCTGCGAGACGGACGACGTCGCCGCCGACGGCGCCGAGCCCCTGTACCAGTACCGTTCGGCCGTCGAGTGTTCCGAGTCCTCGGCGACGCGCCGTGGCCTTCATCGCTTCGAACACACCCAGAGCGGTGGCGTGCGCGCTGGAACCGGCGCCACCGTTGCCGACCGAACGCCCGAAGACGTATTTGGTGGTGCGGCTGAGCTGATCCATGTCGGAAGAGTTGGTGTTGACGTCAGGACCAGTCCAGTAGTTTCCTTCGAGCTTGTCGATGTTCTCGGCGTGGATGTCGAGGATACGGGTCCAGGTTGCGGCGTCGATCTGATTGCGCGGTGCAGGTAGCGCTATTACCGACTTCCCGCCACCCATCGGCAGATCGGAGACCGCCATCTTCAAAGTCATTGCGCCGGCCAGCTTCCCGGCGTCCGCCAATGCGTGACCGATGGAGGGATAGTGAGCGGCCCGCGTGCCACCCGACGCCGGTCCCAGACGGGTGGAGTCGATTCGAATCACGAAAGTCGTGCCGGTCTCCCGATCATGGCGTGTGACGGTCAGTTCACCGTCCCAGCGCAGTTCGTCGTCGATACTCATTGAATCTCCTTTTCTGTCTCCGGGTCAGTTGTGGGCGTGCAGTGGTGTTCCCGCGAGTGCGAGCATGGCCTCGCCCAACGCTTCGTTCTGACTGGGGTGCGCGTGGATGAAACGCCCCACTTCATCGGGAAGTGCTTCCCAGGCAACGGCCAACTGCGCCTCACCGATCAGTTCGCCGACGCGGTCTCCCACCAGGTGAACTCCGACAACAGGGCCTTTCGTTCCGCTTCGAATCACTTTGATTCCGCCGGTAGTTCGCAGGATCTGACTCTTGCCGTTACCTGCCAGGTCGTAGATGACGGTGGAGACGTCGGCGTACTGCGTGCGCGCCGCCTCTTCGTCGAGTCCGATCGATGCAACTTCGGGATGTGAGTACGTCACGCGAGGAATCAGGTGTTCGGCGACCGGTATCGGATCCTTGCCGGCAATCTGTTCGGCCACAAAGATTCCTTGTTGGAAACCTCGGTGCGCCAACGCAAGACCGGGCACGATGTCGCCGACCGCGTACACACCGTCCACGGACGTACGGAGGCGTTCGTCGGTGACGACAAATCCCTTGTCGAGGCTGATTCCGTTTTCTTCGAAACCGTCACCGTCCGTGCGAGGTCCGCGGCCGACGGCGACCAACAGTAGGTCGGTGTCGAGTTTCGTTCCGTCGCTTAGTTCGATGCGGACGGAATCGGCTGCTTCTTTCGCGGAATCGACCTTTGTGTCTGTCTTACAGACGATTCCACGTTTCCGGTATGCCCGCTCCAGCTGCTTCGACGACCACGGATCCTCGGCGGCGATCAGTCGGGGGAGTGCCTCGACGATCGTTACTTCGGCGCCGAACGAGCGCCAGAGGCTTGCGAACTCGACGCCGATGACACCGCCACCGAGTACCGTTGCGCTGGTGGGCACCCGGTCGAGTTCGAGTGCCTGGTCGCTGGTGACGATCCGTCGGCCGAGTTCGATGCCGGGGAGTTCCCGCGGATACGAGCCGGTGGCCAGAACGAGTGATGTTCCGGTGTAGCGGGTTCCGTCGACGTCGATGCTTCGCCCACCGACATACGTCCCGTATCCGTTGACGATGGTGATCTTGTGTTGCGCCAACAAGCCTTGCAGACCGCTGTACAGCCGCTCGACTGTCCCGTTCTTGTAGTCGTGCACCTGCGCGACGTCGATGCCGGCAAAAGATGCCCGGACACCGAATTGCTCACTGGTGCGTGCCGAATCGGCCACCTCGGCGGAATGCAGCAGTGCCTTGGTCGGGATGCATCCGCGGTGCAGGCACGTTCCGCCGACCTTGTCCGCTTCGATCAGCGTGACCGACAATCCGAGTTGGGCGGCGCGGATGGCGCAGGCATAGCCGCCCGATCCTCCACCGAGGATCACGACGTCGCTGTGGGGTTCTGCAGTTGTCATCGGAGCCTTGGTCATCAGAGCCTTCCCAGGACGCGGATCGGGTTCTCGATGTAGTCACCGAACAGCCTGAGGAATCCGCCGGCTTCGCCTCCGTCACAGACGCGGTGGTCGAAGCTCAACGAGATCTGAGTGACCTTACGAACGGTTAACTCGCCGTTCACGACCCACGGCTTGTCGATGATGCGTCCGATCCCCAGAATTGCCGCCTCGGGGTGATTGATGATCGGAGTCGATCCGTCGACCCCGAATACCCCGTAGTTGTTGAGCGTGAACGTGCCGCCGGTCAGGCGGGCGGGTTCGAGCTTGCCGTCGCGGGCAAGGTCGGTGGTCACCCGAAGTGCCTGTGCGAGTTCGGCAGTGCTAAGCGAATCGGCATTACGAATGACCGGTACCATCAATCCTTTCGGTGTCTGCGCGGCGATCCCCAGGTGGGTGCGGGCGTGTCGAACGATCTCGCCTCGAGCAGTATCGACCGACGAGTTCAGTTCGGGGTACTGCGCCAACGCCGCGATGGTCAGCCGAGCCAGGAGCGCCATCAGGCTGATCTTGTCGGAATCGGGCAGTGACTTGTTGATCTCGGCTCGCGCCGCCAACAGTTCGGTGGCGTCGACGTCGACCCAGGTTGTCGCGTCAGGGATCTCGCGGCGGCTGGTGGACAGCTTGTCGGCAACTACCTTGCGTAGCCCCTTGATCGGAATTCTTTGGTCGGTCGCGTGTGACCTTTCCGTTTCCGGGCCGAAGTTTGCCCCGGCCTCGACGTCGGCGCGCGTGATGACTCCCCCAGCGCCCGATCCGGAAATCGTGGCTAGGTCGATACTGTTGTCAGAGGCCAGTTTACGAACAATCGGCGAGATCACACGTACCGACGGAGCCGCTCTGCGTCGGCGTCTCGGTGCATCCTCGCTGGTGCCGTAGCCGATCAGGACGTTGCCCGAACCGGCGCGTTCCTCTTCGCGGTAGCGCTCGTGGTTGGCCGAAACGACCGCGTCGACACTCTCGCCACCACTCACAGTGATCAGCGGTGTGCCCACCTTCAGGGTGTCCCCGTCTTTGCCGTGTAGTTCGATCACGGTCCCGGCGAACGGGATGGGCACATCCACAGCAGCTTTCGCGGTCTCGACCTCGACGACGATCTGATCGATGGTGACCACGTCGCCGACCTTGACGTGCCACTCCGCGATGTCAGCCTCGGCCAGACCTTCACCCAGATCGGGGAGCATGAATACCTGATTGCTCATGCCGTCACCGCCCAACGGGTGTCCGGGGCGTCGTTCCACTGCAGACGGTCGACGGCGTCCAGGACCCGGTCGACGCTGGGCAGGTGGTGACGCTCGAGCTTGGGAGCGGGGTAGGGGATGTCGAAGCCGCTGACCCGGAGCACCGGGGCATGGAGATGGTGGAAGCACCGTTCCTGCACGCGGGCAGCAATTTCTGCACCCACACCGGCAAAACCTTGCGCTTCCTGGATGACGATGCAGCGTCCGGTCTTTCGCACCGATGCGGTGACCGTCTCGTCGTCGAACGGCACTATCGAGCGGATGTCGATCACCTCGATGTCCCGGCCCTCGGCTGCAGCGGCCTCGGCGGACCTCAGTGCAACATCCACGGACGGACCGTAGGCGATGAGCGTCGCGTCACGGCCGGGGCGACGGACGACGGCGCGAACGATCGGCTCACGTGCGGTCAGTTCGACATCTGCTCGCGCGAAGTACAGCTTCTTGGGCTCGAGGAAGATCACGGGGTCGGGGTCCTCGATTGCCGAACGTAGCAGCGAGTACGCATCTTCCACCGTGGACGGCGCCACAACCTTCAGTCCGGGTGTGTGCGCATAGTAGCCCTCACTGGAATCACAGTGATGCTCCACCCCGCCGATACCGCCGGCAAAAGGAACACGAATGACTATCGGAATCGACAGCGCGCCCTTGGTGCGGTTGCGGATCTTCGCCACATGGGAGGCGATCTGCTCGAACGCCGGATAGGCAAACGCGTCGAACTGCATTTCCACGACCGGACGAAAACCGGCCATGGCCATGCCGATTGCGAATCCGATGATGCCGGACTCGGCGAGGGGAGTGTCGAAGCATCGGTCGTCGCCGAAGTCGCGGGTGAGGCCGTCGGTGACGCGGAAAACGCCGCCCAGGGTGCCGACGTCCTCACCGAAGACGACAACGTTGTCGTCCGCAGCCAGAGAGTCGCGTAGCGCGGTGTTGAGGGCCTGAGCCATCGTGAGCATGGGCATGGTCAGTGTCCCCCTGTGTCAGCGGCTTCGGCAGCAAGTTCGGTTTCGAGTTGGGCTTGTTGCTCACGCAATTGCGGTGTCTGCTCGGCGAAGACGTACCGGAACAGATCGAGCGGATCGTGCGGGCGGTCGACATTCATGCCGGCGCGTAGTGTGGCGGCCTCTGCCTCGGCCTCTTCGGTCAGCGATTCCACGAACGCGTCGTCGATCAGATCGTTTGCGCGCAGATACTTTTCGAGACGCGGCAACGGATCTCGCCCGAGCCAGGCTTCCACCTCGGCGCTGTCGCGGTAGCGGGTGGCGTCGTCGGCATTGGTGTGTGCGTCGATGCGATAAGTGTGTGCCTCGACGATCACCGGTCCGTTTCCGCTGCGGACGAAGCGTGCCGCCTCGTCCATGACGGCCAGCATCGCAACGGGATCGTTGCCGTCGACCTGCTCGCTGCCGATCCCGTAGCCGACGCCCTTATGCGCCAACGTCGGTGCTGCACTTTGACGTGACAACGGCACGCTGATCGCAAATCCGTTGTTCTGCACCAGAAAGATCACCGGCGCTTTGAAGACGGCGGCGAAGTTCAGCGCCTCGTGGAAATCGCCCTCACTGGTGGCGCCGTCACCACAGAGCGCCAAGGCGACGGTGTTCAGGCCCCGTCGAGACTCCCCGTATGCCACTCCGGCTGCATGCAGCAATTGCGTTGCCAGCGGGGTGCACTGCGGCGCACTGCGCAGTGCGACCGGGTCGTATCCGCAGTGCCAGTCGCCGGCGAGCATGCTCAGAATCTGCACCGGATCGACACCCCGGGCGGCCAACGCCATCGAATCCCGGTAGGTGGGGAAGAGCCAGTCACTCGGCTCCAGACTCATCGCTGCCGCGATCTGACATGCCTCCTGCCCTCGCGAGGACGGATACACGGCCAGGCGCCCCTGTTTGGTCAGTGCCGTCGCCTGCTGGTCGAAACGCCTGCCCAGGAACATCTTTCGACACATCGCGATCAGGCGATCGTCGCTCGGTTTTGCGTAGCGGGCCTCGCTGCGCGTCAGTTCTCCGGCAGGGTCGAGGTACTGCACCGCGGAATCGGCCGGCAGGAACTTCTGATACCGCAGTTCCCCCAAGGGTTCGACAAGTGTCACTTCTACCTCCAGAAGACGTTGTGTCCATCAGTATTCGCACTTCGGCGACGTAATGGCAGCAAGCGTCGAGGATTCAAGACAAACGGCCTATCATGAGGATTCGGGCAGCAATATGTCCATCAACCGACTCGACTACCGAACCAGGAATGGACAGATGGCCACCGAACCGCACGCTCTCGATGCGATCGACCGTCGCATCATCGCCGAACTGGTCGCAGACAGTCGCATCTCCATGCGTGCACTGGCCGAGAAGGCGCACATATCCCGCGCTCACGCCTACGTCCGCATCGAAAGGCTCGAGGACGCCGGAATCATCACCGGATTCACGACGCGGATCGCCCATGAGAAGGCCGGACTCGGCTCCTCGGCATACGTGGCACTCTCGATCAGGCAGCACTCGTGGCGAGGTCTGGCGGCGTCCTTGAAGGCCCTGCCGTTTGTCGAGCACTTCTCCCTCCTCGGCGGCGACTTCGACGTTCTGGTGCTGGTTCGAGCCCCGGACAACCAGGAACTACGCCACACCGTTCTCGAAGAACTCCAGGGACTCGACGGGGTTCTCTCGACCAAAACGTGGCTGATCTTCGAAGAAGGCAACGGTCCGGGACCCAACTGGTTGCCCGGCTGATCCGTCTATAGTCGCCGTTAGCAGTTGCACACGGGAGGTGACTCGAATGACCCTGTACGGCCTGGGAATCGGTTGGCGCCCCGAGGTCTCCGGAATCATCGCGCAGCTCGACGGCCTGGCATTCTGCGAAGTCATTGCCGAATCCATCGGAAACGAGATACCGCCGCACCTCGGCTCGCTGGGAGTTCCGGTGATTCCGCACGGAATCTCGCTCTCACTTGGCGGGGCCGAGGCGGTAGATCAGGCACGGATCGATCACCTTGCGCATGCAGCTCAGCTACTGGGCGCTCCCTTGGCGAGCGAGCACATCGCATTCGTGCGGGCGGGCGGCATAGAGGCCGGGCACCTGCTCCCACTGCCACGCACCCACGAAGCGATCGATGTCTTGGTACGCAACATCACCCGCACTCAGGACGGTCTACCGGTGCCGTTTGCCGTCGAAAACGTTGCCGCCCTTTTCGACTGGCCCGACGACGAGTTGACCGAAGGGGAGTTTCTCTCGGAGATCGTCGACCGCACCGGGGCTCTGCTGGTTCTCGACATCGCGAACGTCTATGCCAATGCCCTCAACCGAGGGCGTGATCCCTGGGCCGAGCTGAGCCGGCTACCACTCGAGCGAATCGCATACTGCCACATCGCCGGTGGCAGCATCAGCGACGGCAAATACCACGACACGCACACCGATCCGGTACCCGAAGCCGTGCTGGAACTCCTTGCGTATTTCACCGCCGCCGGTCACCATCCCGCCATCATGCTCGAGCGCGACGGAAACTATCCGCCGGCACTGGAATTGCTCGACGAGCTCGATGCCATCGCCGACGCAGCTGGTCTGGATCGCATCACCGCGGGCACCGATTGGTCACGCACATGAGCACGCTCGGTGAGCGTCAAGAGGCGCTGATTCGCGCACTGGTGGCGGGTGGCGAACTGCCCGAAGGCTTCGACAAAGACGAAGCCGCCGTTGTCTCGGCGGCGCTGCTCCGAAAGCGCGCAGGAGAAGTGGCGCACCACCTTCCGGTCGTGCGCCACACTCTCGGCGATCGTTATCTTCAGTTGTTCACAGCGTGGGCGGACGGACGGGCGAAGACGTCTTCGCATGCGGATGCCCAGGCCTTTGTCGCCCATCTCCAGGACATCGGCGAACTGCCTCGCCCACCCTGGTATCAGAGGTTTCGAAAGCTCTCACGCAAGTGAGACAACAGCTTCGCTGGTGTACATGAGGAACGTCATCGATTCCTGGAAGTACAGCTCGACGGAGTTCGCATCGTGCGAGAGATAGCCGATGGACAGGTCCTGGCCGAGGTGCAATTCGTAGTCACCGCCACGCGTCGACAGCAGGAAAGCGCCGTCGATGGCCGGGGCCCAGATGATCTCGCCGTCGAGGACGCGTCGCAGGTGCTCGCGGATGGGGTAGCCGTGATCGGAGGTCTCGTTGATCGCGGTGAACGCATCTGCATTCAAGAGCAGTGAGTACGGTCCGTTGACACCGGCCAAGCGCAGCGACGTGATCGCCTGGCTGATGGCTTCCGGGTAGTCCTTGGCGTCGATGGGTAGCTTCAGTTCCGGGTTGGAACCGCTGGCCCGCACGCCGGTGATGCTGGCTGCGGGGTATCCCTCGAAGATGGCGCGGTCCTCGGCGAACGCGATCTGCTTGGCCGCGTCCTTGACGGGCTGCCAGTCGGAGTCCTTGGCGCCGCGTTCGACGTCGTCGATGGCCTGACGGCTGACGGTGAACGGGACCCGCAGTTCGATGATCGGCTGGGACTGACGAGCATGTGCGATGACGCCGTCGGCCAAGGGATTGATCGGCA
The DNA here is from genome assembly GCF_058793255.1 of Rhodococcus sp. MPR-R1B. Taxonomy (NCBI): domain Bacteria; kingdom Bacillati; phylum Actinomycetota; class Actinomycetes; order Mycobacteriales; family Nocardiaceae; genus Rhodococcus; species Rhodococcus sp. MPR-R1B. Next base: position 17,685 of record NZ_JBXAFO010000014.1, read on the forward strand.
CCTGATGCCCGAGTGGGATGGCCGCGAGATCGTCACCCGACGGTCCCTCCACATCCACGACACGACGACCGGCGACGTGACGCTTGAAGGTACGGCTCGCCTCTTCTTCGATCTCGGCCCAGGCTGCTGCCGAAATGGGTGCTAGGTCGCGGTGCAGGTTTGTCATTGCTGGGCACTCCTTTTGAGGCTGCCGATTCCGAGAGAACCGTCAGAGATGGGCGCTGTGAACGTCGCTTCGGGAACGAGCCTGGTCGGCAAGTCCGGGGGATCGTCGAGAAAGTCCGCCGTCGGAACGAAGAAATTGATTCCGGTGACGGCGGTGGAGAAATCGAGAATGCGGTCGTAATTGCCGACGGGATTCCCGATGAACATGTTGGTGAGCATCTGCTCGGTGACCGTAGGCGACGCCGAGTAACCGATGAAATAGGTACCCATCTCAGCGGAGCCGACGTGGCCGAACGGCATGTTGTCCCGCAGAATCTGGATCTGCTCACCGGATTCGTCCTCGATGACGGTGAGTGCGGTGTGGGAGTTGGCCGGCTTGGTGTCGTCGTCCATCTCGAGATCTTCGAGCTTGGAGCGTCCGATGACGTTCTCCTGCTCCTCGACGGGCAGGGAGTTCCACTCCGACATGTCGTGGAGGTACTTCTGGACGATGACGTAACTGCTGCCTGCGAAATCCGGATCCTCGTCACCGACGGTGACCGCGACGTAAGCGGCCTGCCCGGACGGGTTCTCGGTACCGTCGACAAAACCCATGAGGTCGCGTTGCTCGAAATACTTGAACCCGTGGACCTCGTCGATCACCGACGCGGCCCCGGCCAACCTGTTGGTCACGACCGTGGCGAACTCGAAGCACAGGTCCATCTGACGGGCCCGGATGTGAAACAACAGATCGCCCGGCGTGCGCGGGGCGTGGTGTTTGTCACCGGTCAACTCGACGAACGGATGCAATTCCGCCGGCCGTGGACCGTCGAAAAGTCGATCCCACGCATCCGAACCGATGCCGACGACGGCAGCCAAGCCACCGGCGGGAACCCGGAATCCGATCGAGCGCTGCAGCCCGGAAATATCCGCCAGAACGTCGTGAACTGCCTGCTCACCACCCTCGTCGATGGTGAAAACCAGGAAGATCGCAGCTTCCGTGAGCGGGGTCAGCAACGGCTGCGGTATCGCGGGAAGGGCCACTTCGGCCTCGTCGATCTCACTCGTTTCCGCCATGCAGACCAGTATGGACGATTCCGGCAGTCCCGGCATCAGTAGTGGGTAAGTCGCGTCAGGGTGTCGCGTCAGGGGGTTGCGGCCTGGGCGCCCGCGTCGAAGCCGGCCGGAATCTCGAAGATCTTTCCGTCGAACCCGGCGCGGTAGAGATGCCCGGCCGCGAAACCGGAATTGCCACGCCCGTAGGTCAACACACTCGACGCTTGCAGTCCGCTGGTGAGCGAGCAGTACTGGCCGGGTCCGTCGATCCGCCACACCTCACCACTGATGTCCGTGGGAACAATTGCGCGATCTCGCGAGTCCAAGGTCAAACCATCTGGGGCAGAGAAGGTTTCGAAACCACCGAGATCGACCAACGACTCCGAATATCCCGGATTGTCCACGGAGATGCGGCTGACACCCGGGTTTGCGAACGTGCGCGAAACGTAGAGCCAGCGATTATCGGCGCTCAGGGCAGCGCCGTTTGCACTCGGGAAGGTTGCCCACGCCGGGTCGACGGAACCATTCGGGCTGACCTTTCCGATCAGCGAACCGAAATCGTTGGTGGCGTAGATCGTCCCGTCGTGCGCGACGGCAAGGCCGTTTGCAGCGCTCAGACCACCGGCTATCGGCGTCACGGCACCCGAGTTCACGTCCACCCGCGCGACCGACGCAGCACGCGTCAGATCGCCGATCAGCACGCCGGCGTTTGCTCCGGTACCCACCAGCAGTGAACCGTCCGGGCTCCACGCGAGTGCGCCCGCACCGCCGGGAACCGTCGCGATCGGAACTGCGGCCTGACCAGGCCCGTCGACGCGGAAGATCCGCCCACTCACCAGGTCGGTCGTATACAGGCGCCCTTGCCCGTCCACCGTGACACCCTCGAGGGCAGCACCCGGAATCTGGGCGCTGAGTATGGCGGGTGACGATCCAGGGCAAGGCGGAGCGGCGGCGGCACCGGACACGCCCAGAGCCAGAAGCGAACCGGCAACAAGAGCACCGGTGATACCGACACGAATACCGCGATCGAAGATCCTGGTGCGCATCTGCGCAACGCTAGACCCTCTGTCCGATTTCGCCTAGAGACTCCGAAGGAAAGAGATCAAAAGTTCATTGACCTCGACAGCGCGTTCTTGTTGTACGAAGTGCCCCGCACCGCCGAGGAGATGTACACCCCGCAGGTCGGGGACAGTGTCCTTCATTCGGTCCAGTGCCTTGGGACCGCTCATCGCGATGACCGGGTCTTCCGCGCCCGCAACGAAGAGCGTCGGGACCTCGACGTGCGCGCCGTCCAGATCCGCGCTGCGTTCCCAATTGGCGTCATACGCTCGGTACCAGTTCAAGCCACCGGTGAAACCTGTTGCAGTAAAGGCCTTTACATAGACATCCAAATCATCCTCGGTGAGCCACGACCACGGCAACGCCGGCGCCTCGGGAAGTACGTCGAGATAGCCGTTTCCTTCGGAGGGGTTCTTCCACACATCGAGGTACCGGTAAGCCCCGGACAAGGCGTGGAAGAGCCGCTGAAGGAATTCACGTGGACGGGCGTCGAGTTCGCGCTCCGCGACACCCGGTTCCTGAAAATAGTGAATGTGCAGAAAGTGCTTGCGCGCCAAGGCGGCGTAGATGGCCGAGGGCTTGGCCGGGAATCTGTCCGGCGCATAGGGAACCGCCAAGGAGACCAGTCCCGCAACGCGATCGGGGTGACGAAGCGCTGTCGTCCACGCGGCCGGAGCGCCGAAATCGTGTCCGACGAACACCGCTTTGTCGATTCCGAGAGCGTCGAGTAGGTCGATCAGCCGGTTCGCGACGGCGTCGTTGGTGTAGTCCTCGATCGCGTCGGGGCGGGTAGTGCCGCCGTAACCGGGCATGTCGAGTGCAATCGCCCGAAAACCCGCTTCCGCCAACGCTGCCGACTGATGGCGATAGCTGTATCCGAGGCCGGGAAAGCCGTGGCACATGACCACAGCTGTCCCGGAACCGGAATCGTCGATCTGCCAACGGAATCCGTCGACGTCGATCGTCTTGACCGTCATGTCAGGCGGTGATCATGTCTTCCTGGTTCCAGAATGCGCGCATCGACAGGATCTTTCCGTCGTCGTCGAAGGTCATGACGTCGATGGGTGCGATGGTCAGGGTCTGCTCGCCGAGCTTGGTGATCAGCGAGAAGTGGAATGCCGCTTCGTTTCCGGCGATGCGGAGGGTCTGAAGGTGAGCTTCCTGGTCGAAATTCTCGATCACGGAGTAGAACTCGAGAATGGACTCGCGGGTGGTGCGCACGTCGGTACCAACCGGGTCTTCGACCGTTGCACCCTCTGCGTACAGGGCCACAACCTGGGCAGCAGTGCCCGTCGCAACGGTCTCGATGTAGGCGTCGACGGTCTTGCGGATTACCTCTGCGGACGGTGCCATGGTCTACCCCTCGTAGTTAGAACAGGTTCTAATTCTGAGGATAACCTACGACTCTGTTCCACGGGTCAGCTTTCGAGCACCTTGCGCAGGCGAGCCTTCTTCCGGTTCTCCCGCACGATCCAGACGACATCGGTGTCGTCCGACGCCCCCAGGGAGACGAATGCCGGCAGGGCATTCTCCGGATCCGCCGCAACCGCGACACTCCAGCAGTATCCGAGCGCCTGCCGGAGAGTCCGTGTGTCGGCGTCACGACGGGAATCAGCTGGTTGCGAGACGATCCACTCGGTAGCGTCTCGGCACACCTCAACGGCCAGCGCAGCGTTGGTCTTGTCCTTCAGCAACCGTGGCTCGCAGATCCCCGCAGCCGCTGCGCGCAGCGTCAATGGATGGGTGGAGCGCGCCCACTGCTCGATGATCGCCCGCAATAATTGCGGATCCGTGTCGCCTATCGCCTGAACGGCCATCGCGGCAGCTTCACGTGCACGCCACGACGCACTGGTGGTTGCCTCCGTCAGACTGTTCAGAACAGCCTTGTCGCGTGAACGAACAAGGATGAATCCGAGCCCGACGATCCCACAGCAGCGGATGTATTCGTCCTCGGACTCCGCCGCCAGCAGGATGTCGTCGTCATCGGCGCCGCGCGCGAACTCGAGCATGAGCCCAAGGTTCGCGCGCGGGCCGGGCAATCCTGAACGCTCCGTCAGGTAACTCCACAGTTCGTCACCGTCCAGATCCGCGAACGTCATGGGAGTCCTTTCGTCGGTACGCCCAATCCTGTCAGTCCGGATCTACACGCGCAGCATTTCCGATCAGTGAGCCGGGAGGAGGGACGTCTCCTGCTGCACACCGTCTTCTGCGCCGATCTGGACGATGTTTCGCGGCAGGAACACGGCTGCGATCGCGCCGAGAACTGCTGCAGCAGCACCGATCAGGAACGCGATACGCATGCCCTCGTCGGTGTAGAAGACAGCGCCCTCCATCGCCATCGCGATGTGCGAGTTCAAGACCGTGAAGGCGATGACGGGAAGCACTGCGGGGAAGATGCTCTGGAAGACCGCAACCATGCTCGCCGTGGTTGCCTGCAACTGCGGCGGCACTGCCTCGATGAGCAGGTTCGGGATGGAGGCGTAGCCCATACCCATACCGACACCGAAGATTCCGGCAAAGATGATGAGCAGAGGCTTGTTGTCGTGAATGGTTGCCGTCAACGTGAATCCGACTGCCATGAGGATCATTCCGATGATCATCAGCAGACGGGGCCGGATGTTGCGCCCCACGAGGAAGCCCACGATCAAACCACCGACCACCACCATGCCGCCAAGCGGCGCCTGGAAGATCGCGAATCCCTCTGCCGTGACGCCGAATCCGTATCCCAGGCCGAGAACTGCTGGGGTCATCACCATCATCGGCAGCAGAATCGTGAAGACTCCCGACGCGCCGTAGCAGAACCCGGCACCGACGGCAGTGAGCATCACCGAACGCTTGCCGAAGTAGCGCAGGTCGATCAGGGGCTCTCGGATGGCTCGGGCGGAGGCAACCCAAGCCACCAACAGTGCGACGCCGCCGATCAGGTAGGCCAGTGTCGAACCGTTCTTCCAGCCCCAGGTCGGTCCGAAGCTGACGCCGATCAGAATTCCGGCGATGCCCGATCCGAGCAGTACCGCGCCGATCAGGTCCAGCGAAGAGCGAAGTCGGACAGTCGATTCCGCCGTCGAAGCGAAGATCATGCCGCCGAGGAGAACCAGCCCGACGACAAAGAACCAGAAGATGCTCCGGAACCCGTGGTTGTCGATCAACCAACCGGAGACGAACGGCGCCGGAATCGCGATCAGACCCATACCGGAAGTCGCGATACTGACTGCCAGCGCAACAGTTTTCGGCGGGAAGACATCTCGAATGAGGGAGTAGCTCAGGAAGAGGCAGGGAACGAGAAGACCCGTCAATGACCGGCCCAGAATCAGGACGGCATAGCTCGGCGCAACCGCCGAAATGAAGGATCCGACCGCTGCGCCGGCGACCGCCAAGAGCAGGACTTTTCGCTTGCCGTACATGTCGGCGAGCTTTCCGAGCAGAGGAGACGCGACCGCCCCCAGCAGCAAGAACGACGTGAGCAGCCAAGCTCCCTGCGTCGTTTGATAATGCGCCGAGATGGCCGGCAGCGCAGTGGAAATCATCATGTAGCTCACCGCGAGCATCTCGAGAAGTAGAACGATCGACGCCAGAGAGAACACCAGTCGCGGAGTCCAACGCTCCGGTATCGATGTCGGTTCGGGCGCACTAGGAGACGAACCGGAGCTGTGGACGTGAGACGCCATGGCTGGAAGATCCTTTCGGGACACCTACAAATTCGATTGACCCCCTGTCGAATACCGCCGACGGGGGCCTTGCGGGGAAGTGCAGTGGAACGACAGCTACCGCTCTCGGCAACGTGTTACGTGCATCACAGCCCTCACATCGAACACGCGCTACCAAATGTTCCGTGGAGCGGGACATTCAGGACAACGACTGATTGGCGTCACAAACTCGAACCTGGCTTTGGATTATGAGCAACGGCAACGATTTTCGGTTCGAACTTGAACGTGGAGCCATTCCCATCTTCGAAATACCGACCACCCCGTACTTGACGATCCCGCCTTTGAGGTTCCCCCCTCGGTGTCAACGTCGGGAATCATCCCCCAGAAACGACTGTGCGCCGTTTCGGTAGCGGTAACTACCAAAACGGCGCACAGGGGCCGAAGGCCCTACAGAACTATGTTCACCATCTTGCCCGGCACAACGATCACCTTGCGGGGTGCGTTGCCCTCGAGCAGAGCGACGATCTTCTCGTCGGCCAGCGCAATCTCTTCGACAGCCTTGCGATCGGCATCCGCCGGGACGCTGATGCGGCTACGAACCTTGCCGTTGACCTGGATCGGGTACTCGACGGTATCCTCGACGAGCCACTTCTCCTCGACTGCCGGGAAGGGTCCGTGCGCAAGGGATTCCGTGTGACCCAGACGCGACCACAGCTCTTCCGCGAGGTGCGGCGCCAGGGGAGCGAGCATCAGCACCAGCGGCTCGACAGCAGCACGCGGCGCACCGCCCGGGAACGCCTTGGTGAGGTGGTTGTTGTACTCGATCAGCTTCGCGGCGGCCGTGTTGTCGCGCAGCGCCGTGTAATCCTCGATGACACCGGAAATCGCCTTGTTGAGCGCACGCAGCGTCTCTTCACCAGGAGCTTCGTCGGTGACACGGGGCTTGCCGGTCTCCTCGTCGATGACGACGCGCCACACTCGCTGCAGGAATCGCGCAGCACCGACGACGTCCTTGGTTGCCCACGGACGCGAGGTGTCCAGCGGACCCATCGACATCTCGTACACACGCAGAGTGTCTGCACCGAACTCGGCGCAGATCTCGTCCGGCGCAACGGCATTCTTCAGGCTCTTGCCCATCTTGCCGTACTCGCGGTTGACCTCGGCGCCTTCGTAGAAGAACTTGCCGTCACGCTCGACGACCTCCTCTGCCGGCACGTAGACGCCGCGGGCGTCGGTGTACGCGAATGCCTGGATGTAGCCCTGGTTGTACAGGCGACGGTACGGCTCGCTCGAGGACACGTAGCCCAGGTCGAACAGAACCTTGTGCCAGAAGCGCGAGTACAGCAGGTGCAGCACTGCGTGCTCGACGCCGCCGACGTACAGGTCGACTCCACCGGGATCGTTGGGGCCGTGCAGTTCCGGACGCGGGCCCGTCCAGTACGCCTCGTTCTGCGGGTCGCAGAAGGCGTCCTGGTTGGTGGGGTCGATGTAGCGCAGCTGGTACCACGAGCTACCTGCCCACTGCGGCATGACGTTGGTGTCGCGGTGGTAGGTCTGCAGACCGTCACCGAGATCGAGCTCGACGTTGACCCAGTCGGTCGCCTTGTTCAGCGGGGGAGAGGGCTCGGAGTTGGCGTCGTCCGGATCGAAGGACACGGGTGCGTAGTCCTCGACCTCCGGAAGCACCACGGGCAGAGCCGAATCCGGCAGAGCGTGTGCGTTGCCGTCCGCGTCGTAGACGATCGGGAAGGGCTCGCCCCAGTAACGCTGACGCGCGAAAAGCCAGTCGCGCAGCTTGTACTGGATGGTGCCCTTGCCCTGGCCGCTCTCCTCGAGGCGACTGATGACGGTCGCCTTGGCCTCGGCTACGTCCAAACCGTCGAGGTAGTCGGAGTTCACCAGCGGGCCGTCACCGGAGTACGCAGCCTCCGAAACATCGCCACCGGCAATAACTTCGAGAATTTCCAGTCCGAACGCGTTCGCGAACTCCCAGTCACGGTGATCGTGTCCTGGAACTGCCATGATCGCGCCGGTGCCGTAGCCCGTCAGCACGTAGTCGGCGATGAAGATCGGGACCTTGTGGCCGTTGACCGGATTGACGGCGTAGGAACCGAGGAAGACGCCCGTCTTCTCCTTGTTTTCCTGACGCTCCAAGTCGGTCTTGGCGGCAATCGACTTACGGTATGCAGCAACAGCTTCCGCCGGCGTCGTGGCACCGCCCGTCCAGCGTGCGTCGACACCTTCGGGCCACTCGTCCGCGACGAGCTTGTCCACCAAGTCATGCTCAGGAGCCAGCGTCACATAGGTGGCGCCGAACAGCGTGTCCGGACGGGTAGTGAACACATCGACGCCGTACTCGCCTGCAGCAAAGGTAACTTCGGCACCGTACGAGCGTCCGATCCAGTTGCGCTGCATGGCCTTGACCTTGTCCGGCCAATCCAGGTACTCGAGGTCGTCGACCAGGCGGTCGGAGTACGCGGTGATGCGCATCATCCACTGCTGGAGATGCTTACGGAAGACTGGGAAGTTTCCGCGGTCACTACGACCGTCGGCGGTGACTTCCTCGTTGGCCAGGACGGTACCCAAACCGGGGCACCAGTTGACCATCGAATCCGACTGGTAGACAAGGCGGTACGAGTCCAGAACCTTGGCCTTCGCGGCCACGTCCAACGAAGCCCACTCGCGTCCGTCTTCCAGAGCGCGCTCACCGGAATCGAACTCGGCTTCCAACTCGGAGATACGACGCGCCTTGCCGGCAGCCTTGTCGTACCAGGCGCCGTGGATCTGCAGGAAGATCCACTGCGTCCAGTGGTAGAAGTCGACGTCCGTCGTCGCGAGACTACGACGCTCGTCGTGGCCCAGACCCAGGCGTCGCAGCTGGCGCTTCATGTTGGCGATGTTGGACTCGGTGGTCGTCCGCGGGTGGGTACCCGTCTGCACGGCGTACTGCTCGGCCGGGAGACCGAACGCGTCGTAGCCGAGGGTGTGCAGGACATTGCGCCCCTGCATGCGATGGAAGCGCGCGAAGACGTCCGTAGCGATGTATCCGAGCGGGTGACCGACGTGCAGGCCCGAACCCGAGGGGTACGGGAACATGTCCTGAACAAAGAGCTTGTCGGCGGGAACACCGTCGGGCGAGGAGAGCGGACCGACCGGATTAGGCGCGTTGAACGTGCCGTCCTCACTCCAGCGGTCCTGCCAGTGCTGCTCGATCTGGCCGGCGAGCTCCGCGGTGTAGCGGTGCTGCGGAGTTGCGTCGGCTGGTGAATCGGGGGACTGCGGAGACTCGGTCACTGTGGTCGCTATCTACTTGGCTGACGGAAATACCGATAACCAGGGTAGAGCCTGTGCGACCCGGGCATACCATCAACTCCACTCGCGCCTATCCTGTATGGGTGATCGTTGTCGCTGTGGTGCTATTCGTGCTCGCTGTCGCCGTCGGTGGAGTTGGTGTCGCCGGTCTGATCGGCAAACTCCCGCGCAACCGCTGGGCCGGTGTCCGCACCGAGGATTCCCTGCGGAGCGAGGAGTCGTTCGCCCTCGCCAACAAGGTGGCCGGTCCGACCATGCTCGCGGCCGCCGGAATGTTGGTCATCGGCGGAGTCGCAGCACTGACCATCGGCGGAGTCTTCGGCGTCGCAGTCGCGATCATCGCCGTCGTCGTCGCCGTCCTCACCGCCGGTTTCGGTGGAGGCATCGGTGCCCGTGCTGCCGCCGCACTCCCGCAGCAGAGCGGATGCGGTAACGACTGCAACTGCGGCGGACACTCCGAGCCTGCCGCAGACGAGCCGGTGGCGGAGACCCCCGAGGCCAAGGCGAACGCTGCCGCTTGCGGTACCGCTTCCTGCGGTGCCTGCGCACTCAAGGATGCTTGCCAGCCGGCTCATTGATTCACGTGAAACATCGCGTGGTCGACCCGGCCGGGGTCGTATTCGGGCTAGTCGTTCCGCTGTTGTGTGCGGTCTTCGGCTTCGTCTTGACAAAAATTTGGGAGCCCCGCCTCCCGGAGCAGATCGCGACTCACTGGACCACCACCTCGCCGGACGGATTCTCCACCCCGTCGGCCAACGCCTGGACCATTGCACTTCTGACGCTGCTCTTCGGTGGCGGTCTCAGTGCGATTGCTGCTCTTGCTCCCGCGATGCTGATGATGCGCCGATTCATGTTGGTTGTCGGGCTGAGCGTGGTCGGGCTCATCACGACAGTGAACTTCGCTTTGCTCTACACCCAACTCGATGTCGCCGATCCGTCCACGACGTCACTCCCGCTGTGGTCTCTCGGTGTCGGCTTTGCAGTCGGCGGGGTGCTGGGGTGGATCGGCGCCTCCTTCCTGCGTGACTACCGCGTCCGCACTCTTGCCACGATCGAACCCTCGGCCGGGTTGCCGCGAAGCCGCTGCGCTCTCCCCATCTCCGACGACGTCGGATTCAGCACCAAGGGGTCGGTGATCCTCACTGCGATCACTCTGGCGCCCGGAGTCATCATGGCGTTGGCGATGCGGTCACTCTGGCCGTTGTTCATCTTCGGGGCACTCGGACTGCTCGTCGTCAGCCTGGTTCGCTTCCGGGTGATCGTCGACGAACGGGAAATCCGGGTGATCAACATGGGGATGGCTGCGATGACCTACGGCATCGAGGAAGTTGTCGGAGCCGACGTCGCGGAGATCAAACCGTTCGCGGACTTCGGCGGCTGGGGACTCAAGACCAAGGGTCGTCGTAACTACGGCGTCGTCACCCGCACCGGACCAGCGGTGGTCATCACGTTCGCTTGTGGCGACCGACTCACGATCACGACACCCGAAGCCGAAGACATCGCGGGGTCACTCAATCGATTGGCCGACGCCCGGACTCGGTAACCGCCGAGCCTGAACCGATCGCTTCCTGAGTCTTCTCGAGATACCCACACGCCGCAGCCCTGGCTTTGGTGACATCGCGTTCGGCGATGGCTTCGGCAACTCCCTGATGATGCGAAGACGTCAGCGACGGCGGATGCACCCCTTCGGTCACCTCGTAGGTGGCTCGAACTGTTTCGAGGATTCCGGCAAACAGATCTTTCAGCACGGGATTGTGGGCGGCATCGACGACGGCAATGTGAAACGCGAGATCGACGTCGACGAAGTTCTCCGCTGGGACGTCACGCTTGGCGGCCAGTTCACGAAGTATCCGGACGTCGTCGTCGCTGCGACGCTCACACGCCAACCGGACGGCTTCCATCTCGAGCGCACGACGCACTTCGAAGACGTATTTCATCTCGTCGACGGACGCGTGTCTGCCGAGCAGTCCGCCGATGTCGGTCCGAGCGCGCACGAAGGTCCCTGATCCGCGACGGATCTCGAGAACTCCCGTCGAGGTCAATGTCTTGATCGCTTCGCGCACGGTGTTCCGGCCGACGCCGAGAACACTCATCAACTCCGGCTCGGTCGGAACACGATTGCCCACTGTCCAGACGCCGTCGGAGATCTGCGCGCGCATCCAGTCGAGGGATTGCTCGTACGCGGACTCTTTGCGAACAACGGTCATCAGCTCATCCTCACAGCATTAGCGGCGATCATTCCACTCACCTACGATACGTAGGACGACCCATGTATTTTCGCACTCTGTCTTCAGGAGGGGCTTCCCACGTCCGCCACAGCTGTCGCCACCGAAGAACGCACACGCCGCACCAATCGACACTTCTACGGCGTGGGCTACGTCCTCACCGTGATCCTCTTGGGCGCGAACATGCCCACCTCCGTCTACGGGCTGTACCGGACCGAGTTCGGATTCACGCCCACCATCCAGACGCTGATCTACGGCGTCTACGTCGCCGGCCTCGTTCCGGCATTGCTGTTCTTCGGACCGCTGTCCGACGCCCTCGGCCGACGCACCGTGCTCCTTACTGCACTCGCTCTGAGCGTCGTCGGCACGCTCGTTCTGGCATTTGCCGACGCGACGGTGTGGTTGTTCGTCGGCCGGATTGCCCAGGGAATCGCGGTGGGCGCGGCCAGTGCGGCGGGCAGCGCCGCATTGGTGGAGCAGGAACCGAAGTTCGATCACCGACGAGCAGCGCTCGTATCGACGGTGACGGGCGCGTTGGGCGGTGCGCTCGGACCACTCGTGTCCGGTGCAATCGCCCAGTACCTTCCACAACCGCTGCGGTTGCCGTATCTGATCTTCCTCGTCGCGTTCATCCCGGCACTGATCGTGTTGCTGCTACTTCCGCGGATCGGGGACGTCACACGCCCGAAGCGGTTCTTCCAAATGCCACATGTTCCCGCCACTGTTCGCGAGACTTTCTGGCTCAGCTCGCTCGCCGTCGCGCTGTCGTGGGGCGCGGTCGGGCTCTTCCAGTCGGTGGTCCCGTCGTGGATGACCAGCCTGCTGAACATCGACAACCTTCTGCTCGGCGGCGGGGCAGCCGCACTGGTGATGATCTGCTCGGTGGTCGCGCAACTCGGCGGAAGCCGCATGGACCCGCGCACGTCCGTCACCGTCGGTCTGGGAATCCTCGCTCTGGGAATGATCGGCCTCCTCGTGGTCGACCTCGTCCCGAGCCTGGCACTGCTTGGCGTCATCACCGTCGTGGTCGGCGCCGGGCACGGTCTGGCGTTTGCCGGCGGCATGAAGCGCGTCAACGCCGCCGCCCGGACCCACGCCCGCGAGAGCCACGGCGGAGTTCTGGCCGCGTTCTTCACCGTCAGCTACGCGGGACTGGCGATCCCGTCGATCATCGCGGGTATCGCCATCACCCTCCAGGGAATGCAGACGGCCATCATCGAGCTGTCGATCATCGGGACGCTGCTGTGCCTGGCGGTGATGGGCTTCAACCTTCGTGGGGCTCGAGAGCCCGCTGAAGCTCGCCGTTATCCTTAGCCAGGTGAAGTTTCTCAGTAGGTTCTACATCGACGGGTTCATCCTCGGCATCATCATCGCCGGCGTGCTCGGAAGTGTGTTCCCGGTATCGGGTACCGCGGAGAGCATTCTGAACTGGGCCACCAAGATCGCCATCGGCTTCTTGTTCCTGCTCTACGGCGCACGGCTCTCGCCGCAGGAAGCCTGGAAGGGCGTCAAGCACTGGCGACTGCACACCGTCGTCCTCGCCGCGACGTTCGTGCTGTTCCCACTGATCGGCCTAGCACTGCGATTCCTGTCGCCGACGCTGATCAGCGACGAACTCTACACCGGCATCCTCTACATGTGCCTGGTTCCGTCGACGGTTCAGTCTTCGATCGCGTTCACCTCGATCGCCAAGGGGAATGTCGCGGGCGCGATCGTCAGTGCGTCGTTCTCCAACCTGATCGGCGTCTTCGTCACACCGCTGCTGGTGGTTCTGCTGATGAACACCACCGGCCAGGCAACGGTCGACTTCTCGTCGATCCTCGACATCGTCGTGCAGTTGCTGATCCCGTTCATCGTCGGTCAGCTGATCCGCCCGCTGGTGATCGGATGGCTGCAGAAGTACGCCGAACCCACCAAGTACGTCGATCGCGGATCGATCCTCCTCGTTGTCTTCGCCGCCTTCAGCGAAAGCATGAAAGAGGGGATCTGGAGCACCATCACGATCTGGCAGATCGTGATCCTCACAATCGTGTGCTGCCTGATTCTCGCGCTGGTTCTCGGCGTGACCACTCTCGCGGGGCGCAAGCTCGGGTTCGATCTTCCCGATCAGATCGTCATCATCTTCTGCGGGTCGAAGAAGTCCTTGGCAACGGGCCTACCGATGGCGGCTGTACTGTTCGCGGGCCAGCCCGTCGGCCTGATCGTGTTGCCGCTGATGATCTTCCATCAGATCCAACTGATCGTCTGTGCTGCGATGGCGCAACGCTTCGCGAATCGGGATCCGGTCAGCGTCAGCTAGCGAGCAACTCGCCTCGGGTCGCGTCGACGCAGCCGCAACCGCCCTGCAGTTCAGCACAATCGATGGACAGCGCATGGCGGACCGATGCCAGGTCGAGGCAGTTCGCGCCGGTGCATTCGAGTGACCCGTCGGCATGCCGTAGCAAAGAATCGTGGCAGTGATCGACATCCGAAACACAATCCGCGCACTGGATCTGACGCTCAGCGATCATTGCTGCCACCTCTCTCGAAAACGATGACACAGGAATATCATCGACCTCCGACAAGTCAGTTTCGTTCCACCTCGATGGGGTGGCTGGCCAGCATCGCCACGGGTAGCGGCTGGCGTCGTAGCACCCGTGCCCAGACATCGACTCGGGGCGGCGTCAGCACATCCGACGGCAGCGAGCTGATCACCATCCAGTCTTCACGCTCGAGCTCCGAATCCAGCTGGCCCAGAGTCCAACCCGAGTACCCGGCAAAAATGCGGATCCCTTCGACCAGAGGAGCAATGACCTCCGGGTCCGAGTCCAGATCCACCATGACTACCTTGCCGTCCACCCGCCGCAGGCCGGCGACGCCGTCGATCCGCGCACCGTTGCGAGCGATGCCCAGGCAAAGCGCCGAGTCACGCTTGACGGGTCCACCGATGTACAGGGCCGAAGGATGCGCGGTCAGCGGTGACCACTGCGGCAACACGTTCTGCACGGCCGTCTCACTCGGCCGATTGACGACGACGCCCAGGCTCCCGGCGTCGTTGTGCTCGATCATGTAGATGACGGTGCGGCGAAATGCGGGTTCCGTGAGATCGGTCGACGACACCAACAAACTGCCCGGACGAACCTCCGGTTCTATCCAGGCCATTCGATCCTCGGGTTCTTCTGCGTGCGCCACAAGGACATCATCTCACCGACAACTGCGCGCGGAGGAACGAGACACAAGCGTGTTCAGGTCAGACCCGCCACATCGGCAAGTAGTGCCAAATGCCGCTCGAAAATCTCGCTCGCGTCGGTGAACGTATCGCTTCCGTACTGCCCGAACACCTCGAAGTTCACCGAACCGAACAGCGATACCCAGACGAGAGTTGCGCGCACCGCGGCATCCGGCGGCAGGTCCGTACCCAGTTCATTCCGCACTCCCTCGAGGTCCGCTGCCAACGTGTCACTCAGGCCCGGACCCTCTCGCACCGTCAGTGAACCCGCGCGATGGGCGGCGTCGATGATCCCGATCAGCCGGGTCACGACGAGGGTGCCGGGGCCGGTGGTCTGCTCGCCCGGAGCGTCGTAGCCGGGGACGGGGCTGCCGAACAACAGACCGTAGCGGGCCGGCTCCCGGATCGCCCAGCTCCGAACGGCGCGCCCGAGAGCAATGAACTGTCCGCGAAAATCCTCTGCTGCAACGGCATTCACGGCGGCGTCCACTTCCGCGCCCAGTTCCGTGTACCCGTCGACCACCAGCAAGGTCAGCAGTTCGTCCCGACTGGCGACATAGCGGTATACCGCTGAGGACACGACTCCCAGGTCACGCGCGACGGCGCGCAGGGACAAAGCGGCAGCGCCGACGGCAGCGAGATGCTCGCGTCCGATACGGGTGATGTCCTGCAGCGTCTGTTCGCGCGCCCGCTCACGGGGAGTTCCAACCATGAGTCCATCTTGCCCCATTCCCGAGAGCAGTATCAACAAAAGAGAGCACTGCTCTTGACAGCGCTGAGGTGCGGGTGCATTCTTGAAAACGAGAGCAGTGCTCTCAGTTCACTCGAAACAAGAAGGAGCACACCATGTCGAACCTCGAAATCGTCACCGGAGCAGGACCCGTCGGATCCGCCGTCGCACTACAGCTCGCCGAGCAGGGAATCAACGTCCGGCTCCTGACCAGGTCCGGCAGCGGGCCCGAGCACCCGCTGATCGACCGCCGACGCGTCGACGTCTCGGATGCCGAGGCCCTGCGCTCGGTCAGCGAGGGCGCCACGGCCATCTACCACTGCATCCACGCTGCTTACAACGCAGCCGATTGGGAGCGGGAACTCCCGGCGGCCGAGAAGGTTGTGCTCGACGCGGCCGCATCCATCGGTGCCGTCGTGGTCTTCCCCGAAAGCCTCTACGCCTACAACTCCGACGCCCTGATGACCGAATCCGATCCACGTAACGCCACCGGTGGCAAGCGCGGAGTGCGCACCGCGCTGCTGCGTGCTCGCGAGGCCTCTGCACCACCCACCGTCAGCGTCGTGGCCTCGGACTTCTTCGGCCCCCGCGTCCGCACCGCCCACGCCGGTGAGCGCATGGTTCCGAAGGTCATGGCAGGTAAGAAGATTCGTGTCATCGGTTCCGCAGATCAGCCGCACTCCTTCACCTACATCCCCGATCTCGCAGCAGCGATGATCGCGGCGGCACACAACCCCGAACTTTGGAACTCCGTCCTCCACGCACCCACCGGCCCCGCGCTCACTCAGCGCAAGATCGCCGAGGCCTTCGCCCGCGCCGCCGAGGCATCCCCCGCCAAGGTGGGTGTCCTGCCCGCCTGGGTGCTCGACGCCGTCGGCAAGATCAACACCGACAGCCGCGAACTCGCGGAGATGAACTACCAGTTCACCAAGCCGTTCGTCATGGACTCGAGTGCCAGCGAAGTGCTGCTCGGACTCTCGCCGACGCCGCTCGATCAGGCCGCCGAAGCGACCGTCGCGTGGTGGCGCGAGGAACAGGCTCGCGCCGCTGCTGCCTGAACCTGCAGGTGGGGGCTCTTGACGCAAGAACGGAACGGGTGTTCACTTCTTCACATGGCCTATCGCCGCACTCCGGCAGTACAGGAAAGATTGGACGCACAACGCGCCCGGCTGCTCGAGGCCGCCACGACGGCAGTGGCAACCCACGGCTATGCGGGATGTTCCATCGCCGCGGTGGCCAAGAACGCCGGCGTCGGCACCGGGACGCTGTATCGACATTTCGACGGCAAGGGCGAATTGTTCGCCGAAGTGTTCCAATCAGTCTGCAGCCGTGAGGTATCCGCAGCTCGGGACGCCGGAGACAGCGCCCGACATCTGGAAGGCAACCACCGCTCCGCTGTATCAGCGTCGGTTCGGACCTTCGCCGAACGTGCCATGCGCGCACCGGTTCTCGCCTATGCACTGCTGGTGGAACCGGTAGATCCTCTCGTCGACGAACAGCGGTTGATGTTTCGCGAATCGTTCCGCGATTGCCTGGCCACCGCAATTCGCTCAGCAGTCGAATCCGGTGAGATACCGCCACAGGACGCCACTCTGACGGCAGCGTGCATCGTCGGGGCAATCGGCGAGGCCCTGATCCTTCCACTGCGCGGCGGTACCACCGATCCCGCTGCGATCGACGCCATTCTCGCCTTCACCCTTCGATCGTTAGGGAGCTTCGATGACACCCACGCATGAAGTCACCAATCAGGTTCCGCCCCTGATCGATTACGACGCAGCCGAATACGCGCCGATCCTCGAGGCACTACACCGCGAAGGAGCATCGGACGCACTCGAGGGGGTTCATCGCGTCGGGATCCGCGCCGGCAGTGCTCAGGCCCAGGAGTGGGGCGATCTGGCCGAGGAGCACCCACCTGTTCTGAGAACCCACGACCGCTACGGCAACCGCATCGACGAGGTCCGTTACGACCCCGCCTATCACCAACTCATGAGCACCGCAGTGGAATTGGGACTGCACGGCGCTCCGTGGGTTGACCCGAATCCACACGCACACCTCGTCCGCGCCGCGAAGATGGCCGTGTGGGGTCAAACCGATGCCGGCCACGGCTGTCCTATCTCCATGACGTACGCCGTGATCCCCGCGCTGCGGCACAACACGGATCTGGCCGCGCAGTACGAACCCCTCCTGACCACGCGGCACTACGATTCGGCGCTGAAAGCTCCCCTCACCAAACCCGGATTGATCGCCGGTATGTCGATGACGGAAAAGCAGGGCGGTTCGGATGTTCGTGCCGGAACCACAAGGGCAGTGCCACAATCCGACGGCAGCTACCTGCTGACGGGCCACAAGTGGTTCACCTCCGCGCCGATGTCGGACGTGTTCCTCGTCCTCGCCCAGGCACCGGGTGGTCTGTCGTGCTTCTTCCTGCCTCGGGTCCTGCCGGACGGCTCGCTCAACAACATGTACCTGCAACGCTTGAAGGACAAGTTGGGCAATCATTCCAACGCGAGTAGTGAGGTCGAGTACCGCGACGCTCTCGCGTGGATGGTCGGCGAGGAAGGCCGGGGCGTGCGCACCATCATCGAGATGGTCAACATGACCCGGTTGGACTGCACGATCGGCACGGCCACCGGCATGCGCGTCGGCACCATGCAGGCAGTTCACCACGCGAATCATCGAAGTGCTTTCGGCGCCAACCTGATCGACCAACCCTTGATGCGAAACGTTCTGGCAGATCTGGCGGTGGAATCGGAAGCGTCGACCACCGTCGCGATGTGGCTGGCCGCTCTGACCGACCGCGCAACCGCAGGCGATGCCCACGCCAGCGCACTACGACGCATTTCGTTGGCCGTGAGTAAGTACTTCGTCTGCAAGCGCGGACCGATCCACGCTGCCGAGGCACTCGAGTGTCTGGGCGGAAACGGATACGTGGAGGAATCCCGGATGCCGCGCCTCTATCGCGAGGCTCCGCTGCTTTCGGTGTGGGAGGGTTCCGGCAACGTCGCGGCGCTCGACACACTGCGGGCGATGGCCAAGCAACCCGAAACACTGCAGGTGTTCTTCGACGAGCTGAAACGAGCCAGTGGAGTGGACGGCCACTTCGATCAGGCCGTGCGGGATCTCCAGGTGGCATTCGGCGATTTCGACGACATCGAATACCGGGCACGAAAGATCGTCGGCGACATGGCGCTCGCTCTGCAGGCCTCGCTGTTGCTCCGCTACGGGCACCCCGCGGTGGCCGACGCGTTCTGCGCGAGTCGGCTCGGAAACAGCTGGGGGAGTGTGTTCGGAACGCTGCCGAGGGGCGTCGACGTCGCGCCGATCCTCGAGCGGGCCACCGTCAAGATCGGCGCCTGACCCACCCACTACAGTTTCCGCTTATGAACCGAGCCTCGAACCGCCGCGAGGCCTGGCAGCGCGTACTGCACACCCTGCGTGAATCACCCGGCCTCGGAAGGCTGGCGCTCGTCCGCTTTTCCAGCCAGTTCGGCGACGGAATGTTCCAGGCCGCGCTCGGCGGCGCAATCCTCTTCAACCCGGAACGCGAAACCGATCCGGTGGCGATAGCGGCCGGCTTTGCCGTACTGCTCCTTCCTTATTCGGTGATCGGCCCCTTTGCCGGCGCTCTGCTGGATCGTTGGGACCGCCGCCTGGTGCTCCTGTGGGCGAGCGTGCTCCGCGGGCTCTTCATCCTGACCACTGCGGTGCTGCTGGTCGCCGGCGGCGGTGACACTCTGTTGTTGACCTGTGCGCTTGCTGCAATCGGAGTCAGTCGCTTCGTCGGGGCAGGCGTATCCGCAGCCCTGCCGAAGGTCGTCCGACAATCGTGGCTGGTGGCAACCAATTCCGTTCTCACAACGGCTGGTTCGGTGGTAGCCGCTCTTGGTGCTTCGGCAGCGGTGGCGATCATCGGCATGATCGGCGCGGGGGATCGAGCGTCAGGCGCCGCCGTGGCCATCGCAGCACTGGGATCGGTGATCGCGGCCCTCGCCGCGGCCAGGTTCACCGCCCGCTCACTTGGTCCGGTCGCCGACGAAGTGGTCCGCGCCAGTGCCGTCCGTTCGGTGACGGCCGGACTGCGCACCGGTGCAACCGCTGTCTGGGAGGCGCCCGGCGTCACCACGGCGATGATCGGAATCGGAGCGCACCGCATCTGCTTCGGCATCAACACCCTCATCATGGTGCTGGTCCTACGCGACACCTCGAACGGCTCCCAATTACCTGGAGGGATGGCCGGATTCGGCGTCGCCGTCGGCGCCACGGCAATCGGAATGCTGATCGCGGCATTGATCACACCGTTCCTCATCCCGCGGATCGGTCGCTCACGGACGATCACCTACGCCCTGGTGTGCGCGGTTCTCGTCCAGCTCGTCTTCGTGACCACGCTGACTCAGGGGTCGCTGCTGATCGCCGCTTTCCTGCTCGGCATCGCCGGCCAGTCCGTGAAACTCAGCGGCGACGCGGCCATGCAGATCGACATCGACGACGACCGTCGTGGTCAGGTATTCGCCCTGCAGGACACCGTGTTCAACGTCGCGTTCATCGGTGCGATCGCGGCAGCGTCGACGGTGATCGCACCCGACGGCAAGAGCGTCGGCCTGGCCGTTGCCGGTGCGGGTGTCTATGCCGCCGGATTGTCAGCGGTGCTGATCAACCGCAAGAAACGAGAAACTAGCCCTGCTGGGTAGCCCACCACTTCAGCAGTTCGGCCTCGGCCTCGTCACGCTCGAGCGGGCCGCGATCCAGACGTAGTTCCTTGAGGAACGTCCATGCCTTGCCCACCTGCGGGCCGGCCGGGATGTTCAGCAGCTCCATGATGGCGTTGCCGTCGAGGTCCGGACGCACCCGAGCGAGGTCTTCCTGCTCCGCGATACGCGCGATCCGCTCTTCGATGTCGTCGTACGTGGCCTGCAGCTGCGCGGCGCGACGCTTGTTGCGTGTGGTGCAGTCGGCCCGCACGAGCTTGTGCAAGCGGGGGAGCAGCTCGCCCGCGTCGGTGACGTACCGCCGCACCGCCGAGTCGGTCCACTGTCCCTTGCCGTAGCCGTGAAAACGCAAGTGCAGGAACACGAGCTGTGAGACGTCGTCGACCATCTGCTTCGAGAACTTCAGTGCCCGCATGCGCTTGCGCACCAGCTTGGCGCCGACCACCTCGTGGTGGTGGAAGCTGACCCCACCGCCAGGCTCGTTACGCTTGGTATCCGGCTTTCCGATGTCGTGAAGCAGTGCTGCCCAACGCAATACAAGGTCCGGATCGCCTTCTTCGAGATCGATCGCCTGCTGGAGCACCGTGAGGGAGTGCTGGTAGACGTCCTTGTGCTGGTGATGCTCGTCGATCTCGAGCTTCATCTGCGGAACCTCGGGCAGCACGTATGCAGCCAGTCCGGAGTCGACCATCATGTTGATGCCGTCCACCGGGTACATGCCCAGCATCAGTTTGTTCAGCTCCACCTGCACACGCTCGGCGGTGATTCGCTCGATCTGCGACGCCATCTCCTTGATGGCCTCGAAAACACGATTGTTCAACGTGAAACCAAGCTGCGAGACGAACCGGGCAGCACGCAGCATCCGCAGCGGATCGTCGTTGAACGAGTTTTCCGGCGCCGACGGCGTATCGAGCTCTCCGGCCAACAGCGCGTCCATGCCGTTCAGCGGATCGACAAACGTGTAGGAACCGTCCGCGCCGATCTTCATCGCCATCGCGTTGACGGTGAAATCGCGGCGCACCAGATCGTCGGCCAACGTCGTGCCGTACTCGACTATCGGATTACGAGAGACGCGATCGTAAGCGTCGGCCCGGAAGGTCGTGATCTCGATCTCCTGGCCGTGCTTGATGGCGCTGATGGTCCCGAACTCGATGCCCGTGTCCCACTGCTTGTCCACCCAGCCCTTGAGCAGAGCCTGAACCTTCTCCGGCCTGGCGTCCGTCGTGAAGTCCAGATCGCCACTGAAGCGGCCGAGGATCGCGTCGCGAACACTGCCACCCACCAGGAACAGCTCGTGACCGGCCGCAGCAAAACGCTCACCGAGCGGGTTCAACACGTCGGACAACGTGCCGAGCGTTGCAGTGGCGTCGGCAAGCAGTCGTAGGCGGCGATCAGCGTCGGAGGTAGGGACAGTCACGTGAAAGGAGCTTACTTAAGGTGCGCAAATAGCAGAACGCGCATACGAACGCGATAGACCGCTTTGCGCGGGTTACCGGGCAACGCTGCAACGCCAACTAGTATCGATGAGGTGTCTGGTGCCGAACGAACAAACAGGAGTCGCCGCAACCCGCGGCGTCGACCTGCCGTCGGCAACCCCGATAAACCTTTGATGCGAACCGTCCGTGAAACTTCTGCGGGCGGCTTGGTCGTCGACGGCTGGGGAGGACCCCCGGAACGCCTCTGCGCTGCACTGATCGGCCGAACCGACCGCCGCGGACGCCTGCTCTGGTCGCTACCGAAGGGCCATATCGAACAAGGTGAGACCGCTGAGCAGACCGCGATGCGTGAGGTCGAAGAAGAAACCGGTATCCAGGGAACCGTCCTGGCACCGCTGGGCAGCATCGACTACTGGTTCGTGACCGAAGGTCGACGCGTCCACAAGACCGTGCACCACTATCTCCTCCGCTTTCTCGGCGGTGAACTCTCCGACGAGGACATCGAGGTCACCGAAGTCGCTTGGGTGCCGCTGACGGAATTGCACTCGCGCCTCGCATACGCCGACGAGCGCAAACTCGCAGAACTCGCGTCCCAGATGATCGCCGAGATGCCGCGAACGGAAATACGGCAAGAACAGCGCCCGAAGGAACCGGACGCCGGATGAGAATGGCACTGCGGCGGGCCGGTGTGGCCGCTCTGGTGATGGCCGCTGTCGGTTTCGGGCCTGCAACGACGGCCGTCGCATGGGCAGCGCCGTCCAGCCAGCCCAGTGAGCGCGCCCCGGCGCGAAACACCAACGATGCCAAATTTCTGCAGCTGACCATCGACTCCACCGCACCGACCACGGTGACGACCACCAGCGACCGCAACGTCGTGGTCAAGGGGACGGTGAAGAACGTCGGTGACCGTCCCGTCGAGGACGTCGGAGTGAGGCTGCAACGCGCTCCCGCGATCGACTCCAGTTCGGACGTGCGCGCAGCACTCGACTTCGACCAGGCCGTTTTCGACACGGTCGGCGAATTCGACACCGTTGCCACCACCCTCGACACCGGCCAGTCCAAGCAGTTCACGCTCACCTTGCCGTTGCGGAGCACTACCGGGTTGTCTCTCGACATCACCGAACCGGGCGTCTACCCGATGCTCGTCAACGTGAACGGCACCCCGGAGTACGGCGGTGCCGCCCGACTCGACGACGCACGCTTCTTGCTCCCCGTCCTCGGTGTGCCGGCCGCAGCCGAATCGAACGCCACAGCCGGAACCCCCAGTTCGTCCGCCACGGCCGTCGTTCCCCCCGACACGTCCGCCCCGATCGGCGTCACGCTCATGTGGCCGCTGGCCGACGCGCCACGACTCGTCGGCGGAATACCCGGCGCGGTCAACGAGCCCGTACGCCTGATCGACGACGAACTCGCCACCGAACTTTCCGACGGCGGGCGCCTGGACGCGTTGGTCGATGCGGTGGAGAACGCCACCAAGCCCGAGAGCGACACCGATCGCCGCGTCACGGATGCGCTCTGTCTGGCAATCGACCCCGACCTTCTGATCACCGTCGAGAACATGACTCGCGGATACCTCGTGGCCGACAACTCGTCAGATCCCACCGGACCGTCGCACGAAGGCCGCGGCAGCGACGCCGCCAACCAGTGGCTCGGCCGGGTGAAGACCCTCGCGTCCTCGATGTGCACGACGGCGGTTCCGTTCGCCCAGGCCGATCTCGCCGCGGTCACCTCGGTGGCCAATCCGGAGTTGACGGCTACCGCGCTCACACGGCCGGCGGACATCGTCGACAACATCCTCGGCGTGACCTCACTGCGAGATTTCGTCTGGCCGGATTCGGGTGTCCTCGACTCGGCCACCGCAGAGGTGCTGAGCGTGAATCCCACCACAGCGATGGTGGCTGACACTTCCGTCGACTCGGCAGCTCCGCAGCTGTCGTCGCGGATAACCGGCTCACTCGACGCGCTTGCCTTCGACACCTCGGCGGCAGCGGCGCTGGCCGCCACCGGCTCGGAGCCGCAGGTCCCGTCGTACATTCCCGACGACACCGCGCCGACCATCGACATCGAATCGCGCAGCGCCCGGCGTCAGGACGCGCTGGGGGCGATGGCCTGGGCCGCGCTGACGCCGACGTCGCTGCCGCGCAATCAGATCTTCGCGCCGCCGCAACTGTGGACCGCCGACAGCAACGACGCCACGGCGGTGCTCTCGATGCTCGCGACCCTCATCCGGTCCGGGCTCGCCTCACCTCAGGCCCTGCCGGCACTGCTCGGCAGGCAACCGGGCGCGACGGACGCCGCCACTCTCGACTACCCGGACCGGGCTACCCAGGACGGTCCGCAAACGTCCGTCGTCGAGACCGCAACCACCCAACTTCCGCGTATCGACGGGCTCGAAGCTTCGCTCGTGGACGATCCGGCGGCTTCGCTCACCCCCCGGGGATTCACGGCGCCGCTCCGCGAAGATCTACTCCGTTCGATGACCTTGGCCGATCGCCGCAACGTCGACTCCGCGTCGGTCAATCGGGCGGAGCGGGCCGCGACCATCCGCGCCGACAACGTCACCGAAGCCGTCGACGGGATGTACCGGGCCGTCAGTGTGGTGTCTCCGGGCGGCGTCTACACCCTCGCGTCGGGGCAGAGTCCGCTCCTGCTGGTGGCGCGCAACGAGCTGCCCATCGCCATCAACGTCGACCTGCGTGTGGAAGCCCCACCCGAGATGCAGATCAGTGACATCGGTCCCAAACAGCTTCCGCCGCGAGGTAGCCGACAGTTGACTGTGCCCGCGGAAATGAACGATTCTCGCAAGCTGGAAGTCAACTTCTCGCTGACCACGACAGATGGCCGCCAATTGGGTACGCCGACCAGCGTGACCGTACGGTCGAATGCGTACGGTCGTCCCCTGGCCGCCGTGACGGCGACAGCGGGAGGGTTGCTGCTGTTCCTGGCAGGGCGACGGCTGTGGCATCGATTCAAGGGTCAGCCGGACCCAGCAGATGAAGGGTACGAACGCTCATGACCGGGAATCCACCCGAGGAGGGTCGCCGCTCGGCGATCACCCGCAAGAGTGCCACGACCCGTTCGCATCCTCGGATGCCACCGTGGGAGCGCGGTTACCCGATCCAGCCGGTCAACCCGGACGCACGTTTCGACGACGCACCCACCATGACCATCCCGGTGATCCGCGACTACCCCCGGTACCGCGAAGCCGAGATGGAATTCGCCGACCGGCAGACGACCACGTCGGACGAGTTCGACACCGACGCCCATGTCCAGGTCGGGGAACGCAAGGAGACGAACTCTCGACTCCTCGCGGCAACGGGTTCCATCGCGATCGCGACGCTGACTAGCCGCATCACGGGATTCGCCAAGCAGTTGATGATCCTGATGGTCCTCGGTCCGGCCATCGCCAGCTCGTTCACCGTCGCCAGCCAGATTCCGAACATGATCGCGGAGCTCGTCTTGGGCGCCGTTCTGACCGCGATCGTCGTCCCCGTGCTGGTCCGCGCCGAGCGGGAGGACGCCGATCACGGCGAAGCGTTTGTCCGACGCCTCTTCACGGCGTCGCTCGTCCTACTGGGCATGGCCGCGCTGCTCGCGACCCTGGCAGCACCCGTACTCACCAAATACGTCTTCCTGTCCGAAGACGGCAAAGTCAGCACCGACCTGACCACGGCGCTGTCTTATCTGCTTCTGCCGGCAATCCTGTTCTACGGGCTGTCGGCGCTGTTCACAGCGTTTCTGAACACCAGACAGATCTTCAAGCCCGGAGCCTGGGCTCCCGTACTCAACAATGTCGTCGTCCTCGTGGTGCTCGTGGTCTATCGCCTGACTCCGGGTGAGATCTCGCTTGATCCGGTCTCGATGGGCGATGCAAAGCTGCTCACCCTCGGCATCGGCATCACCATCGGCGTCATCGTGCAGGCAGCCAGCCTGATCCCCGCGCTTCGCCGCGAGAAGATCTCGCTCAAGCCGCTGTGGGGTCTCGACGACCGCCTGCGCCAGTTCGGCGGCATGGCCGTCGCCATCGTCTTGTACGTCCTGATCAGCCAGATGGGCATGATCTTCGCGACCAAGATCTCCTCCCACGCCGACGAAGCCGGCCCTGCCATCTACAGCCAGGCCTGGTTGCTCCTGCAGCTCCCGTACGGCGTGCTCGGAGTGACGGTTCTGACGGCGATCATGCCGCGCCTGAGCCGCAACGCTGCTGCCGACGACACCCCGGCAGTCGTGGACGATCTGTCGGTCGCAACGCGTCTGACCATGATCACGCTGGTTCCGATCATCATGTTCCTGACCTTCATGGGTCCGCAGGTCGGTGAAGCGCTCTACGGTTACGGCCGCTTCGGACCCGAACAGGCCGAACGACTCGGCACCGCCGTGAGCTGGTCGGCATTCACGTTGATTCCGTACGCGCTGGTCCTGATCCAACTTCGAGTGTTCTACGCCCGCGAACAGGCCTGGACGCCGACGTGGATCGTTCTCGGCATCACTGCAGTGAAAATCGCTTTCTCGGCGCTCGCTCCGGTCTTCGCATCCAACAGCGATCAGGTCGTGATCCTGCTCGGTGCGGCCAACGGTCTCGGATACATCACCGGCGCCGTCATCGGCGGGTACCTCCTGCACCGCAGCCTCGGAAACCTGCAGATGGCCAACGTGGGCAAGACAGTCTGGTCCGTCGTACTCGCCTCGCTGGCCGGTTCGCTGACCATGCTCGCGGTCGACCGCGTCCTCGGATTCGATCAACTCACCGAGCGTTTCGGCGGACCCGGCTCGATGGTTCGCGTCGCCGTCGGCGGCATCCTGATGCTCGCGATCACCTTCACGATTCTCTACTTCAAGAAGGTTCCGGAAGTCCTGTCGGTAACGGTTGCGGTCTCCCGCAAGATTCGTTCACTGACAGGTCGCGCCGAACCGGACACACGTAACAACACCGACGACGACGTCACCGAGCTGATTCCTGCAATCAGAACGGAATCAAACGAGCAAGAACGACCGGGTGCGCTCCCGTACCCTGGTCGTGGGCGTACAGGATCGCAACCCGCGCGTATTCGGGGACGGGCTATCGATGGAGAAGGAGCGAGGGTGAGCGACGACAACGTTTCCGGCAACAAGAGTGCCGGGACTTCTGCCGTGAAAGCGTCCGAACAGAAGTCAACGGCATCGTCGGGCACACCTGCATCCACGAGTTCCTCCGCATCTGCCGGCCAGAAGCCACAGCAGGGTCAGAAACCACAGCAGCCCGCACAGCGACCGCAGCAGG
The DNA here is from genome assembly GCF_058793255.1 of Rhodococcus sp. MPR-R1B. NCBI lineage: Bacteria > Bacillati > Actinomycetota > Actinomycetes > Mycobacteriales > Nocardiaceae > Rhodococcus > Rhodococcus sp. MPR-R1B. The sequence continues at coordinate 44,468 of NZ_JBXAFO010000014.1, forward strand.
GCCAAAGCCCGCAGGGTCAGAAGCCGCAGCCGCCGGTGCAGAAGGCCGCTCCGCCGGTACCTCCGGTCAGTGTGTCCAAGGCACCTTCGGCGCCCGTGTCGAAGACACCTTCAGCACCTGTCTCGAAGACACCCGCGCCGAAGACGCCTGCTCCGGACAAGAAGGCACCCGAATCTCAGAAGACGGCTGCCGCTCAGACACCACCGCCCGCTGCACCTCGCACACCTTCCGCCGGATCCGCATCACGACCGGCCCAGCGACCGATGCCACGTGGACCGAAGCTCATTCCCGGCGCCTCTGTCGCCGGCGGACGCTACCGTCTGCTCGCGCCGCACGGCGGAACCCGCGGACTGCAGTTCTGGGAAGCTCTCGACGTCAAGCTCGACCGTGAAGTAGCCCTGACGTTCGTCGACGCCGATCAGCGCGGTGACGACGACAGCCAGTCCGGACCGCAGGCAGTTCTCTCACGCACTCTGCGCCTGGGACGAATCAACTCGCCCGGTCTGGCTCGCGTCCTCGACGTCGTCCGCGGAAGCTCGGGCGGCATCGTCGTCGCCGAATGGACTCCCGGCCGTTCGCTGCGTGAGATGGCCGAGACGACGCCGTCACCGATCGGTGCAGCCCGCGCCATCCGTGCCCTGGCGGCGGCTGCCGAAGCTGCTCACCGCACCGGCGGTGCGCTGTCCATCGATCACCCGGACCGCGTTCGCATCAGCATCAACGGTGACGCCGTACTGGCGTTCCCGGCGACGCTTGCCGACGCCGATTCCACCAGCGACGTCCGCGGCCTCGGCGCCATGCTGTACTCGCTCATCACGGCTCGCTGGCCGCTGGCCGAACCGTCCGCCGGTCCCGTCGGTGGTTTGCTTCCCGCCGGCCGCGGCGCCGACGGGAACATCGTCGAGCCTCGGGTCGTCCGTCCGGAGGTTCCGTTCGACATCTCGGCCGTTGCGGTTCGAGCGTTGCAGTCGGAGAGTGGAATCCGCACTGCTGCCACCGTGCAGCACATCCTCGATCAGGCGTCCGTCGTCAACGACAAGACGGAAATGATTCCGGCACTTCGTCTCGGCCACCGCGAACAGGGTGCGTCGGGTCATGCACTGAACGACCCCGAAGCCATCGAGGCCGAGAAGAAGAAGTCGACGCGGATGCTCGCGGCACTGACGGCGCTCGGTGTCTTCACCGTGATCGTCCTGATTCTCCTTGTGGTGTGGGTAGCGAGCTTCCTCTCGGGTGGCAGTAACGACACCCCGCTCAGCGAGCAGAGTTTCGGACTGACCACCGAAGCCACTGCGCCCGAGAACAATTCACCGGCGCCCGCACCGGCGGCAGCAACCGTTCCGGTAGCTTCCTCGGCCGTAACGGTGTTCTCACCCCAGGGAACGCCGGATCAGCCGGCAACAGCGAAGAACGCCATCGACGGCAATCCGGCCACCGCATGGTCGTCGGATTCGTACTTCCAGCCGTTCCCGTCGCTGAAGAACGGTGTCGGCCTGATGGTGACGCTTGCCGATGCCGCCAACCTGAAGAACGTTGCGATCACGTCTGATTCGCCGGGAACCGTCGTTGAAATCCGTTCTGCCCCTTCTGCGAATACTTCGCTGGATCAGACCAAGGAAATCGGATCGGGTGTCCTGAAGAACGGCGTGACCGACATTCCAGTCACGTCGGACGGCTCGGGTCAGTATGTCCTGGTTTGGATTACGCAGCTCAGCACCGAATCCGGACAAAACCAGACATCCATCTCGGAGATTGCATTCACTGCTGCAAAGTGATCGCCCTTGGCCCTTCTGAAACCTACCGACTGGGCTAATATCCGCCCGTGCACAGTTATCGGGGGGGCACCGGGGGCGGAGCCGGAAAATTCGAATCCAGAAGTTTCGAGAACAAGAATCTCGAGGCGACGGATTTCGAATTGTTGACCGCTCATGTCGAGGGCGATCGGCATGCGTTCCGTGAACTACTGACCAGGCATCAGGATCATCTATGGCACGTTGCCCGGCGTACGAGCTACTCGGACGAGGACGCGGCAGACGCACTCCAGGAGGGTCTGCTCTCCGCGCACCGCAAGGCAGCGAAGTTCCGCGGCGACGCGGCGGTGCGTAGTTGGCTCCACACCATCGTGGTCAATGCCTGCCTCGACCGGATCCGACGCAACAAATCACGGGCGGCGTTCTCTTTGTCTTCGGAGAACGCGGAGGAACCCCGCGATCACCGCGACTATGCGGCGGCAGTGGACATGAGCCTCACCGTCGAACAGGCACTGGCATCGCTGCCGCCTGAGCAGCGTGCTGCCGTCGTCGCCGTCGATGTCGAGGGGTATCCGGTAGCCGAGGCCGCCGAGAGGTTGGGAGTGCCCGTAGGGACCGTGAAGAGTCGCTGCGCCCGCGCGCGCAAGCGTCTCGCCGCCCAGTTGGAGGACTTTCGCGAAGGCGGGAACCATTCGTGAACCGGCCGCGTCCTATCTTGTAAGGGTCCGCACCGACTGCCGAGGGAGGGTTCATGACAGATCCGTCTGTTCGCGTTCCGTCGCCTCCGTTTTCGGAAGACCTACTCGCAGATCTTCACGCCGGGGTTCTCGATTCCGAAACCAGTGCGGCTCTGTGGCCGGTGGTACACGCAGACCCTGACGCCCATGCATTTGTCACCGCCCTTGACGGCGTCACGGCATCACTCGCGACACTGAACTCGAGCAAGGCCACTCACGAACGGATTCCGAATTCGCTTGCCGAGCGAATCAATTCGGCACTGGATCGACAGTCAGAACAGCTGGAGCCGCCAGCTGAGGCAGCTGTCGTGCCGTTCCGGCGGCGCCCACAAGCGTGGGTTCTCGGTGCCGCAGCAGCCGTGTTGGTAGCCTTCGTGATCGTTGTTGTCGGAACCCGAGATTCCGAACCTGCCGAAAGTGTTGTCGCTCAACCGAGCACACCGGCGACGTCTGCTGTCGACGATCCGGATTCGGCGTCTCTGCTCTCACTCGTCGGATCCAAAAACCTTGGACCACTGGATGATCCATCCAAACTTGCCGGATGCCTACGCGCCAACGGCATCGACGAGGGCCGGCCTTTGCTCGGTTCCGGCGAGATTCGCATCGACGGGGCGCCGGCGATAGTCCTACTCTTCACGGGATCGCAGCCGCGTCAGATCACTGCACTGACTGTCGGCATCAACTGCAGCGACGGGAATCCGAATACGTTGTCGGTCAAGAACATCGGCTGACGTCGACGGTCAGCGCGGCGATGCCGCCGGGAGTAAGAGTTCGAGGATTCTCCCACGCAATGCGTCCGTATCATCCTCGACCGCTATCAGACTCGAAAACATCGCTGCCCCGGCCGCCAATACCAGCACGGCCTTGGCATCGAGCAGTGCCGATTCAGGATCTTCGGCGTTCTGAAGGAACAGTTGCGTACTCGGTCCACTGAACCCGCGCCACAATTCGTTGCGCAGGTCGTCGTGGTCGCGCAGGGCCGCCAGCAATCCTGGCGACGCGGCGCGAACCTCGGGACGGGAGAAGAGCTGAGCACTTCCCTCCACCACCCAACGGATCCAGCCGTCGCGATCGGTGCCCTCGAACGGTGTCAGGTCCGGTGTCGCCCCCAGGATCGACCCGAGAACAAGATGTGCCTTCGACGGCCATCGCCGCGACATCGAGGCTCGGCTGACCCCTGCCCGTGCCGCGATCGCCCGGAGACTGAGTTGATCCCAACCGACCTCGAGGAGCATCGCTCGGGTGACCTCGAGGACTGTGTCGTCGATGCGTGGGTCTCGTGGGCGACCTGATCCTGTGGCATTCATCGTGTCGAATTGTCGGACAGATTGGGAGTAGGCGCTATATCGTCGTAGTTACGAGTCCACTGGCATCGTAAAGATCAGGCCGCCGCAGGAAGTTGAAAATGACCACAGCGCCCACACCGTCGATATTCGAACCCGCACGTCTCGGCCCTCTGACCTTGCGCAACCGCATCGTCAAAGCTGCAACGTTCGAGGGCGTCATGCCCCGGGGAGCGGTCTCGGACGATCTGATCAACTTCCACGCCGAGGTGGCCCGCGGCGGGGCCGCGATGACCACTGTCGCCTACTGCGCCGTCTCACCAGGTGGACGAGTCCACCGCGACACCCTTGTCATGGACGAGCGCGCGCTGCCGGGACTACGCAGACTGACCGACGCCGTCCACGCCGAAGGCGCACTTGCTGCGGCGCAGATCGGCCACGCGGGACTGGTCGCCAACACGCTCTCCAACAAGACGAAGACTCTGGCGCCGTCGACCCGGCTGAGTCCGCCCGCGATGGGCCTCGTCAAGGGCGCGACACTCGCCGAACTCGACGGTGTCGTCTCCGACTTCGAACGGACCGCTCGCGTCGCCGTGGACGCAGGATTCGACGCCATCGAGGTCCATCTCGGCCACAACTACCTCCTCAGTTCGTTCATGAGCCCCAATCTGAACAAGCGCCACGATCGATACGGTGGCAGCGTCGCCAAGCGCGCCGAGTATCCGCGTCGAGTCGTCGAAGCGGTGCGACGCGCCGCTGGATCCAGCGTGGCGGTCACCGCGAAATTCAACATGTCCGATGGGGTGCCGAAAGGTCTGTGGCTCGACCAGAGCCTGCCGATCGCCCAGATCCTCGAAGCCGACGGCCATCTGGACGCGATGCAATTGACCGGTGGCAGTTCACTTCTCAACGGAATGTACTTCTTCCGCGGTGAGGTCCCACTGGCTGAGTTTGTCGCCTCCCAACCCAAACTCGTCGGGTACGGGCTGAAGTTCTACGGTCCCAAACTCTTTCCGACGTACCCGTTCGAGGAGGGTTTCTTCCTGCCCTTCGCCCGTCAGTTCCGACAGGCGCTGAGGATGCCACTGATCCTGCTCGGCGGCATCAACCGCGTCGACACCATCGAGCACGCACTGGATGAAGGATTCGAATTCGTTGCCATGGCGCGTGCGCTCCTCAGGGACCCACAGCTGGTCAACAAATTCCAAGCCGAGAGCGTCGACGAGGGGTTGTGTATCCACTGCAACAAGTGCATGCCCACCATCTACACCGGCACGCGCTGTGTGGTTCGGGACGCGCTGGTGGTTCGGGAGGCACCGCGCCCCGCCCAGTGAGTCCCGCGCTGTGAGCCGCCGGCTGTGAGCCACTTTCCAGCGGAGTGCGGGAACAACACCCCTTATCCTGGTGTTGATCGGTACGGCTCTCCAAGAAGCGGAGGGTCTGCACTCACTATTGGAAGGCTCGCATGACCACCCAGCTGGAAAACACGCCCGCGGTCCATGACGTCATCATTGTCGGTTCCGGACCGGCCGGATACACCGCTGGTGTCTACACCGCGCGCGCTGAGCTCCAGCCCCTGCTGTTCGAGGGAACCCAGTTCGGTGGCGCCCTCATGACCACCACCGAGGTCGAGAACTTCCCCGGATTCCGCGAAGGAATCATGGGCCCCGACCTGATGGAACAGATGCGTGAGCAGGCACTTCGCTTCGATACCGACATCCGCACCGAGGACGTCGAAGAGATCGATCTCAGCGGCCCGATCAAGACGGTCGTCGCGAACGGCGAAACGTACGCCGCGCACGCGATCATCCTCGCCATGGGCGCGGCAGCCCGTTACCTCGGCATTCCCGGTGAAGAACGCCTCCTCGGCCGCGGCGTCAGCGCCTGCGCCACCTGCGACGGCTTCTTCTTCCGTGACCAGGACATCGTCGTGGTCGGCGGCGGCGACTCCGCGATGGAAGAGGCAACCTTCCTGACCCGCTTCGCTCGCTCGGTCACCCTGGTGCACCGCCGCGAGGAATTCCGCGCCTCACGGATCATGCTCGAGCGCGCCAAGGCCAACGAGAAGATCCGCTTCCTGACCAACGCGGAGCCCGTCGAGGTCCTCGGCGAGAACAGCGTCACCGGGCTCGTCGTTCGTGACACCGTCACGGGTGAGACCTACACACTCGAGATCACCGGCATGTTCGTCGCCATCGGCCACGACCCGCGCAGTGAGCTCGTCAAGAGCCAGGTCGATCTCGACGACGCCGGATACGTGCGCGTCGCTCCCGGTTCCACCGCGACCTCCGTCGACGGCGTCTTCGCTGCCGGTGACCTGGTCGATCACACGTACCGCCAGGCGATCACCGCTGCCGGCACCGGATGCTCCGCAGCAATCGACGCCGAACGCTGGCTGGCCGACCGCGGCGACATCACCGCCAACACGCTCGACGCAGCCGGCCACACGGTCGACGTCGTCGGCGCTCCCTGATTCATCAAGCTGTCGAACCCAACCCTCGAGGAGTAACAGTGTCGAATACCGTCACCATCACCGACGATTCCTTCAAGCAGGACGTCCTGGGCAGCGACAAGCCCGTTCTGGTCGATTTCTGGGCAACCTGGTGCGGCCCGTGCAAGATGGTCGCCCCGGTACTCGAAGAGATCGCCGGTGAGAACAGCGAGAAGCTGACCGTCGCGAAGCTCGACATCGACGCCAACCCGGCGGCCGCCCGCGATTTCCAGGTCATGTCGATCCCGACGATGATCCTGTTCAAGGACGGCAAGCCGATCAAGACGATCGTCGGCGCCAAGGGCAAGGCCGCACTGCTCAAGGACCTCGCAGACGTTCTCTGACGGCTGGATGAGCATCGTGGATTCTCGCAATCCACAGAATTTCTGAGATAATCGATCGATGTGCCTGATCGGGTCTACGACCAGGCACATCGATCGAATTCGTTAACCGATCCGAGAGGCTTTCACGCATGCACAGACTCCGACACGGCGATCACGGCCCGGCCGTCGCCGAGATTCGGGGCACATTGACGAAGCTGGGATACCTCCATCACGGAACTTCCGGTATTCGACGTGAAAGCGCCGACGGTGCCCACTGGGTTGCACCCGACGCCATCTTCGATCATCAACTCGACAGCGCCGTTCGCGCCTTCCAGCAGCAGCGTGGGCTCCTTGTCGACGGCATCGTGGGCCCGGCCACCTATCGGTCACTTCGCGAGGCCTCGTACCGCCTGGGCGCCCGTACATTGATTTACCAGCTTTCTGCGCCGCTGTACGGCGACGACGTCGCAGCTCTGCAGGCCAAACTGCAGGACCTCGGCTTCTACGCAGGTCGGGTCGACGGTTTCTTCGGCCCGCAGACCCACGAATCTCTCTCGTCTTTCCAGCGTGAAATCGGGATTGCCGCCGACGGTATCTGCGGACCGCAGACACTCCGTTCGCTGGAACTTCTGGGAACCCGCGTCACCGGTGGTTCCCCACATGCGATCAGCGAAGAGGAACTGGTGCGGCGCAAGGGCCCGCAACTGGGCGGCAAGCGCATCGTCATCGATCCAGGCCTCGGTGGTCCGTCCACCGGCACCATCGTCAACGGCATCTCCGAAGCCGACATCCTGTGGGATCTGGCTATGCGCCTCGAGGGGCGGATGGCAGCAACCGGGATGGAAACCTTCCTCTCCCGCCCGCACAACGCCGATCCGAGCGAGGCCGAGCGCGCGCTGACGTCCAACGCATTCGACGCCGATCTGATGATCTCCCTGCGCTGCGACAGCAACTCGAGCCCGTCGGCGAACGGCGTCGCGAGCTTCCACTTCGGAAATTCGCACGGTTCGGTCTCGATGATCGGGCAGGTGTTGACCGGTTTCGTTCAGCGCGAGATCGTTGCGCGAACTCCGTTGCGGGACTGCAGAACTCACGGTCGAACGTGGGAGTTGTTGCGCCTGACCAACATGCCGACGGTACAGATCGATCTCGGCTACCTGTCCAACGCGTCCGACGTTGCGGTACTGACGAATCCGCGGATGCGTGACACCATCGCCGAAGCCATCTTGATCTCGGTCAAGCGGCTGTACCTACTGGGTCAAGACGATCAGCCGACCGGCACCTTCACCTTCGCCGAGCTTCTCGCAGAAGAACTTTCGGTAGCCGACCGCATTTCGTAGGTCCTGCGGTCGGCACCTGCTCACACTCTGGCGAGTTCGCTGATCTCCACCATTTCGAGAGCTGCGGCCTTCAATAGACGGTCGAGGGCTTCTTCGACGTCGACTTTCCATTCGTGATCTCGATTGAGTTCGAGACGAAGGCGCGGATAACGATGGTGCGGTGCCACGACCTCGAAACCGTAATCCTCGAGGAACTCGGCACTGATCATGCATTCCGCGGGTGAACATTCCAGAGCAGCCGTTGCACTGGCCACGTCGGAAGCAGGCCCCAAGTCGTCGCTACGGATACCGAATGCCTCGAGCGCACGAACTCCTCGTCGGACCAGATCTGTCACGACAGCGGCCAGCAGGCTCGGCCCTAGTTCTTCCTCTATGCCCGAGGGCTCGAGGCGAAGGCTTGTGAGAAGCACTGCGTCCGAGCTGACCGGGCTGGTGGGAAACAGTTGCGCGCGCGGGATCATGCGGGGAGGGGCGTACAACGCACTGCCGAGCGGCTTTCCGTCGCGGACGGCGACCTGTCCGCACGAACCCCACTCGAGCATGACCATCGACAGCCAGGCTTCCTTCTCGAATTCCTGATCACAGAATCCTCGGGCGTCGTGAAGCGCGCCCGGGTCCATCTCCCAGAACACGCATCGGCGCGCATGGGCGGAAAGCTGATCGAGGCTGTCGAGTGTGAGAGAGGTGATGACGTGAGTCGACACTGACTAACTCACTCTCCGTAGGTCCCCGAAGCGGTTTTGATGCTCGCCCGCCGCTTTTCTCTTCTCCAGGATAGGCCAGCTACGACATGTCGGCAGTGGCACGAGAGATGATCGCCCTAATGTATTGCTGTTCAACATCTTTCGTCCCGGTTCAAGATTTCGAGAAGCTCGGACCACCTAGATTTGTCACAGTGACGAAAATAGGTGGTGTGCCCGGTCATCATGATTACGTCACCAAACGGGCATCCGAGTTCTCTACTTGGATTTCTGTGCTTCCATCATTCCGACGATGCGTTGTAGGTCGTCGACCGAGCCGAATTCGACCACAATCTTTCCCTTCCGCTTGCCCAGACTGACTGTCACCCGAGTGTCGAACGAGTCCGACAATCGCTCGGCCACATCCTGCAGACCCGGCATCACGATGGGCTTGCGCTTCTGTGGGGGAGCGATCTCATTATCCGCCCGGTTGGCGAGAGTGACTGCTTCCTCCGTCGCGCGAACAGACATTCCTTCCGCGACGATGCGCGCCGCCATGACCTCCTGAGCGTCGGCACCCGCCTCGAGGGACAGCAATGCGCGAGCATGGCCGGCCGAAAGTACACCGGCCGCAACGCGACGCTGAACCGCCACCGGCAGCTTCAGCAGACGAATCATGTTGGTCACGACGGGACGCGAACGTCCGATCCGATTGGCCAATTCTTCGTGGGTGACTTCGAACTCCTCGAGCAGCTGCTGATACGCCGCTGCCTCCTCGAGGGGGTTCAACTGCACTCGATGGATGTTCTCGAGGAGCGCGTCGCGCAGCATCGAGTCGTCATCTGTTTCACGAATGATCGCCGGAATCTTCTCCAGCCCGGCTTCCTGGCTCGCGCGCCAGCGACGCTCACCCATGACAAGTTGGTACTTGTCACCGTGACGACGGACCACGATCGGCTGCATCAAGCCGAACTCGCGGATCGAGTGAACCAACTCCGCGAGTGCTTCCTCGTCGAAAACGCTGCGAGGCTGCTTCGGGTTCGTCTCGATCAGGCTCGGTTCGATCTCGAGATAGACCGCGCCGGTCGGCTCGAGTTCGGTCTCCGGCTCAGCTTCCACCGGAGCCTTCGCAGCCGACGCCTTGGTGGCTTTCTGCGTTTTCGGGGCCGCCTTGGTCGGTGGGGGAGGGGAGGGGTTGCGCTTGTCGACGCCGATTACGACGTCCGCTGCAGCCGATCCCAGACCCGGCGCCGTGGCCGGCCCAGTGGGGATGAGAGCAGCCAAGCCGCGGCCCAATCCACCTTTGCGTGCTTGACTCATCTCACTGCTCCTGGGTCGTCGTGGTGGCAGAGCGGGCGGCAAGTTCACGGCCGGCGTCGAGGTAACTCATGGCGCCACGCGAACCCGGGTCGTAGTCGAGAACTGTCATCCCGTATCCGGGAGCCTCGGACACCTTCACGCTGCGCGGAATCACAGCGCGCAGAACGGCCTCACCGAAGTGCTTGCGTACTTCTTCGGCGACCTGGTCGGCCAGCTTGGTGCGCCCGTCGTACATCGTCAGAAGGACGGTGGAGACATGCAGATCCGGGTTGAGATGAGCCTGGACGAGTTCGATGTTGCGGAGCAACTGACCGACCCCCTCGAGGGCGTAGTACTCGCACTGGATCGGGATCAGAACTTCCTTGGCAGCGACCATCGCGTTGACGGTCAGCAGTCCCAGCGAGGGCGGGCAGTCGATGAGGACGAAGTCGACGTCAAGCTCTGCTAGCACCTTGTCGTTGAGCGCGCCTTTGAGTCGATTCTCGCGGGCAACCATGGAGACCAATTCGATCTCGGCGCCCGCCAGATCGATCGTTGCCGGGATGCAGAGAAGGCGCTCACTGTGCGGGCTGGTCTGGATCGCCTCCGGGGCCTTCACTTCGCCTATGAGCAGCTCGTAGCTCGACGGGGTGCCCGAGGTATGGACGACGCCCAGAGCGGTGCTGGCGTTGCCCTGAGGGTCCAAATCGACCACAAGGACAGTGAGCCCTTGAAGAGCGAGCGCCGACGCAAGGTTCACCGTGGTCGTCGTCTTGCCGACGCCACCCTTCTGGTTCGCGATGGTGATCACGCGGCGGAACGCCGGCTTCGGCAGCGTCACCGAATGGGGATGAAGCACTTGGCTCGCTCGATGCGCGGCCGCCCCGATGGGGGTCTCCTCCGAGGAGATCGCCGCGTAGGGGGCGGTGAAATTGTCGTCGTCGTTGACGATCTGATCCGCACCCGCACTCGTGTGCTGCTTCGGTGTTTCACGTGAAACGGCGGATTCAGATCGACCCGACATTGACTGCTCCTTCGATTGGGAATCGATCACTAGGTGCTCTCATCGTCTGTACATTGCTCTCGATTGCATGCGTGTAAATCATCAACGCTGGCGGCGCTTCGGGAGACGTTCGGCCTTCACCACAACAGTGGGGGTGCGGAGAATCTTGGCTCCGCATTCGAGTATTTCCAACTTACCTGCGCCCAACTTGGTGAGCGCCGTACGGTCTCGCTCGATCTCCTCGGCGGCGCTCGAACCCTTGAGTGCCAACATTCGGCCGTGCTCGTGAATGAGTGGGAGGGACCAACGTGCGAGCTTCTCGAGAGGCGCCACAGCTCGCGAGGTGACTACATCCGCGCCGCCCGCTTCCTTCACAACACCCGATTCCTCGGCTCGCCCTCGGACAACCAATACGTCCAAGCCGTTGGACTCGATGAACTCCGCGAGGTACACCGAGCGTCGAAGCAACGGTTCGACCAGAGTCACCTTCAAGTCCGGGCGGGCGATTGCGAGAGGGATACCGGGTAGGCCGGCGCCGCTTCCAACGTCCACAACCGACTCGCCTTCGGCAATCAACTCACCGATGACGGCGCAATTGAGAAGGTGACGCTCCCACAGTCGAGGGACTTCACGGGGACCAATGAGCCCGCGCTCGACACCATCCGTTGCAAGGGATTGGTAGTACCGTTCCGCGATCTCATATCTGTCACCGAACACTGCGCGCGCAGTCTCTTGTTCGTCCCAGTCAACCGACGCCGCACCATTCTGTTCCACGTGAAACATCCTCCCGCGTAAACCGCGAAATCAACAATCAAGACCGAAATCATTATCCGCTCTGGAGCCGACATGTGTTCGCTTCTGCACACCGACTCGCTGTGAGTCTGCCGACTCGTTCATTCTTTGGGAAGTATTCGGCCCAAAATTCAAGCGGGGGAGGGGAGGGGTTCACGTTCCACGTGAAACATTGCGCTGAAAATTCTTCCAATTCTGACGCGTTTCACGTGAAACATGGCCGGGCGATCGAATTCAGATAGGAGCGCAATTCTTAGTATCATCACAGTGACGAAACTGCCATGGGTAGTTACATGGATGGAATTTTGACCCAAAAAGACCAATTTTCGATGAAAAAGTCGTTGCAAAAGATCGCCGGCGACGGACTGCAGAACGGACTCGGTCAGTCAAATCCTCTCTGTAGGTCGACTCGGAAAACAGACTTCGATTCCAGATCTCGGACAACTTCGGTATCTCATCGCCGGTTGTTGCGAGCCATACATCCGTCGGCTTGACACTCCTGTTGCGGAACACCGGAGACTTGTCATCACAAAACGAGAATCAATCCAAGGAGCTTCGCACCTACCGATGCGCATCCGAGAGTTCACCCTCTCCTCTGGACTGATGGTGAACGCACTCCGCAGCATTGGGCTCGCCCTCGACTCCGTTCGCAGATGCATTGAGCAATCCGCACCACATAAATTTCTTCATCGAACTGCACCGTCGTTCCATGCCGGCTCGACACTGGGTGGGACTCGAACACGAGATCCGCCACTTGGCATCTCCGGAACGATCGTCGACTCCGGCGCACGACGAACCGTTCGCGACATTCGAAATATCCGAAGACGATCCGATCTCGGCGATCTAGGCGCCGAAGCCCCACAGATCGCGATGATCGAGCAAGCAAACGGTGACGGGCTGAAGTTGGTTCACGGCCGCATCCGTCAGGTTGGGGTTCGCGCTGACGATGGCACACCAGAAGCCATTGGGTCGTGATCGCCATCCAGTAGACATCCAATACCAATCTGGGATGGAGATCGAGGGCTCGGGGCAACAACCATCGATCCGGTTTCACGTGAAACGAAGGGCCGACTATTTCCGCTGGGGGAGGGGAGGGGCTCACATGTAGTACGCCGTGTTGTCGATCGATTATCCGAACGTGCACAGTGTGCCGCCGACAGCCAATGAGGCAATGAGGCAATGAGGCAATGAGGCAAGCTGAGCATGACTGCTCTCCCGGATCGCCATGCCAGTGCAAGTGGAATGAATACGACGGCGACAACTCCCAGCGGCAACAACCAGCAGAGCCAATACTCCACCCCGCCCGGGCGGGAAAGACTGGACTTCCATTCTCTGCTGCAGTTCGAAGACCACGGGCCAACAACTCAGGCCGCACACGAGCATCCCGCTCAAAGCACCCAACATCGCCGCCCGCCTGCGAGATATGTTCGGGATCGAAGTCTCGGTCGCTAGCCATTTTCGTATAACACCGTTGCAGCAGGATATGTGGGCCGAGTTGGAACCTGGCCACCTTTACCCCCTGGTACACGGCGGTCTCCGCGTCACCCCGTACACCGTCGGACAAGCTGGACAGAAAGGCCCGCGCCGGCACGACGGCAGCGAACCTCCGGTTGAGGCCCGGATCAGCCCGCCGGGGCCTCGAACACCATCCTGACCTCGGTCACTTGGTAGTTCGCCCGCTTGAACGCCGCGGCCATGGGTGTGTTGGGTACGTCCGTGGTCGCGGTGATGCGATTGGCGCCATCGGCTGCGTGAAAGCGGGTGATCTCGCAGAGGATGTCGTCCACGTAGCGGCACCCGCGTAGCTCGGGCACTACTCCGAGGTATCCGACGTTGCGGTGGTAGGGCGTCGCGGACGGGATCGCGAAGCCGACCAGCGTCCCGTCCATGGTCTCCGCCAGCCGCCACCACGATCGTTCGCCGGGGCACGACCGGTAGAACTCGAGATCGTCCCGGGCCTGGCTGACGATGTCCGTAGCCGCGATGCCTCGTTGCGTGGCGACGTCCAGGCTGCCGACAGCGACCCGCTGGAACACCGCGAGGAACTCCTCATCGGTGGCGGGACGGAAAGTCAGACGCTCGGAGGGGGCGGGCACACCGGCCGCAGGCGTCCACTCGAAACGCAGCCGCTCGATGATCTCGGTCAGTCCGGCCGCCTGGGCCGCCTCACGACGCCAGGACACGGCGTCTGCGACGGCGGAATTCGCGTCCTGCCCGGCGGTCGGCACGACCAGCACATACTCAGGTTTCGCATGGAACTCGGTGTGCGCCCGCGACATGAGTTCGGCGGCAAGCGCAGCACGATCCGGCACGTCAGCCAGCACGTGCAGGAAATCAAGGGCGAGCGGACGCTCACTGTCCTCACGCCCCCACCACAGGGCACGCGCGACGATCCTGGAGCCGTCAACGGCGAACCAACTCCATTCCGGACGAAGCCGTCCGGCCGCCACCTCTTCCCGGAGCGAGTCAGTGTCGACGAACTCGACCGGATCGTTCATCGCGAACCCCACGGGCTCTTCCAGCTCGGCCCGTGTCGCGGGTCGTATCAGCAAGATTGCTTCCCTTCACGACGCTTCATTGACGACAGGTTCCGAAATAGAGATAGGCCGTGTCGACAACGATAGGCACCTGACCTTCACCGTGCCGCCGGATTCGGTTTCACGTGAAACACTCTCGGACACAAAAGCGGGCCCCGGAAAATCCGGGGCCCGCATTCGATCAAGGGGGGAGTGTCAGTCCTTGAGGACAACTACTCGGCGAGACGGCTCAGCGCCTTCGCTCTCGCTGGAAACACCGGCGACCTTGGCGACGGCGTCGTGCACGATCTTGCGTTCGAACGGCGTCATCGGAGCAAGCTCTTCGCGTTCGCCGGTCTCGAGAACACGCTGTGCAGCTTCCGCACCGAGAGCACTGAGTGCCTCGCGGCGGCCCGCCCGCCATCCGGCGATGTCGAGCATCAAGCGGCTGCGCTCGCCGGTCGACTGTTGAACAGCCAGACGAGTCAGCTCTTGGAGAGCATCCAGAACCTCACCCTTACGTCCCACAAGCTTGGTCAGGTCGTCGCCGCCGTCGATGCTGACGATCGCCCGATCGCCCTCGACGTCAAGGTCGATGTCTCCGTCGAAATCGAGAACGTCGAGCAACTGCTCGAGGTAGTCGCCGGCGATCTCGCCCTCTTCGATCAGGTCGTCATCGGAATCGTCGATGTCTACATCCACATCGGTAACCGGCGCAGTGGTCTCGGTGCTCACGTCTGCGTTCTCTCCATCCACAACGATGTCAGCTTCACTGGACATTGGTCGTTCTCTTTCCTGGATCAGCGCCGTTTATTGCGCTTGGGGGAGTTGCCGCGGTTGCTCTGTGGCCGGTTCTGTTTCGGTTTCGACGTGGAACCACCACTGGAACCCGAGGGCTTCGGCTGTGGCTTCTTGAGCGAAACTTCCGGGGCGTCACCGTCGTCGTCGGCTGAATCCGCGGTCTTCAGCGCAGCCGGAGATCCCTTCTTCTTGCTGGGATCGGGACGGGCACCGGGCTTGGGCGCATTGTCGTTGCGGCGAGTGATCGCTTCCTGCTTCTTGGCTTCTTCTTCCGCGTCGATCTTGCGGAAGACGAGGTGCTGCTGACCGTAGGTCCAGATGTTGTTCGACACCCAGTACAGGAGGATCGCGATCGGAAGGAACGGTCCACCGACCAGAACACCGAGCGGGAAGACGTACAGGGCGAGCTTGTTCATGATCGCGGACTGCGGGTTCGCGGCAGCTGCTTCGCTCTGACGGGCAACAGAAGCGCGTGAGTTGAAGTGCGTCGCGATGCTGGCGATGATCATCAGCGGAGCGGCCACGAGAATGATGTTCAGCCGTGACGGAAGCTCGGGAACGTTCTCGGTGACGTAGGCCTGAAGCTGCGCAACCGGCGTCGTGATCGCGGCCGAGATGGGCGCGCCGAACAGACGAGCATCCAGGAACGACTGGACGTCAGTGGCCGAGAAGACGTAGTTCGGGGTGTTGAGGTTGTCTTCGGCGCTCATGCCCAGCTGGCCCATGCCGGTGCCGGTGCGGTTGAACGAGCGCAGGACGTGGAACAGACCGATGAACACCGGAGCCTGAGCCAAGACCGGGAGACAGCCCATGATCGGGTTGAATCCGTGCTCCTTCTGGAGCTTCTGCATCTCGACGGCCTGGCGCTGACGGTCGCCCGAATACTTCTTCTGCAATGCCTTGATCTGTGGCTGCAGTTCCTGCATCTGACGCGTCGTGCGGACCTGCTTCACGAACGGCTTGTACAGAACCGCACGCAAGGTGAACACCAGGAACACCACGGAAAGCGCCCAGGCTATTCCGTTGTCCGGGCCGAGAATGAACCCGAAGACCTTGTGCCAGACCCACAGAATCGCGGATACCGGATAGTAGATGAAATTGAGCACGGCTCTAAGTACTCCTCTGTTCGTCCGTCGGACTGTGACACGCTGCGCGTGCTTCCGGACAGCTATGGCGGCTACCCGCATCACGGTCACGACGGGCAGGGACAGGGTCCCACCCTCCAGAATGCCAGGGGGCACACTTCGCCAACCGCACCACAGTCAAGAAAAGGCCTTTGATCGCCCCGTGAGTGCGCAGCGCTTCGACTGCGTATTCACTGCAGGTGGGGGTGAACCGGCAGGTCGGCATCCTCAAGGGCGACACATACGTCCGGTACAACTCGATACAGAAGATGAGAACAGTGGCGGGAGCGCGACGCACAGCCTTCAACACCGTGATGACACGGGAGGCTCTGGGAGTCTCGATCTGCTCAGAGAGCGGAGTACTCATGGCTCTTCACTTACCGACACCAATAGGTTCATTTTGGTCAGGCCCCCGCGCAACTGCTTGGCCAGTTCGGCTGAACTGGCGGTAGCTGCACCCGGAAGTGCGCGGATAACCACGTCTGTCTCCGGTGAAACCTGTCCGACGAAATCTGCACAGATATGACGAAGCCGGCGTGCGACTCGATGTCGAATCACCGCCGGCCCGACAGCCTTGCTCACGATCAGCCCGAACCGGGGACCGTGATTTGTTACTACCAGCGCCTCTACTTGCTCGCGATCGAACGCGTGCACGACAAGGTCGCGTCTTCCCATACGACGTCCACGTCGCACCGCCACGGAGAAATCCGCGTGGCGACGCAACCGGAACGGCTCAGGCAACACCCCGAGCTCCTGAACTCGAAATCAGATCAGGCGGTGAGGGAATCGCGGCCCTTACGGCGACGCGCCGAAACGATTGCACGACCCGCACGGGTACGCATACGAAGACGGAAGCCGTGAACACGCGCGCGGC
Organism: Rhodococcus sp. MPR-R1B; assembly: GCF_058793255.1. Taxonomy (NCBI): domain Bacteria; kingdom Bacillati; phylum Actinomycetota; class Actinomycetes; order Mycobacteriales; family Nocardiaceae; genus Rhodococcus; species Rhodococcus sp. MPR-R1B. Next base: position 61,482 of record NZ_JBXAFO010000014.1, read on the forward strand.
GGCGATTATTCGGCTGGAACGTCCGCTTGCCCTTGGCCACGGTCAACACTCCTCGAAGTTCATTGACGCCTCCCGGCGTCATTCAGTGATCGACGCCTTACGGCGCCTTTGGATACAACAGGTACAGAACAATCAGCTTCACTCGTTGTGGCTTGGAAGACCGTTCCGACCTGACATATGTAGCCAGCACGAAGCGATCACCACCAGCGGGTGACCGTTCGAGGTTACTTACCACCGTTGCCAAGGTCAAACCAGCCCGATTCAGGGCCCTCCCGCGGCAACTGCGGCGACACGCCGACACTTCCATTATTCCGAAGATTCCGTTCGCGGTGTGCATACGGCCGTGACCTCGAGCGGGCCGGCAAGTGTGACCTTGGCAACAGTTCCGCTACGGAACGCAGGTGACCCGAAGGCAACCCGGACAGTTCCACCCGCGCACGCTCTCGACAAGGCCTCATCAGCACATACGGGCACGAGCACCGGACGCGACCCCGAATCCCGAGTTTCCACATTCATCCACAGGGCTGTGAGTGTTGACGCATCCCCGACACCAAGTGGCGAACGCCTCGAGTTCCGACAAAGTTGCAGGTAGATCAATTTCTCGATCACTTTGACGAATTTGGTTGACGAAAAAACCGACTCAGTGCAGGTTTGTCCACATCTGTGGATAATTGTGTGGAAACACAGCCCAGGTGGCATATTCGTAGCCTGTTACGGGGTTCTCACCCCGGGTGGTAATCCACCGAATCATTCGACGCCGCAGCCATACGCTCGGCAGCTGCAGCACACCCACTGTCGGCGAAACACGGGAAGGAACCACGTGAACGACGATCCCAACGCGCTCGCACGGGTCTGGGTCGACGTGGTTGCAGAACTCACGAGTGATGACCCCGGAAGTAATCTTCCGGCTTTGAGCAGCAAGCAGAAGGCATTTGTCCGTCTGGTGAGGCCTCTCACACTTGCTCAGGGTTTTGCACTCCTCTCGGTTCCATCGCCATTTGCTCAAGAGACGATCGAGCGCGATCTACGCGAGCCGATCCTGCAGGCACTCGGACGCCACCTCGGCGGCCAGGTCGAGGGACTCGGTGTCCGCATCGCACTCGAAGACGATGCCGACGCACCCGCCGAACCGGTCGAGGAGCGCACGGGCAGCCGTCAGTTCGAGTCGGTCAACTCATCGGGCGCATACCGTCGGCGCAGATTCACCGAAGGCGACGGCGAACCTTCGGACTCCGAGACTGCCGAGACCGAAGAAGTCGACGACGACCGCGAAGCACTCGCGAGCGTTCACGAATCGTGGCCGTCGTACTTCACGAAGCCGCCCGCTACTCCTTCTGCTTCGGGGTCCGGCGCCAACAGCCTCAACGCGAAGTACACCTTCGACACTTTTGTGATCGGATCGTCCAACCGATTCGCTCATGCCGCTGCCGTCGCGATCGCGGAGGCGCCGGCGCGTGCCTACAACCCCTTGTTCATCTGGGGAGCTTCGGGCCTGGGCAAGACGCACCTTCTTCACGCCGCCGGCCACTACGCACAGCGACTGTTCCCCGGCATGCGGGTCAAGTACGTCTCGACCGAAGAATTCACCAACGACTTCATCAACAGTCTTCGTGACGACCGCAAGGTCGCGTTCAAGCGTCGCTACCGGGAAACGGATGTCCTGCTGGTCGACGACATCCAGTTCATCGAAGGCAAGGAAGGTATTCAGGAGGAGTTCTTCCATACCTTCAACACCTTGCACAACGCGAACAAGCAGATCGTCGTTTCCTCGGACCGTCCGCCCAAACAGTTGGCAACCCTCGAGGAGCGTCTGCGGACGCGCTTCGAATGGGGCCTGATCACCGACGTTCAGCCGCCTGAGCTCGAGACGCGTATCGCGATTCTGAGCAAGAAGGCGAGGATGGATCGCCTCGAGGTCCCGCACGACGTCCTCGAGTTGATCGCCAGCCGCATCGAGCGCAACATTCGTGAACTCGAGGGCGCGTTGATCCGCGTCACCGCTTTTGCCTCGCTCAACCGCCAGCCGTTGGATCTGACGTTGGCCGAGGTGGTCCTGCGCGATCTGATGCCCGATTCGTCGAGCCTCGAGATCAACGCGGCGACGATCATGGCGGTGACGGCCGAATACTTCAACATGTCGATCGACGACCTGTGTGGGCCGGGTAAGGCCCGGCCACTCGCTCAGGCCCGCCAGATCTCGATGTATTTGTGCCGTGAGCTCACTGATTTGTCCTTGCCGAAGATCGGTCAGACGTTCGGCCGTGACCACACGACGGTCATGTACGCCGACAAGAAGATCCGTAAGGAAATGACGGAACGCCGCAAGGTGTACGACCAGGTTCAGGAGTTGACCGCAAGGATCAAGCAGCGCTCCAAGCGTTGACCTGCACTTATTTCGATCGATGCCGCTCGAGGCAGAGGTTCCCTCGAGCGGCATCGGTGTATTCGAAGGGTTCCACGTGCGGTCCCCTCGAGGGCGGTTGTCCACCTCGAGGGACGACACGCCGGAGTCAGACACGCCGATGAGAACAAACTCTTCGTTTCTTGTGAAAAGTATTCACATCTGTGGATAAGTGTGTTGATAACTCCGAAAGTCTGTGGAGTTCTCGAGGAGGAATCCGAAAACTTTCAGAGAGTGCACAGAGGGGGTCGATTGGTCCTCGAGTCTGTCCTCGAGAAGTGCACAGGCCCTCGAGGGGACCTACCAGCGTCGACAACCGTTGCTCCACAGATTGCACAGGACTTATTACTACTACTGAGAATTTCCTAGGAAAAGCTCTTTGAAAATAGTTCTGGGGACAACTCCTGTTGAGAACCTCGCCTCAGGCTGCGCTCGCCGCGGCTTCGGCTTTCCACTTGCGCCCTCGAGGGCATACGGTGGGCATCGCTTGGTCTGTGTCAGACTTCAAGTGAGCTGATGCAGATCCGCAGCAGACGAACATGCCTACCGAGAGGAATAACCCGGCGATGGAGCTTGGAAGCCTGAAGTTTCGCGTTTCCCGGGAAGAGTTCGCTGATTCAGTAGCGTGGGTTGCTCGTAGCCTGCCCTCGAGGCCGCCCGTGCCGGTTCTCGGCGGAGTTCTTCTCGACGCAACCGAAGCCGGCCTCACCGTTTCCGGGTTCGACTACGAGGTATCCGCGCAGGTCCGCGTCTCGGCAGATGTCACAACTGCAGGTCAGGCACTCGTCTCCGGTCGCCTCCTCGCAGATATCACCAAGTCGCTTCCCAACAAGCCGGTCGATGTGACCCTCGAGGGCACTCGCGTGCTCATCTCGTGCGGAAGCGCCAAGTTCTCCCTGCCCACGATGCCGGTCGAGGACTACCCCCAGCTTCCGACGCTTCCGCAGCAGTCCGGGTCCATTCCCGTCGACCTGTTCTCCGAAGCCATCAGCCAGGTAGCTGTTGCAGCCGGCAAGGACGACACCCTTCCGATGCTCACGGGTATCCGTGTCGAGATCGAACAGAATTCGATCGTCCTCGCCGCTACCGACCGCTTCCGTCTCGCCGTACGTGAACTCGAGTGGACTCCGGCCAATCCCGACGTCCAGGCTGCTGTTCTCATCCCGGCCAAGACTTTGTCCGAGTCCGCGAAAACGCTTGCCGGCAATGCAAATTCGCCGGTCGAGTTGGCTCTCGGCTCCGGTACGACCATCGGAAACGACGGACTCCTCGGCATCGTCAACGACGGACGCCGCACCACGACGCGCCTCCTCGACGCCGAGTTCCCGAAGTTCCGTCAGTTGCTGCCTGCTCAGCACACCGCGATGGCAACGGTCGAGGTCACGCCTCTCATCGAAGCCATCAAGCGTGTAGCACTCGTCGCCGAGCGTGGCGCACAGGTTCGCATGCAGTTCTCCGCTGACGGCCTGCTCCTCTCTGCGGGTGGCGACGACGCCGGCCGCGCGGAAGAGACGCTCAACGCGTCGTTCCAGGGCGAAGCACTCACCATTGCGTTCAACCCCGGTTACCTGATCGACGGGTTGAACTCGCTTCACAGCGAAAACGTTCTGTTCGGCTTCACCACTCCCAGCCGTCCGGCTGTTCTTCGCCCCGCGGCCGAGGAAGAGCCCACGGCAGACGAGTCCGGTAACTTCGCTGCGCCCTCGAGCGAGTACACGTACCTGCTGATGCCGGTTCGCCTTCCGGGCTGAGTGGAACCCCGCACTTCAGTTCGCGCCTGACCAGGGAGAACAGTATGAAGATCGGACTCGTAGGTCTCGGCAAGATGGGCTTCAACATGCGTGAGCGCTTGCGCGCGCATGGCCTCGAGGTGATCGGATACGACCCTCGACCGGAAGTCACCGATGTCGGGTCACTTGCCGAACTCGCTGCTTCCCTCGAGGGACCTCGAGTCGTCTGGGTGATGGTTCCGGCCGGTGACATCACCCAGAGCACCATTGCCGAGCTGGCGGATGCCCTCGAGGGTGGCGATCTGGTCATCGACGGTGGGAACTCGCGTTACACCGACGATGCTGTCCATGCCGAGCTTCTGGGCGCCCGTGGGATCGGTTTCCTCGACTGCGGTGTCTCCGGTGGCATCTGGGGCCGTGAGAACGGCTACGGCCTGATGGTGGGCGGATCCGAGCCCGACGTGGCGAAGGCAATGCCGATCTTCGACGCCCTTCGCCCCGACGGCGACGCTGCAGACGGCTTTGTCCACGCCGGCCCCGTCGGTGCTGGTCATTACGCGAAGATGGTCCACAACGGCATCGAATACGGCCTGATGCAGGCGTATGCCGAGGGGTACGAGCTCCTCGAGGCGGAAAGCCTGATCGCGGACGTTCCGGGCGTGCTCCGAGCTTGGTCGAAGGGAACCGTCGTACGTTCGTGGTTGCTCGATCTGCTTGTCGACGCCCTCGAGGAGGATCCGGAGCTTGCGCAGATCACGGGCTATACCGAGGATTCCGGCGAGGGCCGCTGGACGGTCGAGGAAGCCATCAAGCACGCTGTCCCCGCTCCCGTCATCTCCGCTGCTCTGTTCGCGAGATTTGCTTCACGACAGGATGATTCACCGGCCATGAAGGCGGTGTCGGCCTTGCGCAATCAGTTCGGTGGTCACGCCGTCAAGAGCGCCTCGCCCAAGAATTCGGCTTCTGGAAGCTAAGTGTTCGTTCGTAGATTTTCGCTGCGTGACTTCCGATCCTGGGATTCGCTGACGCTTGACCTCACGCCGGGAACAACCGTGTTCCTCGGTTCCAACGGGCACGGTAAAACCAACGTGCTCGAGTCGCTCGGGTATCTGTCGACGCTGTCGTCACATCGAGTGTCCGCGGATGCACCGATGATCCGCAGCGGTTCCGCCAGTGCCTTTGCCGGTGCAACGGTGGTCAACAATGGGCGCGAACTGACCATCGATGTCGAACTGATCGAGGGAAAGTCCAACCGCGCCAGGATAAATCAGTCTCCGACGCGTCGTCCGCGGGAAGTGCTGGGGATTCTGCAGTCGGTGATGTTCGCGCCGGAAGATCTGTCGTTGGTTCGCGGAGATCCTGGTGATCGTCGACGCTATCTCGACGAGTTGTTGACGTCCCGGATACCCCGAATGGCTGCTGTCCGTGCGGATTACGACAAAGTTCTGCGTCAGCGCTCAGCCCTACTCAAAACTGCCGGTGCGGCTTTGCGTCGCGGTTCTCGTGGTGGCGAGTCCGACAACGTCCTCTCCACCCTCGAGGTGTGGGACGGGCATCTGGCCGCTCACGGCGCACAATTGTTGGCCGGGCGCCTCGAGTTGGTCCATGATCTGGCGCCGCATCTGGCGGAGTCGTATCGTTCCATCGCACCCGAATCCCGGCCGGCGTCGATTCGATACAAGAGCAGTCTGGGGTCCTCGTTGGATCCCGAATTCACCGATCCTGCAAGGATTTCCGGTATCGACGACGTTGCGTACCTCGAGGAGAGATTCCACCTCGAGTTGGCGCAGATGAGGTCGAAGGAAATCGATCGCGGAGTGTGTCTGGTCGGTCCGCATCGGGACGATCTGGAGCTGATTCTCGGTGACAGCCCGGCGAAAGGCTTTGCAAGCCATGGTGAATCGTGGTCTTTCGCGCTTTCGCTGCGGCTGGCAGGTTTTGCCCTGTTGCGCGCCGACGGCAGCGACCCGGTCCTGATGCTCGACGATGTCTTCGCGGAATTGGACCGTCGTCGGCGTCGTGCGCTCGCCACCGTTGCAGCCACCGCCGAACAGGTGCTGATCACGGCCGCCGTTCCCGAGGACGTACCGGACGAACTCGAGGCGGCCAAGTTCGGCGTCGAAGCCTCCGATACCGGAGACGGTCGGATATCCCGGATAGTGCCCGTAGGCTCGACAGATCAGGAGGTCGAGTTCGATGACTGAAGACAGCAGCGCGGCTCCGGAGCCCGAGCTCAAAGGGATCGATCTGGCGCGCCGTGCCCTCGAGGAGGCACGCGCGACGGCAAAGGCCAACGGCAAGGCCGTCGGGCAGGGGCGATCGTCGCCCAAATACGGAAGTGGCCGACCGCGTCGACGCAGCGGTTGGTCCGGCCCCGGCCCGGATGCGCGGGACCCTCAGCCGTTCGGCGCTCTCACCAGCGCTATCTCCAAATCGCGTGGGTGGTCCCCCAAGGTGTCCGAGGGCACGGTCCTCGGTCGGTGGCCGCAGGTCGTCGGAGAAGACATCTCCGCGCACGCCGAGCCGATCTCTCTGAAAGAAGGTGTTCTCAGCATCTCCGCCGAGTCGACGGCGTGGGCTACCCAGTTGCGCATGATGCAGTCCCAGATTCTGGCCAAGATCGCTGCTGCCGTCGGTGACGGCGTCGTGAAGACACTGCGGATCACCGGTCCGAGTGCGCCTAGCTGGCGCAAGGGAGAAAGGCATGTGAAAGGCCGCGGACCTCGCGATACGTACGGCTGAGGAAAACTCAACCAGGCCCTGGTTCTACCTATTACTTCGTGTTACAGTTAAAACTCGCTAGTGAGTGAACTGTGTCACAAGGCTGTCGTTCCCCACCGATCGGCAGGCATGAAGGAGTAGCTAGATGTCGCAGAAGATATCGACACCCGCTTCGTCGTTCGCCGAGCCGGATCACATCCTGTTGCAGGCTCGCAATGTCGAGTTCGACTGGTCCGATCTGCCCATGCACTGGATTCCGGGCGATCCGTTCAGCACACACGTTCTCAACGTGCTTCACCTTCTCCTCCCCGCCGGTGAGGAATGGTTTGTCGAGACCTTCAAGGAAGCTCTTCCTCTGATCGAGGACGAGAAACTCCGTGAGGACGTCGTCGGATTCATCGGCCAAGAGGCGATGCACTCCAACGCGCACTCGGGTGTCCTCGTCCATCTCAAGGAAAACGGCCTCGATCCGACGCCGTACACCCAGCAGATGGAGTGGGCATTCTCGAAGCTGCTCGGACCGCGTCCGATGACGGGTCTGCGTGCCGAGAATCACCTGGTGGAGCGCTTGGCGATCATCGCGGCCATCGAACACATCACTGCTTTCCTCGGCGACTGGGTGCTCAACGCCAAGGGACTGGACAAAGCCGGCATGCACCCGACCATGCTTGATCTCCTTCGCTGGCACGGCGCCGAAGAAGTCGAACACCGAGCCGTCGCGTACGACGTCATGCGCTACTTCGACAAGCGTGAGACCCGCCGGATCCGTACCCAGATCCTCGTCACGCCCGCAATCGTGTGGCTGTGGATTCGCGGTACCCGGTTCTTGATGCGCAACGATCCCGAGCTTGCCGCTCAGGCTCCCAGCCGTCGACGCCCCCACCTGTCCGATTTCATCGCGGCCGGAAAGCGTGGCACAGTTCCCACGTCGTTCGAGCTGGTCAAGCGGATGTCGACGTACTTCAGCAAGTCGTACCACCCCAGCAAAGAGGGCTCGACCGCCCAGGCGGTGCAGTACCTCGCGTCATCACCCGCAGCACAGGCGGCTGCACGGTGATTTCACTCTCGAGGGTCAAGGACGTCATTTCCGGTCACGACGGGTTGCCACGGTTTCCGGCGCCACCCGATCTGTCCGGTAAGAACCGCCCCGACCGCGCCATGCGCATCACGGAGTTGTTGGCGGACAAGTACCTTCGGGTGTTGACGGCCTACGACTACAACCCCGAGATCGCGGGCCACAACCCCGACACGGCCATGAACATGGTGGTCAGCACACGTGAGGTGGTGGCGACTGACGAGAACGTCGTTCGCCTGCGCTTCGAATCCGCGGACGGCTCACCGATTCCGCCGTGGCATCCGGGTTCGCACCTGGACTTCCATCTACCTTCGGGTCTGCGGCGTCAGTATTCGCTGTGCGGCGACCCTGCCGATCGCACGGGGTACAGCGTCGCGGTGCGCCGGATCCCCGACGGCGGTGGCGGTTCCATCGAGATGCACGCTCTCCAGCCCGGTGAGCACGTCACGGTACGCGGACCACGCAACGGCTTCCCGTTTGTCGGAGAAGGCAGCGCGTTGTTCGTCGCCGGCGGCATCGGTATCACGCCGATCATCGCAATGGTCCGTGCGGCAAGAGAATTGGGGATGGACTGGTACTTCATGTACTCGGGCCGCTCCCGTGAATCCATGCCGTTCCTCGACGAGATCGCAACCTGGGATCCCGAGCGTGTCTTCGTGCGCCCGGACGACGAGTTCGGATTGCCCACCACCACAGACCTTCTCGGACGAGCGCCGGTCGGCGGCGCCGTGTACTGCTGTGGCCCGACGCCGATGCTCGATGCCGTCCGCCGCGGTTTCCGCGATACACCCTCCACCGCTTTGCATTTCGAGCGGTTCGGGGCTCCGCCGGTGATCGACGGCAAGGAATTCGAAGTGCAGCTTGTCAATTCGGGACAGGTGCTCACCGTGCCCGCCGACGAGTCCGCGCTCGACGTCATCAAGAAGACATTGCCCGGTGTCGGGTACTCGTGTCAGCAGGGTTTCTGCGGAACCTGTCGTGTGAAGGTGCTCGCGGGTAAACCCGATCACCGCGAAAGGCGTCTGACCGACACCGAACAGGAAACGGAGATGCTCATCTGCGTATCCCGTTCCGACGGTGGACGTCTCGTTCTCGATCTCTAGATATTTCCCGACTCCGAAGGGTTCGACAATGTCGAAGCACTCTCCTGTCCATGCCGTGACCGCGCGTCGCGTGACCAACGGTTCCGTCAGCCTGGCCGTGTTCGAGCAGGGCAAGGCAGACGGCGAGACCATCGTCCTGGTGCATGGTTGGCCCGACACCCATGAATTGTGGAACCGCATCGTGCCTTTGCTGGCAGACGACTTCCGCGTCGTCAGCTACGACAGCCGCGGGGCCGGTGAGAGCACGATCCCCTCGAGGGTGCAGGACTACCAACTGAGCGCACTGGCCGGCGATCTTTTTGCCGTCATCGACGCGGTCAGCCCGGGCAAGCCGGTGCACGTCCTCGCGCACGACTGGGGATCCGTCGAAACGTGGGAAGCGGTCTGCGAGCCGGGTGCCGAAGAGAAGATCGCGTCGTTCTCATCCATCTCGGGTCCGAATCTCGATCATCTCGGCAAGTGGATCCGGGCGAGCGCGTCCAAGCGTCGTTTCCTCGGCCCGGCGGCGCAGGGAATTGCGTCGGCCTACACCGTTCTGTTCCAGATTCCCGGCCTGTGCACCCTTCCGTTGCGTCTGTGGTTCTCCAAGCACTGGCCGGCGTTTCTGGGCTTCTTCGACGGTCTGGACCCCCGTGTGGTCAACACCGCGCCCACCATCGCCGACGACATGGTGAACGGACTCAAGCTTTATCGCGCGAACATCCGGCCGTCTCTCGGCAAGCCGCGGGATCGGTACACGGACGTGCCTGTTCAGCTCATTCTGAACAAGTACGACAAAGCCGTTCGTCCGGTGGGATACGAAGACACCGAAAAATGGGTCTCCGACCTGCAGCGACGTGAAATTGCCGCGGGACACTGGTCGCCGTTTTCACATCCGGGCGAGGTTGCCGAACATGCGCGGGCATTTATCGCGAGCCTGAGAGAGCGTCGCTCGGAGAAGCAAAGTTCCTAGCGTTTCACCTTCCGGGGATCGTAAAAATTCGTCTGCGGCGCAGCCAGGGGTGTCATTGGCCGCTTCTAGTCGGTGCTTACCAGTAAGATGGTCAACGGTAACTAGCGGCAACATTCTCGAACCCGCTCCGACGACACCCGCAAGGGCTTGCTGACGGCTGCGCTCGAGTATTGACGGAGAAGGAGAGCTACCCACCCGTGGCTGCCCAGAAGTCAGATACAAGCACTTCCAGCAAGGACTACAACGCGTCGTCCATCACCGTCCTCGAAGGACTCGAGGCGGTACGTAAGCGTCCAGGCATGTACATCGGTTCCACCGGTGAACGCGGTCTGCACCACCTCATTTGGGAGGTCGTCGACAACTCGGTCGACGAGGCGATGGCCGGACACGCCACCAAGGTCGAGGTCACCCTCCTCGAAGACGGCGGAATCCGCGTCATCGACGACGGCCGTGGCATCCCGGTCGGCATGCACGCCTCCGGAGTTCCCACCGTCGAGGTCGTGCTTACCCAGCTGCACGCCGGCGGCAAGTTCGACTCCGACTCCTACGCCGTCTCCGGTGGTCTGCACGGCGTCGGCATCTCGGTGGTCAACGCGCTCTCCACCAGGCTCGACGTCGACATCAAGGTCGACGGCTACCGGTGGCAGCAGACGTACACCGATTCCAAGCCGGGAGAGCTCGTACAGGGCGACCCGACGAAGGAGACCGGCACCACCGTCAGTTTCTGGGCCGATCCCGAGATCTTCGAGACCACCCGCTACAACTTCGAGACCGTTGCGCGTCGTCTGCAGGAAATGGCCTTCCTCAACAAGGGCCTGACCATCACGCTGACCGACGAGCGCGCCGAGGTCATCGACGACGAAGCCGCCGAGGTGGCCGAGGCTCCCAAGTCTGCTGCCGAAGAAGCCGAAGAAGCTGCTCAGGCAGCGCCGCGTAAGTCCAAGACCCGTATCTACCACTACCCCGGTGGACTCGAGGACTACGTCCGGCACATCAACAAGAGCAAGACCCCGATCCACAACTCGGTCGTCGGATTCACCGCCAAGGGCACCGGCCACGAGCTCGAGGTCGCAATGCAGTGGAACTCCGGCTACTCGGAGTCCGTGCACACCTTCGCCAACACGATCAACACCCACGAGGGTGGTACCCACGAAGAGGGCTTCCGCGCCGCACTGACCGCAACGGTCAACAAGTACGCGCTCGAAAAGAAGCTGCTCAAGGACAAAGATCCCAAGCTCACCGGTGACGACATCCGTGAAGGACTCGCGGCCATCATCTCGGTGAAGGTCGGTGAACCCCAGTTCGAGGGTCAGACCAAGACCAAGCTCGGCAATACCGAGGTCAAGTCCTTCGTGCAGAAGGCGTGCAACGAGCACCTCGCGCACTGGTTCGAGGCGAACCCCGCCGACGCGAAAACCATTGTGAACAAGGCTGTTTCGTCGGCGCAGGCCCGCGTCGCCGCACGTAAGGCGCGTGAGCTGGTCCGTCGTAAGAGTGCGACCGACCTCGGTGGCCTGCCAGGCAAGCTCGCCGATTGCCGCTCCAACGATCCGGAGAAGTCCGAGATCTACATCGTGGAGGGCGACTCCGCAGGCGGCTCGGCCAAGTCCGGCCGAGACTCGATGTACCAGGCGATCCTCCCGCTTCGCGGAAAGATCATCAACGTCGAGAAGGCGCGTATCGATCGCGTCCTCAAGAACACCGAAGTCCAGTCGATCATCACCGCGTTCGGCACGGGCATCCACGACGAGTTCGACATCGCCAAGCTGCGCTATCACAAGATCGTGCTCATGGCCGACGCCGACGTCGACGGTCAGCACATCGCAACGCTGCTGCTCACGCTGCTGTTCCGCTTCATGCGGCCGCTCGTCGAGCACGGCAAGGTCTACCTCGCGCAGCCGCCGCTGTACAAGCTCAAGTGGCAGAAGGGTGCGCAGCCGGAATTCGCGTACTCCGACCGCGAGCGCGACGCGATGGTCAAGGCCGGCCTCGAGTCCGGCAAGAAGATCAACAAGGACGACGGCATCCAGCGCTACAAAGGCCTCGGCGAGATGAACGCCAAGGAGCTGTGGGAAACCACGATGGACCCGACGGTGCGCGTTCTGCGTCTCGTCACGCTCGACGACGCGGCTGCTGCCGACGAGCTGTTCAGCGTGCTGATGGGCGAAGACGTCGAAGCACGACGCAGCTTCATCACCCGCAATGCCCGGGACGTTCGTTTCCTCGACGTGTAGGCCTGCGGCCCTGTGAGCGGTTGAGGAGTCCCCGGACTCCTTTTCCGCGCACAGGGGCTTGCCCCCTCTTTTAAGAAAGTGAGCTCATGACCGACACCACGTTGCCACCGGACGGTCCGCAACACGACCGGATCGAACCGGTCGACATCCAGCAGGAAATGCAGAACAGCTACATCGACTACGCCATGAGCGTCATCGTCGGTCGCGCTCTGCCGGATGTCCGCGACGGACTCAAGCCGGTGCACCGCCGCGTGCTCTACGCGATGTACGACAACGGATATCGCCCCGACCGCGGATACGTGAAGTCTGCCCGACCGGTCGCCGAGACCATGGGTAACTACCACCCCCACGGCGACTCCTCGATCTACGACACGTTGGTTCGTATGGCCCAGCCGTGGTCGCTGCGTTACCCGCTAGTCGACGGTCAGGGAAACTTCGGCTCCCGCGGCAACGACGGCGCAGCCGCCATGCGTTACACCGAGTGCAGGCTCACGCCGCTCGCGATGGAAATGCTGCGCGAAATCGACCACGAGACAGTCGATTTCACCCCGAACTACGACGGCAAGACGCAGGAACCGACGGTTCTGCCCAGCCGTATCCCGAACCTGCTGATCAACGGTTCCAACGGCATCGCCGTCGGTATGGCCACCAACATTCCGCCGCACAACCTGCGTGAAGTTGCCGAGGCCATCTACTGGGCGCTCGACAACTTCGAAGCGGACGAGGAAGCCACCCTCGCGGCCGTCATGGAGCGCATCAAGGGACCCGACTTCCCCACGCACGGGCTCATCGTCGGTGGACAGGGCATCCAGGACGCCTACACCACCGGCCGTGGCTCCGTTCGTATGCGCGGCGTCGTCGAGATCGAAGAAGATGCCAAGGGCCGCACCACAATCGTCATCACCGAGCTGCCCTACCAGGTCAACCCGGACAACCTGATCACCTCCATCGCGGAGCAGGTTCGTGACGCCAAGATCGGTGGCATCTCCGACATCCACGACGAGTCCTCGGACCGCGTCGGCATGCGCATCGTCGTCACCGTCAAGCGTGACGCCGTTGCCAAGGTCGTGCTGAACAACCTTTACAAGCACACCCAGCTGCAGACCAGCTTCGGCTGCAACATGCTCTCCATCGTCGACGGAGTGCCGCGCACGCTGCGCCTCGACCAGATGATCCGTCTGTACACGGCGCATCAGCTCGAGGTCATCGTTCGTCGTACCAGGTACCTGCTTCGCAAGGCACAGGAGCGCGCCCACATCCTGCGCGGTCTGGTCAAGGCCCTCGACGCTCTGGACGAGGTCATCGCCTTGATCCGTGCGTCGCAGACCGTCGACATCGCTCGCGCCGGATTGATGGAACTCCTCGACGTCGACGAGATCCAGGCCGACGCCATCCTCGGCATGCAGCTGCGTCGTCTGGCCGCCCTCGAGCGTCAGAAGATCGTCGACGAGTTGGCCGAGATCGAACTCGAAATCGCGGACCTCGAAGACATTCTGGCTCGCCCGGAGCGTCAGCGCGCGATCGTTCGTGACGAGCTCAAGGAAATCGTCGACAAGTACGGCGACGACCGTCGTACCCGCATCATCGCCGCCGACGGAGACGTCAACGACGAGGATCTGATCGCCCGCGAAGACGTCGTCGTCACGATCACCGAGACCGGTTACGCCAAGCGCACCAAAACCGACCTGTACCGCTCGCAGAAGCGCGGCGGCAAGGGTGTTCAGGGTGCCGGCCTCAAGCAGGACGACATCGTCTCGCACTTCTTCGTCACGTCGACGCACGACTGGCTGCTGTTCTTCACCACGAAGGGCCGCGTCTACCGCGCCAAGGCTTACGAACTGCCCGAGGCGAGCCGTACCGCTCGCGGTCAGCACGTTGCCAACCTGCTGGCCTTCCAGCCGGACGAGCGCATTCAGTCCGTCATCCAGATCAAGACGTACGAAGACGCGCCCTACCTGGTGCTCGCCACTCGCAACGGTCTGGTCAAGAAGTCCAAGCTCACCGACTTCGACTCCAACCGCAGCGGTGGCATCGTCGCCATCAACCTGCGCGGTGAAGACGAACTGGTCGGCGCTGTCCTCTGCTCCGCCGAAGACGACCTCCTTCTCGTCTCGGCACAGGGCCAGTCGATCCGCTTCTCGGCCACCGACGAGGCACTGCGTCCGATGGGCCGCGCCACTTCCGGTGTCCAGGGCATGCGTTTCAACGGTGACGACGAGCTGCTCTCGCTCAACGTCGTTCGTGAAGGAACGTTCCTCCTGGTCGCCACGTCGGGCGGTTACTCCAAGCGAACTGGCATGGAGGACTACCCGGTGCAGGGTCGCGGCGGCAAGGGCGTGCTCACGATTCAGTACGACAAGAAACGTGGCACTCTGGTCGGTGCGCTCATCGTCGACGACGACGACGAGCTGTACGCGATCACCTCGGGCGGCGGCGTCATCAGGACGGCTGCCAAGCAGGTTCGTAAGGCGGGACGCCAGACCAAGGGCGTGCGTCTGATGAACCTCGGCGAAGGCGACACACTGCTCGCGATTGCGCGCAACGCCGACGAGCCCGAAGAGCTCGCTGCAGAGACCACCGACAACGCAGACAATGCCGATGGAGCTAAGGAGTCCTAGTGAGCACTCCCAACCAGCCGGGCAGTGACCAGAAGAGCGAAAGCACTTCAGGTTCGACGCCACCGAAGCCGGAGCAGGCAACTGCTCCGGCGGGGCCGCAGACCTCGAAACCTGCAGCTCCAGCGGACGGCGGACCCAAAGCTTCCGAGGCAGCTCCGGCGCCCAAGGCACCGGAGCCGCCTCGCGGCCCGTCGGCTCAGAAGCCGGCGGGTGGGGCTTCCGACGCCGCGGGTGCGGCCAAGGGTCAAGCTCCTTCCGCTCCTTCTGTGGCTCCGGCTGCGCCGGTAACTCCGGCAAAGGGTGACGGTCAGGCTCCGCCGCAACCGGTTGCCAATCAGGCTCGTGGCAGCCAGGCGCCGCCGTGGCAACGCGGACCCCAGCCGTCGGGTCAGCCGCAGGGGCAGCCAGCTCAGAACCCCGCTGCTCAGAACCCGGCGTCCAAAGCCCCGGCGTCGAAGACTCAGCCACCGCAGAATCAGGCTCCGCAAAGTCAGCCGCAGACCAACATCACGCGCCCAGCCGGCGCTGGTGCTCCTGCGGGTCGACCGGCAGCTCCTGCCGGGGGTAAGCCGCCTGCGGGTCCGCAGCGTCCTGCAGCGGCAGGCCCTGCGCAGGGTGGTCCGGTGCAGGGTGGTCCGGCCAAAAACCCCGCGCAGGGTGGTGCGCCGAAGGGACAGCCACAGGCGGGTCGCCCCGCTGCCGGTGCACAGACGGGTCGTCCTGCCGGCAACGCGTCGGCACGTCCCGTCGTGACGGGAACGGCGGCTGCCGCAGCTACCGGTGGCGTCGCCGGCGCGGCAGCAGCCAAGGCTGTTACACCCTCGGGCACAAATCCCAAGGCTGCAAACGCCACGGTCGCCAATCCCACGGTCGCTAATCCGAAAGCAAAAGCCGCCGCGATCGACGGGCCGACTCGGCACATCGATCGCAAGGATCTACCCAAGGACATGCCTGACCTCTCCGAGGCCAAGCATCCGTTGCCTGCTGCGGTGAAGGGTGAGAAAACTCACGCCGTATCGGCTTCGGTCGTGGACGGTGCGCCGCTGCGCGCAACGGTCCAGATCCGTCGTATCGACCCGTGGTCCACGCTCAAGATCACATCCGTGATCTCGGTGTCGCTGTTCTTCGTGTGGATGGTGGCCGTCGGACTGCTCTACGTGGTTCTCGACGGCATGGGCGTCTGGGATCGCCTGAACAACGCGTTCACCGACATCGTTGCCGACGGCGGCTCCGACGGTCTGGTGACGGCCGGCCAGGTGTTCGGCTACGCCGCGCTGATCGGCATCGCGAACATGGTGCTTTTCACGGCACTCGTCACGATCGGATCGTTCATCTACAACCTCTGCAGCGACCTGGTTGGCGGCGTAGAGGTAACTCTCGCCGACCGCGACTGACCTGCGAAAACATTGCTCCGCCGGGCCCGTTTTGGTGTCAGCGGCCCGGTGGGGTAATCTTTGGAATCGGTTCAGGGGCCTATAGCTCAGGTGGTTAGAGCGCTTTACTGATAATGAAGAGGTCGGAGGTTCAAGTCCTCCTAGGCCCACTCCCATGTGCCGAAGAAGGGTTGCTGGAATGAAGGTTTTCCTGCTTGTCGGGGCCGGAATTCTGGTAGCTCTCGGGGTCACCAAGCTGATCAAAAGTCAGCGCGGAGACAAGGTTTGGCACGATTTGGAAACAGGATAGAACCTAGGTACTCTGACTCCGGTCAGAAAACCGAACGGGGCCTTAGCTCAGTTGGTAGAGCGCTGCCTTTGCAAGGCAGATGTCAGGAGTTCGAATCTCCTAGGCTCCACAGTAAGAAAACACCCTCCCGGGATCCGGGAGGGTGTTTTTGTATGCCGATGTACCCGATCTCTGCTCGCCCCGGCCGGTGCCCGACTTGTGTGGTTCCACCCCACCCCTTCTTGAGCGAACGGCACTTTCGGCGCACTGAAGGCGATGAACATGCCGTTCGCTCGGAGTGGGGTGGCCAGAACCGCGCCCACTTTATGGACCGTTCGTCCCGAATTCTCCGGAAAGTCTAGTGGTCATAACCAGCCGGGCGTAGCGTGAGGAGAACCCAATTTCAGGAGGTTCGTAGTGCTTCACAACGACATTCCCAGCCACGGTGAAATTGCCGCACTCGCGGAGGTGGAGGGGCCCACCTGCATCACCATCGTGACTCCGACTGAAGATGCGCCGCAGGATTACGACAAAGCGCGCATAGCCTTCAAGGACCAGGTCCGCTCGGCACTCGCATCGGTGGAGGATCCGGCCGAGCGCAAGCAGTTCGAGGCCGAATACGCAGAGCTCGACGACGACGACGATTTCTGGCGCTTCCAGTCGCGCTCATTGGTCACGTACGCGACGCCGGACCGTCTGGTGACCTTCCGCCTCCCCAACCGTCTGCAGGCGCTCGAAACGGTCAGCGATCGGTTTCATCTCAAGCCACTACTCCGTTCGGTGACCTTCCCCCAGACGGCGTTTGTTCTCGCTCTCGCCGAAGGTTCGGTGCGATTGATCGAGATCGCCGCCGATCAACCGGCCGACGAGGTTCGTGTTCAGGGAATGCCGAAGAACGCTGCGGATCACGCGGGCAAGTCGTCGATCAACAGTCGCACCGAGGCGGGTCGGCTCTCGGGTTCGGACAGCCGAAAGCTGCGCGTCAATCAGTACGCCCGCGCAGTCGATCACGAGGTCCGCGGTGTGCTCGCCGGCCGTGACGTCCCCTTGATTCTGGCCGCTGCGGAACCCATCGCGTCGGTGTATCGCTCCGTGAATTCGTACCGCCACCTGGTCGACAAAACCGTCGAGGGAAACCCCGAAGCCTTGTCGACGCAGGAAGTGGCGGACGGTTCGCGTCCGGCGCTCGACGACTTCCATGCCGAGCAGCTGGCGGCGGTGCGGGACACCTTCAATGTGCGCACGGAACAAGGTCGCACTCAAACCGACGTCGCCGACGTGGCAACAGCCGCGACGTACGGACAGGTCGACACCGTTTTCATCGACATCGATTCCGTCGTACCCGGAAGTCTCGATCCCCAGACGGGCGCTCTCACGACCGGCGAGTCGACCAACGGAAGCACCTACGGGGTCGTCGACGAGATCGCTCGTCGTGCGCTCCTGACGGGTGCGCGGGTGCTCGCTGTTCGCGCGGAGGACATTCCGGGCGGCGGCGCAGTTGCCGCGATTTTGCGCTTCGCCCCGTAAACAGACTGGACGCGTGTGCGCTCCGTGACCTGATTCGGGCACGGGGCGCATACGATTCCGGCATGAAACGTGTGTGGGAACGGCTGCGCCTCTATTGCAAGACGCTGCACCCGGTCGGGCTTGCCTTTGCTCTGGTCTTCTTCACCTGGTCGATGAGTCCGTCCCTGTTGCCGCGCGCGTGGTACTTGCAGGGCGTTGCGACGGGCATCTCGCTCGCGATGGGATACGGCGTCGGCGTGACGGTTGCCTGGATGATCCGCAAGTGCGGCGTCGAACCGCAGTGGTCGGATCGCACCAAGAAGATCGGCTGGCGAATCCTGTTGGTCGCGGCCGTCATTCTGGTGCCGACGTTCTTGGTCCTCGGTTCGTGGTGGCAGCAGATCGTTCGCGATCTCGTGGAAGCTCCACGCACCAATCAAGCGAATTATCTTCTGGTGCTGATGATTTCGCTCGGAATCTGGTTCATCCTGCTCGAGGCAGGCCGTGGTCTTCGGTTCACCACCAACAAGCTCACCGCCGTCGCACTACGGTTCGTTCCCCTCGAGGCGGCGAAGGTCGGCAGCTTGATCGTCATCTTCGCCCTCGGCATCTTCATCGTGAACGGTGCGCTGTACAACGGGCTGATCGCCTTCGCGAACTGGAGTTTCTCCGGTGCGGATCATGAAACACCGGACGGCATCGAACAGCCCATGATTGCAGAGCGCAGCGGTTCGCCGATGTCCGCCGAGGCTTGGGATTCTCTCGGCCAGGAGGGGCGCACCTTCATGGGTAGCGGTCCCACTGCAGCCGAGATCTCTGCATTGACCGGACGTGAAGCGAAGCAACCGATCCGGGTGTATGCCGGACGTGAATCCTCGGACTCGATCAACGGTGTCGCACAGCGGGTCGTCGACGAGTTGGAGCGCACCGGCGGATTCGACCGCGGAACCCTCGCAGTTGTCACGACCACCGGCCGCGGTTGGGTGAACGAGGACGTCGCGTCGGCGTTCGAGTACGTCGAGGGCGGGGACACGGCGATCGCGTCGATGCAGTACTCGTTCCTTCCGAGTCCGTTGGCCTTCATCGCCGACCGTGAGACGCCGATGATCGCCGGCCGCGCGCTGTTCAACGCGGTCTACGCCAAGTGGATCGACTTGCCCGTTGAGACGCGACCCGAACTGGTTGTCTTCGGTGAGAGCCTCGGCTCCTACGGTGGCCAGGCGGCATTTGCCGGCGCTCAGGACATGATGACGCGCGTCGACGGCGCACTGTGGGTCGGAACCCCCAACTTCACTGCTCAGTGGCAGGAAATCACGGACAGTCGTGACTCGGGCTCACCGGAGATCCTGCCGGTGATCGACGGCGGCCAGGCAATTCGGTTTGCCGGTGATCCGGAAGATCTGGAGCTGAAGTCGGACTGGGACGACGATCGCATCGTGTACTGGCAGCACGCCAGCGACCCGATCACGTGGTGGTCCTTCGACCTGCTGCTCAACAAGCCGGATTGGCTCAAGGAACCGCTGGGGCGCGACGTGGATCCGGGAATGACATGGGTGCCTCTCGTGACCTTCTGGCAGGTCACCCTCGACATGGTCTTCTCGGCTGACGTCCCGTCCGGGCACGGTCACAATTACGGCGAGGATGCAGCGGACATGTGGGCCAAGATCCTGCACCCCGAGGCCTGGACCTCTGCCGATACCGACAAGCTTCGTGCGCTACTGACCACCAATCTGGAGCCCACGAAGTAGTCGTAAACGGTTGTAATTCAGCCTGTTAAGGCGAAAACCTCACGAAAAAGTGTTACGTGAGGTATGTGTTACTCTGCGTTCGCTGTGTGCCAAGCCACAGCGCAGGCGAACGTGGGGAGATCGAAACGTGAAGAGCAGAGCATGGTGGGCGGCCGGGGTCTCCGTCGCGGCACTGGTCATGGGTGCTGTGACGGCCCCTGCCGCAACGGCGGAGCCGGCGGATTTCTACACGCCGCCGTCGGAGCTTCCGGCAGGTGCCAACGGAGATCTCATCAAGAGTGAGCCGTCACCACTGCTGCTGAGCGTGCCCGGATCGAACGGTGCGTGGCCGGCAACCGCCACCAAGATCATGTATCGAAGCGAGGACGCCAAGGGCGCCCCCGTTGCCGTGACGGGCACCTATCTCGAACCGTCGAACCCGTGGACCGGGCAGGGGGCGCGTCCACTGGTTGCCGCAGCGGTAGGAACGCATGGGCAGGGCGATCAATGCGCACCGTCCAAGCTGTTCAACACCGGTATCGAGTACCAGTTCCCGACGGACGTCATGGTCGGCTACGAGTCCATCTGGGTGAACACGTTGCTGCTCAACGGCATTGCCGTCGTTGTCACCGATTACGAGGGTCTCGGAACTCCGGGCGATCACACCTACGTCAACCGTGAAGCCGAAGCGCACGCGGTTCTGGACTCGGTGCGAGCCGCTCAGCAACTCCCGAACGCGAGCATTCCCGCCGACGGCCCCGTCGGACTGTGGGGTTACTCGCAAGGTGGTGGAGCTGCCGCTGCCGCAACGGAATTGAAGCCGTCGTATGCTCCTGAGCTTGATCTCAAGGGCACGTACGCAGGTGCACCGCCCGCCGATCTGGCGGCGACGCTGCAGCAGGTCGACGGCACGTTCCTCACCGGAGTGATCGGATACGCGCTCAACGGGATCCTTGCGCAGTACCCCGAGGTTCAGCCGCTGCTCGACGCCGAGATCAACGATCGCGGCCGACAGATGTTGGCCGCCACCAAGAACCAGTGTGTCGCCGAAAGTGGATTGCAGTTCGGCTTCCAGCAGTCGTCGAGCTTCACCAATTCCGGTGAATCACTCTCCGCAGTTCTGGCGCGTCTGCCCATGGCGCAGGCAATCCTCGACGAGCAGAAGATCGGCAAGCTGACGCCGGAGTCGCCCGTGCTCATTCAGCATGGCCGCTCCGACGACATCGTTCCGTTCGGCCAGGGACAGCAACTGGCGCGAGACTGGTGCGGCAAGGGCGCGACGGTGCAGTTCTCCGTCAACGAACTGCCCCCGATCATTCCGGGACTGGCAATCAATCACGCGACGCCGTACCTGGTGGGTACCCCGGAATCCGTCGGATACATGATCGATCGCTTCAACAACGTCCCGGCACCGTCCAACTGCTGAACGTGAACATCGAAAAGCCCCGGAACACAATCTGTTCCGGGGCTTTTCGTATCTCGACTAAGCGGTCTTCTCGGCCGAGTTCTCCTCGAGGCGAGGGGGTGCGGAAGCGACCGGCGGATGCTCGCGTCGGCGGCTCTTGAAGAACACCGCGCCACCGATCACCGCAACACCGGCGATGACGAACACGGCGACGCGCTTGCGGCCGCGAGGCTTCTCGGTGCGTTCCGCGGACTTCGTGGGGATAGCCTTTGCGCGCTCTACGCCCTTCTTGGCGAGGACTTTGCCCTGACGACCCAGGAACAACCCGACCTGCCCGGCGCCGCGAGCGACCGATGTGGCGACCACCGCAGCGATGCGGCGAGCGTTGTCGGCTGCCTCGGACTCCTTGATGCGAGCCGCTGTCTCTTCGAGGTAGGCGGCAGTCTCGTCGAAGGTGTCCTCGACGCGGGCGCGCGCGTGATCGAAGGTGTCGGGCAACTGCGTGCTGAGGGACTCGGTCACTCGTGTCATGACTTCACTGTGCCATAACAGTGGGGCGAGGACAGGGAGACTTTTGCGGGGCGACATCCACGAGAACGCCGGCAATGGCACGATGGTGGTGTGACTTCAACTCATCAGACCGCAACCGCAACGCTGCACACGAACCGCGGCGACATCAAGATCGCTCTGTTCGGCAACCATGCGCCGAAGACCGTCGAAAACTTCGTCGGCCTCGCCGACGGCTCGAAGGAGTACACCACCGCAAACGCCGCCGGCACCAAGACCGGCCCGTTCTACGACGGTGCCATCTTCCACCGCGTCATCGACGGCTTCATGATCCAGGGTGGCGACCCCACCGGAACCGGCACCGGCGGCCCGGGCTACAAGTTCGGTGACGAGTTCCACCCGGAACTGCAGTTCGACCGTTCCTACCTGCTGGCCATGGCCAACGCAGGCCCGGGAACCAACGGCTCGCAGTTCTTCATCACCACCGGCCCGACGCCGCACCTGAACCGTCGCCACACCATCTTCGGTGAGGTTCTCGACGACGATTCCAAGAAGGTTGTCGACGCTATCTCCTCCACCGCCGTCGATCGTGGCGATCGTCCGGTCGAGCCCGTCGTGATCAACAGCATCACCATCTCCTGAACAGGTAAAACAAGCAGATGACGAACCCCGGTTGGGGCGGCGGTGCGAGTGAGGGCATCCCGCCCCAACCGCGGTGCGTCCGCCATCCAGATCGACCTACCGCACTTTCCTGCAATCGTTGTGGACGACCGGCGTGCCCGGACTGCCTCCGCGAGGCGGCGGTGGGATACCAATGTGTTGACTGTGTAGCTGCCGGTCAGCGTGATGTCCGTCCCGTTCGGGGCGTCGCCGGAAACACCGTGAGCCCCACCCGTGCGGTCCCGGTCGTGACGTACACCTTGATGGGGCTCAACGTCCTGGCGTTCCTCGCCACCTTCGCACAGTCGCGAAGCATCATGAACAATCAGGTCGGCTCGTCGATCTTCGCGAACTGGGCACTCAATCCGGGGCTCGTCGCCAGCGGTGACTGGTTCCGGCTCATCGGCTCCGGGTTCCTGCACTTCGGCATCTTGCACCTCGCGGTCAACATGTACGCCCTCTACATCCTCGGACGCGACACCGAAATCGTGATGGGCCGCTCGAGGTACATCGGCATCTACCTGGTTTCGCTTCTCGGCGGTTCCGCCTCGGTGATGGCATTCCAGCCGGTGTTCTCTTCGCTCACGGCCCTGTCCTGGACTGCTGGGGCGTCGGGAGCGATCTTCGGCATCATGGGCGCACAGGCAGTCCTTCTATTGCGTTTGCGTCGAAGCCCGGTCCCGATCATCTCGGTGATCGCGATCAATGTGATCATCAGCATTTCGCTGCCCGGGATCTCGTTCTGGGGTCACGCGGGAGGTCTGGTGGCAGGTGCCGCAACGGCCGCTGCATTCCTGTACGCCCCGCAGTGGTTGGGCGCCGGTGAGAACCGCGTGAAAGCAGTGCGGATCGGCTGGATCGCTTTTGGTGCCGTCACAGTGGTGACAATCGGAGTCATCGTGCTCCGCGTCGTTCAACTGCGCGAACAGCTGGGAATCAGCTAGCAAGAATCCTAGGGCCCAGCCGTTCTATGGCTCAGCCGCCGATGATGGACTCACAGGCGAACGTGATCTCGAAGCTCGACGTCGCCGTCGGGTTGCCCTTGTCCCGGGCGCCGATTCCCTCGCCCGTCACCACGAAGGTATCGCCGTCCTGCTTGGCACTGGCAGATCCGCCGGGCAGTCCCGGTGCGAATCCGGCGGTGTACGGCAGACCGTTCGATCCACCCTCGCTTCCGGCGATTCCGGCAGTCTGAACCGTGCCGGATTCATCGACGATGGCCGAGACGGTCAACATGCCGTAGGTGGGATTTTCCGCGTCGAGCAGTGTCATAACTGTCGTGCCGCCGTCCTTTGCGCACTTCGTCTCGAATTTGGCGTCGAGCGTCTTCCCGCCGACGGTGGCCGAGGATGTAGCGGACGAGGCGCCGGCAGCGCTCTTGTCGGAGTTGGTCTTGTCGGAGTCGCTGCCGCAGGCGGAGGCGAATATAGCGACCGCCGCGAGGGTGGCAGCGACTGCGGTGGAGGACCGGCGGGTCATCGTGGTCCGAACCAACTTCGTCATGTTCTGTCCTTCAAGTCACGCGGTGCGTCCGCACTTGCTCTGGCTGTTTCGCCGACAACACTAGCCAGTGACTCGGTGCTCGTAGCTCTAAACCCCCAGCTCAGACGGGTTTGTCGCCTTCGACTGTTCAGGGACGTTCGTCGGGCTGCCCGGGATCATCTGCCGGATCTTTGGGAGCAATCGCACATGCAGAGACGGCTTCTGTAGAGATTGTCCACATAGGTTGGGCTCGGTCGTGCTTCTACTGTGGCTTGAGTCACTTCGTAGATAGCAACGCTGACCTTTTCCGAGGAGTACCCCTGCCATGACCTCCACCGATAGCACCACCACTGACGGTGGGGTTGCGCCGAGCGAGATCGAATCTCGCGTGGTGAAGAAGGTAGCGCGCCGGCTGATTCCCTTCCTGATCCTGCTCTATTTCGTGAACTATCTGGATCGTACGAACATCGCTTTCGCCAAGCTCACCATGAGCGCCGACCTCGGTATGACCGAGACGATGTTCGGGCTCGCATCCGGTCTCTTCTTCGTCGGCTATCTGCTGTTCGAGGTGCCGAGCAACCTGGCCCTGCACCGCTTCGGCGCTCGGCTGTGGATCGCGCGGATCATGCTCACCTGGGGCATCCTCGCCGCTGCGCTGGCATTCGTGCCGAATGTCGGCAGCCTCTATTTCCTCCGCATACTGCTGGGCATCGCCGAGGCCGGCTTCTTCCCCGGAGTTCTTCTCTACCTGACCTTCTGGTTCCCGAAGAAGTACCGCGTGCGCCTGATGGGTCTGTTCCTGCTGACGCTTCCGCTCTCGTCGGCGCTCGGTGCCCCGCTTTCGGCGGCCATCATCCAGTACGGCGACGGACTGTTCGGCCTCGCCGGATGGCGCGTGATGTACCTGATCGAGGGTCTGCCCGCCGTGATCTTGGCGTTTGTCGTCTGGTTCTACCTCACCGATCGTCCCGCCGACGCAAAGTGGTTGACCCTCGAGGAGCGCACCTGGCTGATGAAGTCCATGGCCGACGAGGAGAAAGAACTCGGCGACGCCGGTCACCAGTCCGCCGGCAAGACCCTGCGCGATCCCCGCGTCATCGGTTTCGGTCTGGTCTACTTCGGAATCACGTACGGCCTTTACGCTTTGAGCTTCTTCCTGCCCAGCATCGTCGCGGGATTCAAGCAGACGTTCGACACCGATTTCTCGCTCGTCGAGACAGGCCTGATCGTGGCCGTCCCCTACGCGATCGGCGCTGTCGCGATGGTGCTGTGGAGCCGCCATTCCGACAAGACCGGTGAACGAATGTGGCACGTTGCAGCCCCGACGCTCCTGGGCGCGGTATCAATTCCGATTGCGCTGTACCTGGATTCACCGTTCACCGTCATGATCGCGGTCTCGCTCACCGCCGTCGGCGTGCTGTGTGCACTCCCCGTATTCTGGTACCTTCCCACCACGTTCCTGACGGGTGCCAGCGCGGCCGCGGGCATCGCCATGATCAACTCGATCGGCAACGCGTCGGGCTTCGGTGCTCCGTACATCACCGGCTGGCTCACCGATGTGACCGGAAATGCCAAGGCAGGACTGTGGGTGGTGGGCGCCGTGATGCTCTGTGCCGCAATCCTTGTGGTGGCACTGGCAAAGCGATCGAGCAAGCCCGCTCAGATCTGACCGAGTTTCCCGGCACTGGCACGCAGCCGGATCAGGAGCGCAAGATCGAGCGCCTGGTCCGGCTGACGCCACTGTGTACCGATCAACCTGTCGATCGACTCGAGCCGTTGGTACAGAGTGTTGGCGTGAATCGCGAGCGCGGCGGCGGTCGCGGAGTGCTTGCAATTGTGTGACAGGTACGACGCGAGGGTGTCCAATAGCGGAACGCCGCGTCGTTGCTCCTCCTCGAGGAGAGGACCGAGGGAACGCTCTGTCAGGGCTTCCAGTTCTTCGCGGCCGGTGCGGCTGAGGAGAATTCGGTAGATGCCGAGTGAACTTGCCGGTTCCACGTGGGAGGCCCGCCCGAGAGTCTCGAGGACGTCGACGGTGTGCTGCGCCTCGACATACGCTCGCGCCAGACCTTCCGCTCCCACCGCCGGATCGGCGATTCCGACGGTCGGGTTCTCCGCCGGCTGCACCCACGCCGCCGCAACTGCTGCCGGTGACATTCCGGGAATCAGTGTGATGACTCGTGAACCATGTTCGGCAACAACGGTTCCTGACGGGAATGCAATTTCCTCGATACTGCGACGCGTACGGTCGACGGCGTCGGCCGGGCGGGCCACCACGACGGTGTACGAGCGGTCAGGATTGAGCCCGGCCAGGCGGAACTGACCGGTGACCTCGGCTGGCGTCGGCGCAGGCCTGGTGATCAGATCGACCAGAAATGCGTCGCGTGCCCGACGGGTAGCTTCCCTGGCCGCCCGTTCGCCGACCAGTGCCAGCGCAATGGCGGGAGCTGACCTTTCGAGTGCCAATCTCATGGCGGCGGTGGGTTCCTGGCGCGAGAGTAGGAACAGAACTCCGAGTTGGTCACCGGCACTGCGTACTTCGGTGGCGAACAGGAACTGCTCACCGACGATCAGCGTCACCTCCTGCTCGCGTCGGTCGGCGGCAAAGATGTCGAAGACCCGATGCACGCTCTCGCTCACCCGTTGCAGTCCCGGTGGAATCTCGGATGTTCCGGTCACGAAGAACACCGGCGAACCCGTCGACGCCGAGGTTTCCTCCACGAGTTCACGGACTCCACCGCCGCGCAGGACAACTTGTGTGAGCGAACGATCCCAAGTCAGTGTCTGTTCGAGAAGTGCTGTGCGCTTAGCAAGTTCGGTGTTCGCTGCATTCACTTCTGCAACCGTCGCGCGATAGCGTTCGAGAGAGCGGGCATTCTCGATCGCCACCGAGGCATGAGCTGCGAGGGCGGACAGCAACGCAACTTCCTCGTTGCCGAATCGGCGCTCCTGACGTTTGCACGCGCACAGCGCACCCAGGATCTTGCCGTTCAAGGTCAGCGGCACGGCCAACAGGCCGCGCATGTTCTCCGCTCGCGCTGCGTCGTCGGCGGGCCCGATGTGTGCAAACGAGGGGTCGTTTCGATAGTCGGAAGACCAAGCGGGAGAAGAGTTCTCGACTACGCGACCGATCAGACCTTCGCGGAACGGAACCGTGAGGCCGAGCAGTTGGGAGGTGTACGCACCGCTCGTGACTTCGATGATCAAGATGTCGTCGTGAATGAGAGCAAGGTACGAAAGGTCCACGCCGAGTAGTCGTTTGGCCTGATCCACGATCTCCTGCAGGAGGGCGTGGTGATCGTGCATCGTGGTCAGCAGCGACGCGATGTCGTTGAGTGCCCCGAGTTCGGTGGCGCGCTGTCGGCGCTGAGCCAGGAGACTTCGTAGTTGAAGTGCCGATCGGGCTTCTCGCTCGATTTCGGCGGCGACTTCGGGGCCTGACCCAGCGGCCAACTGATCGCGGTGTTCGATCAGTTCCTCGGTGGATGCCTCGGCCAGGAGAAGCTGTAGCCAGTTCTCGTGCATCCGCGCTCCCTTGTCAGACCAACTCGTCAGACCAATGATGAGTATGGAGAAAATGTCCATACAGTTTCCGGTTTCTCGGAGTAAATCTACATGGGGTGGTGTAGCGGCCGTCACTATCGTGGAGACATGACACTCCTCGAGGCGCTCGGCTCGCAAATCGATGCGGATCGACTGATCACCGACCCCGACATCATGGCGAGCTACATCCACGACGACGCCGAGTGGGCTCCCTACGAGATGCCGGTCGCGGTGGTCCGTCCGCGCACAGCCGAGCAGGTACAGACAGTTGTGCAGGCGTGCATCGCCCACGGTGCGCCCGTCGTCACGCGCGGCGCCGGCACCGGTCTGTCGGGTGGAGCCAACGCAGTCGCCGGCGGCGTCGTGATCGCCTTCGACGCGATGAACGCCATCAAGGAGATCAACACCCTCGAGCGTTTGGCCGTGGTCGAACCCGGAGTGGTCAACGATCACCTCCGCGACGCCTGCGCCGAGCACGGCCTCTGGTATCCACCCGATCCGGCGAGCGCACCCTGGTCGACGATCGGCGGCAACGTCGCGACCAATGCCGGCGGCCTGTGCTGCGTCAAGTACGGCGTCACCAAGGACTACGTGCTGGGCATGCAGGTGGTTACGGGAACCGGTGAGCTGGTTCGGCTCGGGCGTCGAACTGCCAAGGGAGTGGCTGGGTTTGATCTCTCGGCACTCATGGTCGGCTCCGAAGGCACTCTCGGGGTGATCACCGAGGTGACCGTCAAGCTTCGTCCTCAGCGCGATCCCGAACGCACCATCGTCGGATACTTCGACTCCATCGTTGCTGCGGGCAAGGCCGTCGAGGCCGTCGCCGCAGACGGGCTCACGCCGTCGGCCCTCGAGCTGATCGATCGGCAGTGTCTCCTTGCCGTCGACGCCTGGAAGAACATGGGCCTCTCGGCTGACGCCGAGGTGGTCCTGCTCGGCCGAATCGACACACCGGGCGAGATCGGCGACGCCGAAGCCGAGCGAATGTTGGCCTGTTTCAACCGTTCCAGGGCTACCTGGAGCGCGAGATCCACCGACCAGGAGGAAGCCGACGCCCTGTTCTCCGCCCGGCGTCTGGCGTACCCCGCCCTCGAGCGGCTCGGCCCGGTGCTCACCGAGGACATTTGCGTCCCAAAGGCGGCGGTCCCGGAGATGTTGGCACGGATCGAGGCCATTTCGGCCCGGCACGACACGCACATCGCGAACATCGCGCACGCGGGTGACGGCAACCTGCACCCGCTGCTGATCACGCCACACGACGACGAAGCGGCGCGGAGGCGCGCTCAGGCCGCTTTTGCCGAGATCATCGACAACGCCCTCGAGTTGGGCGGAACCGTCACCGGTGAGCACGGCGTCGGCCTACTGAAGATGGGTGGCCTGGCACAGGAACTGTCACCGGCCGTCGTCGCGATGCATCATGCAATCAAGGGCGCACTCGACCCTCACGGAATCATGAACCCGGGCAAGGTGATCTGAAAGGCTGGCTCCGTAACCGAATCGGTTTCCGGAGTTACGCCGTCGAAATGACGAGTTCCTACGCTCGAGTTGAACCGTTTGGCCAACTCGACGTATGGAGTCATGAATGTTCTCTTCCGATTTGACGCTGGCAAGTGTTGTTCCGCGGCGCGTGGAGACGGTCGAGGCCGTCCGGGCGGCAATCGCTCTCGACGGCGCCGCGGTCTTCGGTGGCCTGCACACCGAGGAAGATGCCATTGCCTTCGCGTCGAAGTTGCTCGGTGAGAAGTGCATTCGCGTCGGCCGCCAGTTCGAGGCGAGTGCCAAGAGTCAGGATGCCGAAGCCGCTGTCGTCGACACGCAACCGGTGGACGAACGCGGCCGCAAGCGCTCGTTCGGTATCTCCGGCGAGCGGATGACTGCCCACAACGACGGTTTTGCGTTCGGTGACTACGCGCCCGACTATCTGTTTCTGTGGTGCAAGCGTCCGGCGTATCCGAGTGGCGGCGACTCGTTTCTCATCGATGCGCTCAAACTGACGCGGTTGCTCGCCTTCGATCCCGCAACCGCTGAATTGGCCGAATTCTGTTGGAGCACAGACATCGACCATTCGGAACCGAACTTCCCGCAGAACACATTTGCGCCGATCGCCAGGACGGTGCCGAGTGGACGCAACCAGGTTCGCTATCACCCGTACCTCGCGCCGATCGCCGGTGAATCGGAAGTAGCGCAGTGGCCGCTGGTGAAGCAGTGGAGTGAGGCCGTGATTTACGTGCGAGACAGCGGGCCGATGTTCCGCGCCGAAGCAGGCGAGATGATCTGCATCGACAACTACCGGGTGCTTCACGGCCGCGACGGATACACCGACCCCGGCCGTGAGCTGTACTCGATCTGGGGATGGTCGAGCGACGCCGTCGCGGTGCCGCAGCAGGCTCTAGACATCGTGCAGCCGGACCTCGCGGCACTGGCCATGTAAACCCGCGCCTACTTCTCGGGCGGCACCAAGCCGTGAACGGCGAGCACGTCCAGGACGTCCTCCGGCGTCGTACCGAGATCCCAGCGTCCGAAGATCAACAGCTTCTCCGTGTCGGTGGGACGGTCGACGATGTCGATCTCGAGCATCGGGACGCGTCGACCCAGACGCGGGTAGCGGACAAGCCGCACGCGGTCGATCTGTTCGTGAGTGAACTCGTGCCGGGCGCGCAGTCGCTGCACCGCGATCGACTTGGTTCCCCCGTCTTCGATCACAGCCAGGCGGGGACGCTGACGCAGGGCGAGTCCGCCCATCACGAACAGCCCGATCACCGCGAGGGCGAGCAGGAAGCGGCCGGCCGGCTCCGTGGGCGCGATTATCGAGGCGATCGCGAGGGCAATTCCGCCGCCGAACATCGCGTAGACAACACCCATCGGAGTGGCCCACGAGATCACCTCCGTGACGTTGTCACGAGGCTGTGGATGAAATTCATCCTCGAGCATGTGGATAACTTCCTAGGTTGTCCACAGGAGTTATCCACAATGGGGATGAATGACACCCATGTAATTGAATGACGGTCACGATCCGGGTCGAATCAGATACTCGCTGTTCAGCGCCATCTCATGGTCATGACAAGGCCGACAACCATGAAACCGAAGCCGACGAGGAAGTTATAGTTTCCCAAGTCGTTCATCCACGTGATCGAATCCGCGGCCAAGTAGTACACAATCAGCCATGCCAGGCCGACAAGCATGAATCCGAGCATCACCGAGACGTACAACGTGCTCGACGGACCCATCTTCACCTTCACCGGAGTGCGGTTTGCCGGGTTGACTGTGTAGTCGTTCTTCTTACGGACCTTCGACTTGGGCATGACGTCCTCGCTCTACGGTGTGACCTGCATGTGTTACCTACACGCTAACGTAGCTGTGTCCAGTTGGTCACCGGCCGACCTGCACAATCCGGGAGGAGCCACGTGTCTTCGGGTGAATCTTCACGAACCGTCTGGCACATCGGTGTACTTGCCGTCTGCCTGGTAGCCGGTCTGATGGTCGCCACGGCGCAACGATCCGCCGAGGAGAACCAGCTCCAGGTCACCGAAAGCACCAGGCTCTCCGATCTGGTTCGCAGCGCCCAGGCCAATGCCGAAAAAGTCTCGGCCGACCGGGACGAACTTGCCGCCCAGCTCGATTCGCTGCAGCAAGACGCCGCTCGGTCCGACGCCGGAGTGGCCGCCGCGCTCGGTGACATCAAGAACATCTCCGCCGACGCGGGACTGACGGAGATGACCGGCCCGGGTGTTGTCGTCACGATGACGGACGCTCCGCGCAACGCCGACGGCAAGTATCCGGTCGACGCCACCCCGGACGACCTCGTCGTGCATCAGCAGGACGTTCAGAGCGTCCTGAACGCACTGTGGGCGGGCGGTGCCGAAGCGGTGGGCATGCAGGACCAACGGATCATCAGTACGTCGGCGCCGCGGTGCATCGGAAACACTCTTCTTCTGCACGGTCGCACCTACAGTCCGCCCTACGTGATGAGTGCCATCGGCGACGTCGCGCGCCTCGAGGCGGCACTCGCTGCCGAACCGGGCATTCGGATCTACAAGCAGTACGCGACCCGCTTCGGCCTCGGGTACACGCAGGCAACGCCGTCGCAGATCACGGTCCCCGCCTATACCGGCGGATAGCACGGGCGTTTACCCTGCTCTCATGAGGATTCTCGTCGTCGACAACTACGACAGCTTTGTGTTCAACCTGGTGCAGTACCTCGGCCAGCTCGGAACCGAAGCCGTGGTCTGGCGCAACGACGATCCACAACTGACGGCAGACCTCGAAGGTGCAGTAGCGCAGTTCGACGGCATTCTCCTGAGCCCGGGCCCCGGAACTCCGCAGCGCGCGGGAGCGACGATGGATCTGGTGAAGGTCTGCGCCGACACCAAGACTCCGCTGCTCGGCGTCTGCCTCGGACACCAGGCGATCGGTGCGGCTTTCGGCGGAACCGTCGACCGCGCGCCCGAACTGCTTCACGGCAAGACGAGTCTGGTTCACCATAAGGACGTCGGCGTCCTGGCCGGACTGCCCGATCCGTTCACCGCTACCCGCTACCACTCGCTGACGGTTCTCGAGGACACCATTCCCGAGGAACTCGAGGTGACCGCCCACACCGAGAGCGGCGTCGTGATGGCGATGCGTCACCGCGAACTGCCGATTCACGGCGTCCAGTTCCACCCGGAGTCCGTCCTCACTCAGGGTGGACACCGGATGCTCGCGAACTGGCTCGCAGTCTGCGGTGAGGCGCCTCCGGAAGGACTCGTCGCAGCTCTCGAGGCCGAGGTCGCGTCGGCGCTCGGCGGCGCATTGCCCGCAATTCTCTGACACCTGTCCACAAAAAAGTGCCTCCCGGAAATCTCCGGGAGGCACTTTTTCACTTTGCTAGCGGCCGGGGATTCCGAGCGCTCCGACGCTGACGGTGATGACCGCGTCCTTGGAGATCTCCGAGCCCGGAGGCTGCGTCTGCGAGACGATCTTGCCCACCATTTCCGGGGTGAGCGTCGTGCTCTGGTTCTGCACCAGCTGCGAAGCGGTTCCGGCCCAACCGGCTGCGCGAAGCGTGCTCAACGCCTCCGACACCGTCTTGTTGGTCAGATCAGGCATCGCGACCTGGTTGCCGTTGGACACTCGTAGCGTCACGGTCGAACCCTTGGTGGCCGACGTACCGCCGGTCGGGTCGGTCGAAACAACCTGTCCCTTCGGCAGTCCCGAATCGATCTCCGTGATCTGGACGACGAACCCGGCACCTTCGATGTTGGGCCTCGCCACCTCTTCACGCTGACCGGTGACGTCCGGGACACGAACCTGCTCCGGTCCGGTGCCGACGGTGATCGAGACCGCGGAATCGAGAACAACCGACACTCCGACGGCAGGATCCTGATTGACGATCTTGTCGACCTCGGCGACGGTCGATGCCGCCTTGCCGATGGTCGGATCAAGTCGGAGTCCGACGGAGTTGAGCTTCTTCTCCGCGTCGTCCTGGCTCAGCCCGGTCAGGCGTGGGATCGCGACCTGCTCGGGTCCGGTGGACACGTCGATGGTGACGGTGCTGCCCTTCTCGATACGCACCCCGGCAACCGGACGCGTCGTGATGACGTTTCCGGCGGCGATCACCTTGTCCGTCTTCTGCTGACGCTCCACCTGGAATCCGGCGTTGGTCAGCGTCGCCTCGGCGACGTCGGCGGGCTGGTTGGTCAGGTCACCCGGAACGGTCACCATCTCGACCTTCGGCGAGTTCACCCGAATGAGGAAGAACGTCACCAGACCGATCACCAGAAGCGCCGCGATGCCCATCAGGGCGTAGCGTCCGCCCTTCTTCTTGGCAGGCGGCTCGGCAGCGCGAGTTGTCCGTGCAGGAACCGGCTCGACCGGATCAGGAGCAGTGCGGTAGTTCCCGGTGTCGGAGCCGACGGCGCCGAGGATGGTGGTGCGGTCCTCGTCGTTCATCACCATCGGCGCACTCGGACGCTGACCGCCCAGAACGCGTACCAAGTCGCTGCGCATGTCGCCGGCGCTCTGGTAGCGGTTGGCCGGGTTCTTGCTCATCGCCTTGAGAATGATCGAATCCAGCTCGCGCGGAATGTCGGGATTGATCTCCGACGGCGTCTGCGGATCCTCACGAACATGCTGGTACGCCACGGCGACCGGTGAATCACCTTTGAACGGCGGCTCGCCCGTCAGAATCTCGAACAGCACACAACCGAGCGAGTAGACGTCCGAACGTGCGTCCACCTGCTCACCTCGCGCCTGCTCCGGCGAGAGGTACTGAGCGGTGCCGATCACGGCGGCCGTCTGCGTCATCGGGCTCGACGCGTCGGAAATGGCACGGGCGATACCGAAGTCCATCACCTTCACGGCGCCGGCACGGTTGATCATGATGTTGGCGGGCTTGACGTCGCGGTGCACGATGCCGTTGCGGTGGCTGAAGTCCAAAGCGGCGCACACGTCCGCGATCACTTCCATCGCCTTGCGCGGAGTCATCGGCCCGGTGCTGCGCACGATGTCACGCAACGTGTCGCCGTCGACGTACTCCATGACGATGTACGGCAGCGGCCCGGCGTCGGTCTCGGCTTCACCGGTGTCGTAGACGGCCACGATCGCCGGATGGTTCAGCGCGGCAGCGTTCTGCGCCTCACGACGGAACCGCAAGTAGAACGTGGGATCGCGCGCGAGGTCTGCACGCAGCACCTTGATCGCGACGTCGCGGCTGAGTCGGAGGTCGCGCGCCAGGTGAACCTCGGACATTCCGCCGAAGCCGAGAATCTCACCCAGCTCGTAGCGGGAGGAGAGATTGCGGGGTGTCGTCATTGGTCTTGTCCTAGCGGTTCTTCAGCGTCTCCGGGATCCGCCAACGGCTCAGTGGTCGTTGTGGTCGTCGTTGTCGTCGTGGTGGTGGTTGTGGTCGTCGGAGTTGTTGTTGTCGTGGTCGGAGTTGTCGTGGTGGTTGTCGGCTCGGTGGTCGTTGTCGTCGGCCGAGTCGTCGTGGTGGTCGGCTCGGTGGTGGTCGTCGTCGGCCGAGTCGTCGTGGTGGTGGGCTTGGTCGTCGTCGTGGTCGGCAACGTCGTGGACGTGACGACGGGCGGCGTCGGGTCGCTCGGACCGTCGGTCGCGATCCAGACTCCGCCGATGATCAACGCCAACAAGATCAATCCGCCGCCGGCCCATGCCACGGCCTTCTGCCCACTGGTCATTCCGCCGGCTGCCGCGTCGTCCGTTGCAGCTGCGCCCGTCACCGGGCCCGCGTACGTCGGCGGCATGACCTGCGTGGCACCCGTTGCCGGCAACGCGCTCGCGGCACCGGTGGCGAGCAGACCGGGCGGCGGTGGACGCCTTCCTGCCCGAACGGCTGCAACGGCGTCGGCGAACTCGCCGCCACTGGCGTAGCGGCCGGCCGGATCCTTGGTCAACGTGATGTCGATGAGCTCGCGGATGTTCGGCGGCAGGTCGGCCGGCATCGGCGCCGGGGTTTCCTGCACGTGCTTCATCGCGACGGTCAGCGCGCCGTCACCGGTGAACGGGCGTCGACCCGAAAGTGCTTCGTATCCGACGATTCCCAGCGAGTACACGTCGCTCGCCGCGGTCGCGTCCTGACCGAGGGCCTGCTCGGGCGCGATGTACTGGGCGGTGCCCATCACCATTCCCGTGCGCGTGACAGGAGAGTTCTCGACGGCCTTGGCGATGCCGAAGTCCGTGATCTTCACCTGGCCAGTAGGCGTGATGAGGATATTGCCCGGCTTCACGTCGCGGTGCACGACACCGGCGTCGTGTGCGACCTGCAGGGCGCGGCCGGTCTGCTCGAGCATGTCGAGGGCATGCGGAACCGCCAGGCGGCCGACGCGTGCCAGGACGGCGTTGAGCGGTTCACCGTTGACGAGTTCCATCACCAGGTACGCCGTGGAATCACCCGAGCTGTCACGGGTCTCGCCGTAGTCGTAGATTCCGGCGATACCGGGATGGTTGAGCTGCGCGGTGGTGCGGGCCTCGAAGCGGAAGCGCTCCAAGAACTCCGGATCGGAAGAGAACTCGGACTTGAGTACCTTGACGGCGACGCGACGGTTGAGCCGGGAGTCGGTGGCTTCCCACACCTGACCCATCCCACCGGTGGCGATGAGACGGATCAATCGGTAACGATCGGCGATCAAAGCGCCGTTGTTCAACGCCACGGTTCAGCCCCCTTGGATTCCGGCTGCGATGACTGCACGACCGATCGGCGCAGCAACCGAGCCACCGGTAGCGGCAAGTCCGCGGTCACCACCGTTCTCGACGATGACGGCCACGGCGACCGTCGGATTCTGCGCCGGTGCAAAAGCGATGTACCAGGCGTGCGGCGGAGTTTCCCGCGGATTCACGCCGTGCTCGGCGGTACCGGTCTTGGACGCGATCTGAACGCCGGGGATCTTGCCGTCGCCGCCGGTGAAGTTCTCCGAGCCGATCATCAGATCGGTCAGCGTGGCCGCAACTGCCGGCGAGATCGCCTGACCCATCGACACCGGTGACGGCGTACTGAGATCGGTCAGATCGGGTGCCTGCAACTGGGAGATCAGGTTGGGCTGCATCCGCACACCACCGTTGGCGACGGTAGCGGCGATCACTGCGTTCTCGAGCGGGGTCACCGCGACGTCGCGCTGGCCGATGCTGGTCTGGCCGAGGGCCGCGTCGTCGGAGATGTCGCCGACGGTGCTGTCTGCGACCGGCAGCGGGATCGCGGGAGTGTTGGGCCCGATGCCGAAAGCGCTGGCCTCGTCCTTGATGGCGTCGGCGCCGTCCTTGATGCCCAGTTCGACGAAAGCGGTGTTGCACGAGCGCGCGAAAGCGTCGCGCAACGACGCCGTCGGGTTGGGGCCGCACGTGCTGCCGTTGTAGTTCTCGAGGGTCGTGCTGGTGCCGGGCAGCGTGATCTGCGGCGCCGCGGTCAGCTGGTCGTCCGGCGTCGCACCGTTGCCAAGAGCTGCAGCCGTGGTGAGCACCTTGAACGTCGAACCGGGCGGGTAGGTCTGCGAGATAGCGCGGTTGACCAACGGATCGTTGGGATCGGCATTGAGCTCGTCCCACGCCTTGGTGGTTTCGGCGCCGTCGTGGCTGGCAAGCAGATTCGGGTCGTAGCTCGGGGTGCTGACCATCGTCAGGATGCGTCCGGTGCTCGGCTCGATGGCGACGACGGAACCGGTGTAACCCTTGCTGGTCAGCTGGTCGTACGCCACCTGCTGCATGGCCGGATTGAGCGTCGTGACGACGTTGCCGCCGCGCGGATCGCGTCCGGACACCAGGTCGAAGAAGCGCTGACTGAACAACCGGTTGTCCGAGCCGTTGAGAATCGGATCCTCGGTGCGCTCGAGGCCGGCGCTGCCGTACTGCATCGAGTAGAAGCCCGTGACCGGTGCGTACGGGTACGGATTCGGATACTCGCGCAGGTACTTGTACCGGTCGTCGGTGGCGCGGGAGGCGGCAAGCACCTGACCGGAAGCCGAGATCTGACCTCGCTGGCGTGAGTACTCGTCGAGCAGCACCCGCGAGTTGCGCGGGTCGGCTCGCAGGTCGTCAGCTTTGATGACCTGTACGTACGTGGCGTTGGCGAGGAGCGCGACAACCATCACCATGACGGCCATCGCGACGCGGCGCAGTGGAGTGTTCATACGCGCGGCATCATCTCGGTATTGGCGTCAGCGATTGGGGGCGGACCTTTCTTCTTCGTCACTACCGGCGCACGAGCCGCGTCCGAGATCCGGACGAGGATGGCCAGCAGTAGGTAATTCGCGAGCAGCGACGAGCCGCCGTACGACATGAACGGTGTAGTCAGACCCGTCAGCGGGATCAGCTTGGTGACGCCGCCGACGACGACGAAGATCTGGATCGCGATGGTGAACGACAGACCGGCGGCGAGCAGTTTGCCGAAGCTGTCGCGCACTGCCAACGCCGTACGCAGGCCGCGGACGATGAGAAGCAAGAACAGCATCAGCACAGCGGCCAGGCCGATCAAGCCGAGCTCTTCGCCGATGGTCGCGATGATGAAGTCCGTCTTCGCGAACGGCACCTGGTTGGGTCGACCACTGCCCAGACCTGTTCCGGCGATACCGCCGGTGGCCAGGCCGAACAGCGATTGCGAGATCTGATACCCGGTATTGGCGTAGTCGCCGAGCGGGTCCAGCCAGGTGTCGACGCGCACGCGCACGTGTCCGAACATCTTGTAGGCGAAGAAGAATCCGATGGCGAGCAGTCCGCCGCCGATCACCAGCCAGCCCACACGCTCGGTCGCGATGTAGAGCATCACCAGCACGGTGCTGAAGAGCAGCAACGACGTACCGAGGTCTGTTTCGAAGACGAGAACGCCCACCGAGACGATCCAGGCGAGCAGGATCGGCCCGAGGTCGCGGGCACGCGGAAAGTCCATGCCCAGGAAGTGTTTACCGGCCGAGGTGAACAGGTCGCGCTTCGCGACGAGCACCGACGCGAAGAAGATGATGAGCAGGATCTTCGCGAACTCACCTGGCTGAATGCTGAATCCGGGCAGGCGAATCCAGATCTTCGCGCCGTTCACGCTCGAGAACTTCGCCGGCAGGATCGCAGGAATCGCCAGGAACACCAGACCTGCGAGGCCGAGCGTGTAGCTGAACCGCGCCATCAGGCGGTAGTCCTTCAAGAACACGAGCAGCAACACGAAACCGGTGATCGCCAATGCAGTCCACATGACCTGCTGGTTCGCATCCGGAGACGGTGCCTCGACGCCGTTGTAGAGCGCTGTTTGTTCGTCGGCGAGGTCGAGTCGGTGGATGAGCACCAACCCAAGGCCGTTGAGCAGGGCGACGATCGGCAGCAACAGCGGATCGGCGTACGGCGCATACCGCCGAATTGCCAAGTGCGCGATCAGGAACAAGCCCGTGTACGCGAGCGCGTACTTGGCCAGATCGAGAGTGATCTTCTGTTCCTGGCTCGCCTCGACGAGCAGAAGCGAGACCGTCGTGATGATGACGGCAAAGCCCAGGAGCAGCAGCTCCACGTTTCGGCGGGTCGACTGGACCGGCGCCGGGGCAAAACCTCCGGGCGGACTCGGAAAAGCCGTCCCCGCAGCTGCGTTGGACGACATCAGTTGACCGTCCTGCAAGTCTGACCGGGAACTTCGGTCGGCGTCGGCGTAGTCGTGGGTGCCGCCGTCGTCGGCGTGGCCGGCTCCGCGGGCGGTGCGGGGGTCGGCGTGGTCTCTGGTGCCGGCGGGGGAGTGGGCGTGGCCGTCGTCGTCGGAATCGGCTCACAACGAGGCAGCAGATCGCCGCCGATGAGACGGATCATCTGGCTCTGCGCATCCTCACGCTTGCCGGACGGCAACCCGGCGCGCACCTGCTCCTGCGCCGACGGCTGCAGATCCGTCACTTCGAGGATGTTGCAGTTGCTGGGAATCGCGTCGGGGGAGACGAGGGTCAGGACGTCGTCGTCGCCGACGCAACCCACCAGATCCGCGTCTTGCAGCGAGTAGCCGAGCACCGAACCGGGGATTCCGCGCAGCACCGTCACGCGGCCGTTGTCTTCGCCGACGTAGTAGTTGTTGCGGATGACGGCGCGGCCGATCACGGCGCCGACGCCGACCAGCGCGATCAGCACCACGGCGAGGACCACCCACCACAACCGGTTCCGCTTCTTCTTCGGTTCCGGTTCGGGTTGGGAGACAACTCGCTTGGGCGTCGCGCGCGGCGGACGCATGGCAGCGGCGCGGCCGGCAGCGGTGTTGGGGGGAGGGGCGTCCTCTTCCTCTTCCGTCGACGCGGCGCCCGCGACGATGGGATGCGACTGGCCGTAGTCGAGGTCGATGACATCGGCGACGACGACGGTGACGTTGTCGGGACCGCCGCTGCGCAGCGCCAATTCGATGAGACGGTCGGCGCACTGCTCCTGCGAGCCCTCGCGCATCGTGTTCTCGATGGTCTCGTCGCTGACCACGTCGGAGAGGCCGTCGGAGCAGAGCAGGTAACGATCCCCGGCGCGAGCTTCGCGCACGGTGAGCGTCGGCTCGATCTCGTTGCCGGTCAACGCCCGCATGATCAGGGATCGCTGCGGGTGCGTGTGTGCCTGTTCGGCGGTGATCCTGCCCTCGTCGACCAGCGACTGAACGAACGTGTCGTCGCGGGTGATCTGCGTCAGGTGATCGTCGCGCAGCAGGTAGGCGCGCGAGTCGCCGATGTGCACGAGACCGAGCTTGCTACCGGAGAAGAGGATCGCGGTGAGCGTGGTGCCCATGCCGTCGAGTTCGGGCTCTTCCTCAACGTGATCGGCGATGGAATCGTTGCCCTCGCGGGTGGCTGCCTCGAGCTTGCCGAGCAGATCCTCGCCGGGCTCGTCGTCGTCGAGATGCGCCAGGGCGGCAATCATCAACTGCGACGCGACCTCACCGGCCGCGTGTCCGCCCATGCCGTCGGCCAAAGCCAACAGGCGTGCACCGGCGTACACGGAATCTTCGTTGTTGGAGCGCACGAGACCGCGGTCGCTGCGCGCCGCGTAGCGGAGAACAAGGGTCACGGGCGTAGCTCGATTACCGTCTTGCCGACGCGAACCGGGGTGCCCAGCGGGACGCGCACCGCAGTGGTGACCTTGGCGCGGTCCAGATAGGTGCCGTTGGTCGAACCGAGATCCTCGACGTACCAGTCAGCGCCGCGCTGCGAGAGCCTCGCATGGCGCGTCGACGCGTAATCGTCGGTGAGAACGAGCGTCGAATCATCGGCGCGGCCGATCATGACGGGCTGAGAACCCAGGGTGATGCGGGTACCGGCGAGGGCGCCCTGCGTGACCACCAGGTACCGAGGCACCTTCGCCTTGCCCAGCGAGGGCAGGACCTTTCCGGCACGGGTGTACCGCGGCGGAACCCTGACCCCGGAGCCGGCATAGATGTCGGAGCGGAGAGTGCGGAGGACTGCCCAGACGAACAGCCACAGTAGGAGCAGGAAGCCCGCCCGTGTGAGTTGCAGAATCAGGCCCTGCACGGCTGTCCACCTCCTTCTATGGCTCGAGCCCCGCCGCAGCGGGGTTCGAGCATTGTCGACTGGCAGCATCATAGGGGGCTCTGGGCCCCGAAGATCACGATACTGACAGCCGCGTGACGGCGGCGCGCCGACGGACCGCCGAATGTTCGATTGTTATCGGAAAAATCCTGGCGTCCGTTTCTCAGCTCAGAGAATGCGAACCAGAATCTCCGAGTGACCTGCGCGAATGATGTCGCCGTCTGCCAGCTGCCAGTCCTGGACCGGTGCTCCGTTGACGGTGGTGCCGTTCGTGGATCCCAAATCGGACAGCATCGCGGTGCGGCCGTCCCAACGGATGTCGATGTGGCGACGTGAGACGCCGGTGTCCGGGAGGCGGAACTGAGCTTCCTGGCCGCGGCCGATGACATTGCTGCCGTCGCGAAGCTGGAAGTGGCGTCCGCTGCCGTCTTCGAGCTGCAAGGTTGCCGTCAGGCTCTGGGCCGTCGGTGCGTAACCGCCCTGCGGCTGGGCATAGCCCTGCTGCGGGTAGGCCTGCGTCTGCTCGAAGTTGCCGCCCTGCTCGTAGCCGGCCTGCTCGTACGGCTGCTGTGTGTACGCCTGCTGGTCGTAGCCGCCCTGCTGGTAGCTCTGCTGGTCGTAGCCCGGCTGATCGTAGGACTGGCCGTTGTAGGGCTGCTGGTAACCCTGCTGGTCGTAGCCACCCTGCTGGTAACCCTGCTGGTCGTACCCACCCTGGTACGCCTGCTGGCCGTAGCCCTGCTGGTCGTACGGCTGCTGCTGGTAACCCTGCTGGTCGTAGCCGCCGCCCTGCTGGTCATAGCCCTGCTGGTCGTAACCGGCCTGCTCGTACGGCTGCTGCTGGTTCGGGTACGCCTGCTGGTCGTAGCCACCCTGCTGCTGGTTGTAGCCCTGCTGGTCGTCGCCCGTGCGGTAACCGTCGCCGCGGTCGTAACCGTTCTGGTACGGCGCTTCCTGGCCCTGCGGAGCGGCATAACCGCCGTCGTCGTGGGAGTACCCGTTCCGTGCCGGCTGCTGCGGTTCGGGCTGGCGACCCGCCGGTTCGCGGCTTGGTTCGTAGCCTGAGTTCTGCGTCATGGGGCCGGCTCCTGGTTGTGACGGGACTGGATTGGAAACAGGGGGAACAATCGGTGCGGGTCGCTGAGGCGGCCGTTGTGGAGGCCGCGACGAAACCTGCGGAACATGCGACGGCGGCGATGCCTGCTCGGCGTCACCATCCGGGTCGACGGTTCCGCGGGTGCGGAACTGACCGGTGTGGAGCGTAGGCGAAGGCTCGAAAGTGACCGAGATGTCGCCGTACGTCTGCCAACCCTGATCGCGGATGAAATCCTGCAGGTGTCGGCTGAAAGCTTTGGTCGTCAGTTCGCGATCAGCTGCCAGCTCTTCGTGATCGGAGTTGTTGATGGTGATCACGTAGTTGTTGGGGGCGAGAAGGATTCCGCCGCCGAGGTGCTCGACGCGGTCACGTGCCTCCTGCTGGAGCGCCGCCTCTACTTCCTGCGGCACAACGCCACCACCGAAGACCCGCGCGAATGCGTCGCCGACAGCTCCTTGGAGCTTTCGTTCGAAACGCTGCACGATGCCCATCGGGCCCTCCTCTCGCCTCGCATCTACGACAGCAAAATGCTCGGCAAGTAGCGCCGGCACCGCCTTGTCGCGTGTCGTCCAAACTGCTGTACAGGTTCCACGGTACTGTCAAATGACGCTTCGGCAGTACCTGGCCGCTGTTTCAGCATGGTATCGGTTCTGGGCTTTCGGGTGCTCGGTGTTCATCGATTCGTGCCCTGAGCTGCACGAATAGAACTTTCAAAGTTTGTCGTGATAATGTTTCGGCGTTGCTCGGGCGAGTGGCGGAATGGCAGACGCGCTGGCTTCAGGTGCCAGTGTCCTTCGGGACGTGGGGGTTCAAGTCCCCCTTCGCCCACCAAACAAAGGTCGCGGATCCTCACGGGTCTGCGGCCTTTGTGTTTAGCTGAGGCATGGAAGATGCCTCCCACTCGGTTCCTTGAACACTTGGCCAACTTCTATCGCTTCTTGGCGCCGAATGTTTTGAAAGGTTGGCGTACGCGTTCGACTGGGTCCGCGCCCTTGGAACTAGCCTAGGTGGCTAGAACGATGGCGAAGCCGTCGAGCGCTGCCTGTAGAAGCGTCTGTGCCCGCGACTCCGGTGCTGGTGAACACGCGCATGGTGTGCTTGCCTCGATGCTCATCCTCGTCGCTGCGTGGTCGAAGCAATCGAATTCGTGTGCGCCGGCAAGGTTTGGGTCTTACAAACCGGATATTCGAGCTTCGTAAGCGGCGCGGTCGCCTACCGTGAACAGTACGACGCCAACGACTTTCGCCGGGACCTCCCGATCGAGCACGCCCGTAACTGGGTCGGTCGGATTGCCACAATTACGCGGCCACGCATCTGTACTTGCCAGGCGAGGATCTGGCTGCGATCGACAGTCGTGGGCGCTAGGGAACGCCATACATAATCCAGTATCGGTGGTTTCGGCTCAGAGACGCGTCGACTAAGCACGTAAGAATAGCTGAACGATATTCTTGTTCGACTTGTCATCCGTTTGAATGACAGCGCGGTTTGCGTGGTGTCCTTCATTCGAACGACAGACAAAGTGGACATGGTTTAATATGCTCGAACCGGCTCTATTCTGGCCTGGGGGCGAAATGTTTGGATGTATCCGAAGGTGAGACGGTTCTGATGGGGATATTGATTGCTAATTGAGATCTGCGAAAAATAAGGTATGGGTAGAGGCGATAGTCGAGTATTCAAACGTTCCGTTTGGCTGCTTCTTACTGAGACAACTCTCATTTCGATTTTGCTTCGGCTGTCGCGCCTGCCCCCGCCGCGCCACTCGTATACGTGCGCGAAATTCTCTGACGAGTAACTAACTGTTGGTTGGTACACCAAACGAAAGGCAAACGGCGACGTGAGTGAGGAACCGCTAGTCAGTGGGGTTTCGGGAAACGAGGAGGATTCGCGAAACAGAACTGCGGACGAGGAACCGAAACTTGTCGACGTCGACTCTCGAGACGTTGACAACTCCACCGTGGGATTCTTTGATTTAGGCGAGATCGGTGAAAAGTTGGGCGCCATGGGAGCCCAACTCGAAATGTTCCATGCTCGCTCTGAACAGTACGAGTCGATTATTCGGCGGATGCAGTCCAAGATCGAGGATCTGCAAAGTGACCAGGTGCGAACGCTGCTGAAGCCGGTGATCAACCGGCTCGCTGTGCTGTACACCGAAGCTGTCTCAGCTGCGCAACGAGCTGCGGACCGTGGTGATCTGAAGTCGCAGAAGGACTTCGGCTATTTCGCGGACGAGGTCGAAGAAGGGCTCGGCATGTTGGATATCGAGTCACTTGATACACAGGTAGATGACGAGTTCGATGCTGCCCGACATGCGGCACGGGGTACCGCCGTCACCGGCGATCAGAGCTTGGACCGCAAGGTGGCCAGCGTAGTTCGACAGGGATTCACGTACGTGGGTGCCGAGCGTGTTTTCCTGCCTGCCTTGGTCAAGGTCTATCGTTTCGATCCCAATTCTGCTGTGCCGCAGGATATGCAGCCACCAAACAACGAGCCTTTCGCAGAATCAGAAGGAGTGAATTAGTGTCCGGTGATGTTTTCGGTATCGACCTGGGAACCACGTACTCGGCGGTCGCCAAGATCAATGACCTCGACCAGGCCGAGGTTCTGAAGAACGCGAGCGGGTCGGACACCACGCCGTCGGTGCTCTTCTTCGAGCCGGGCGGCAATGTGATCGTCGGAGCGGAAGCCAAGTCCGAGATTATCGCGAGCCCGGACGACGGTTGCTCGTTGATCAAGCGGCACGTCGGCACGACGCATCCACTCGAGTACTTCGGGACCACGTATACGCCGGAGTCGTTGTCGGCGTTGATCCTCAAGGAGATGGTGAACGCGGCCAACGCCGAGGGTGCC
The DNA here is from genome assembly GCF_058793255.1 of Rhodococcus sp. MPR-R1B. Lineage (NCBI taxonomy): Bacteria > Bacillati > Actinomycetota > Actinomycetes > Mycobacteriales > Nocardiaceae > Rhodococcus > Rhodococcus sp. MPR-R1B. Next base: position 105,716 of record NZ_JBXAFO010000014.1, read on the forward strand.
ACGAACATCGCCAAGGCCGTCATCACGGTGCCCGCGTATTTCGGTGTGCGAGAGAAGGAAGCGACAAAGCAGGCCGGCGAAATTGCGGGGCTCGAGGTTGTGGGCATCATCGCAGAGCCGATCGCAGCCGCTCTGTCGGTGGGTGTACGTGGCGAGAAAAAAGAAACACTGCTGGTGTACGACCTCGGCGGTGGAACCTTTGATACGACGGTCATGATTGCCGAGCCCGGCAATGTGGAAGTTGTTGCTGTTGACGGAAACCGGGTGCTCGGTGGCGCTGACTGGGACAGTGAGCTTGCGCAGCTTGTCGTGAAGCGTTTCGTGGAGCAGGCCGGGATCACGGACGCTGACCCTGCCGAGGACCCGGACTTCATGACCGAACTCTTGCAACTCGTCGAAGACAAGAAGATCTCGCTGACCAAGCGGAGTGAGACGACGGTCCGCTGCAGGTTCGAAGACTACGACGAGAAGATCGTCATCACGGTCGCTGATTTCGAGGCAGTGACTGCGCATTTGATCAGCCAGACGGTCGACATTGCCGAACGGACGGTGGCCACTGCTCAGCAGATCAAGCCGGGACTTCAGATCGACCGGGTAATTCTGGTTGGTGGATCGTCGCGTATGCCGATGGTCGATCGCGCTCTGCGGGCCAAGGGCTGGGATCCGGTACCGACCGAGTTCGACCTTGCGGTGGCCAAGGGTGCTGCGATCTACGGACAGGCTCTGCTGAGCGGTGCTGTTCCGTTCGACGCTTCGGGTGAAGCTGGCTCTTCAGATTCTGTGGGCGATGTGCCGGTCAATGCCGAGCCGAAGTACTTCCTCGGTGGCGCTTCGACATTGAACATCAAGAATGTGCTCTCGCGCGGTATCGGCGTCAAGTTCGTCAAGCAAGACGCTGCACAAACCCCGTACATCGGGTTCATGGTTCACGCGAATGACGCCCTCCCCATCGTCGACGAGGTGTTGCAGGCAGGCACTGTTGTCGACAATCAGTCACAGGTGAATGTGGCCCTCTTCGAGCAGGGTGGCGAGGTCGAATCCGAGGAGATCGAGGCCAATACCTTGCTCAAGGACGCCGATATCACTGGTCTTCCGCCGTTGCCAAGGGGATCGACTATCGAATTGGTGCTGAATGTGAACAACGAGGGACTGATCCGGCTTTCCGCGCGTGAACCGCAGTCCGGTAAAGAACTCGAGATCGAGGCGAGAATTTCGGTGCTCGAGGAGAAGGAAGTCGAGCTGGCGAAGGAAATCGTGTCAGGCCTGATGACCCGGTCATGACTTTCGACAAGAACGCCTATATCGCCGACGTTCTGAAGAAGCGGCTCCGCGCGCAGAAGGGAGAATTGGCGCGCGCGCTCCGCGATCTTCGGGAGACCGGTGACCTCACGGCCCTCGGGGTGGTGGACATCGCCGAAATGTTTGCGGTGACGCCCGGGATGTCGGATATTCGGCAGCACTTGGCGGTGCTGCGGCAGAGTGTTTTCAACAAACGCACATCGGACGGCGGCGTGGTGCTGCTGTCCAGCCTGCTGGATGTCCTGGAGGAGCAGGGCCGAGATCTTGGTGATCCGGCCTTCTGGGCGGCGATTCGGTCGGCAAAGAGTGAGGCGCTCGCGAAGCGGATCACGGAATTTGGCAAGGCTATTTCGCTGGAGCATCAGGCACTCAAGCTTGTCACCGAGAAGGAGCTCGCCGAACGCGCGCAGTCGTTGCCGGATGCGAATATTTCGGATCTGTGCAAGGCGGTGGAGGCGAATGGTGTTGCCGTGCGGCCGGCGATCGTGCCTCCGGCCGGCGCAGTACCCAACGTGGTTCAGCAGGCGCTCAAGCATCCGGAGTTCCGCAGCGTGGTCGACGTTCTCCTGCTTGGAGAGGCGAGTTCGCCACAGGACGTCAAAGTCGTCGACGGATTCAGCTATGGCGGTGGCAAAAGCGTCGGTTCGGCGCAGGTCGATGCGTCGCAGCGAAAAGCGACGACCGCCAAGGACTCCGACGCGATGCAGGTCGCGCAGAAGGTACTGACGCTGGTGAGGTCGGACTTTGCCGATCCGACAGCGTTGCACGAGATGGTTTTTGCGGCAGCGCTCTACCAAGCCAAAGCGATTCTCGGTGAGAAGTTGCCGTCCGCGACGGTTGTCGAGCGGCTCGCCGAAACGGGTTTGGATCGGGTCGAGGCAGCTAGAATCGTCGCCCATCTTTCGGTGGACAACCATTCCGGTCGGGGTCTCGACGAGGTAGCCGATCTGGTTGCCAGCGGTGCCCTCGCTGATGCTCGCCGGATGCTCGACGCGATAGGCAATCCTGAGCTGCACGATGCTGCAGAACTGGCCCGTATCACGTCGGTTGTCGAAGCTGCGGAGCACAAGAAGCAGGTGCTGGTTGCGTCGTACGAAGATGCTCGTGTGCGGCAGGATTTCGGTGCGGCCGAGGTCGCGCTCCGCGAAGCGGTCCGGGTCGACACGACGGACGAGCGATTGGTCGGCTTGCTCGGTAAGCTCCCGCCGCCTACGCCCACTCCGGTGACAGCGAAGCTGAATGCAGCCGGGGATGTCGAGCTGACCTGGCGATTCGAGGGTGCTGACGGCTGTAGTTTTGCCGTCGTTCGAGGTGACGGACATGTGCCGGCGAATCCTGGTGACGGCACTCGTATCGCGACTGTCAAAGTACAGTCACACGTCGACAAGGGCGCACCGATTGGCCGCACTCTCCAATATGCGGTGTTCGCGCTCCGCGAATCGGCCTATTCCCTTCCCGGCACGGCGAGCATCGTCGCGGTACCGCCCCCGACCGAGTTGACGGCGACGGCAGGTCTGACCGAGATCACCGCATCGTGGCGGGTTCCGGCCGATGCCATCGGCGTTCGATGCGCCGTGATCGACACGGCGGGCACCAGCGTTCCGGTTGATACCGGTGGGGCATCGCACGTGACGTTGTCCGGGTTGGTGACCGGGCAGCGCTATCGCATTGTTCTGGAGGCAGTTTACGTACTGGCCGACGGGTCGAAAGTCTTGTCGAACAAGATTTCGGTCGACGCGACGCCGCGCGGGACCATCGCTGCGGTACAAGATCTCCAGATCTACGAGACCACCCTGAAGAACGGGCGCGAGGGATTTCGCGCAGCTTGGGCCCGGGTCGACGGTGTCCCTGTCGAGCTGTGGGCGTTGCCGGTCGACGAGAAGGTTCCGCCGGTCGGAACGGTGATGGATATCGAAGCTCTCGACGGCATAGGTGGCCGAAAGGTCAGCGGAATCATCGGCAACGCCGGTGGATCCACGACTCTCGAGTTCGCGGGTTTTTCGGATATTCGAATCCTTGTTGCCGTCACCGTCGATTCCGGCCACCGGGGTGTCATCGGCGCATCGCACATCGCGGGATCTGCGCCATCTCCGAAAGATGCACGTGCAGACCGCTTCGGTGACGAACTGGTTGTGTCCTGGGTGTGGCCGCACGGCGACTATGCGAGTCGGTTGACGTTGCAGGGTGCGGGTGGAGCGCAGGTCACGGTAGTTACCCGGGCCGAGTACCGGCAGAGCGGCGGAGTTCGGTTGCCGTCGGCGGGGTCGATCCGGGCGCTGGAGGTTGCGACAATTGCGTTCGGAAACGGGCGCGAATGGACTTCGGCTCCGGTGTCGATCCCGGTGGACGTGCCGACGCCGGTCGTCAGCTACCAATTGCATATTCCGGGGAGTCGATTCGGCAAGCGCAAGCCCGTCGAAGTCACTGCGATGTCGCAGTCCCATTCCGGACCGGTGTCGCTGGTTGCGGTAGTGCGGGCGGGAAAGATCATGCCGACGCGCGTCGAAATCGACGACGTCACAGTGCCTCTGCGCCTTGACTTTTCGTCGGGATCGACGACTACGGGACAGTTCGACCTTCCCAAGATGCCGAGTCCATTCTGGGTGCGGCTGTTCGCCGCCGACGGCAGCGACTTCAAAGTTCAAGATCCTCCGACTGCAATGTTGAAAGGTTGACTGTGGGAATCTTCCAGCGGACAACGGCATGCCCTTACTGTTACGACCAGATCAACCCGAACGCGTTGGCGGTGCGCTGCTCGGGCAAGGCGGCGCCCGGCAAGCAGGCCTGCGGTGAAGCCACCGATCAGAATCGGGTGAAGTACTTCGGTGACGCGACTCCTGTTCGTCCGACCATCGTTGATGCCACGGGTGCCCAGAAGCTGAGTCGCAACGAGGCGACGTGCGGTCTCTGTGGTTCTGAAAGTGCAATTCGAGTGTGTCCGCATTGCCACTCCCGACTGCCGCGCAACTTCGACAGCGACTCGCCGATGTTCGGTCTGGTCGGGGTCCGCGGATCCGGCAAGACGGTCATGCTGGCGGTCCTGCAGCGCGATCTCTACACCACTATTGCGCAGCGATTCCAGGCGTCGATCGATTCCCCCGGTGGCAAGGCGGGACTCTCCTCAGATCTGGAACTCCTGCTCAAGGGCATGGAGAACCAGGGTGGCTCGCTTCCGGAGCAGACTGCTCAGAAGTCGACGGGGATGAGTATCCCGGCAGTATTCGAGTGGCGCTATGCGAAGAAGGGCTTCGGCAATCGGGACCGCCAGGTGTCGACCATATTCTCGTTCTACGACTCCGCGGGTGAGGATCTGGCAACCGAGGATCGAGCTCTCGGTCAGCACTATCTCGGGGCGACCGACGGTGTGATCATCTTGCTCGATCCGTTCGGATTCTCAGGCAATCGCGATCTTGCCGTCAGCAAAGGGGTGGATCCGGAGAGCCTCGAGACCGAGCCGGAGACGGTTCTGCGAGCGATCACCACGGTCCTCCAGACTGCGGAGCGGACGAAGAAGAACAAGCGGATCAAGCAGCCGGTGGCCGTAGTGGTGTCGAAGATCGACGCCTTCTTCGACGACATTCCGCCGGATCATCCGGTGCGTCGGCCGGCCCAGCGTCTGCCGTATTTCGACGACGCGGAATCTCGGGATATTCATGACCATGTGGCGGCGATGATCGATCAGTGGGGCGGTGGGCAGCTGCTGCGGTTGTTGGAGGCTAACTACGAGAATTACCGCCTGTTCGGTGCGTCGGCCCTCGGGGCGGAGCCGGAGTACCAGCAGTTGAAGGTCAACGCCCGTGGACTCCTTCCGCACCGAGTCGCCGATCCACTGTTGTGGTTGATGGCGGACCGTGGGTTCCTCGCGAAGGAGGGCTGAGCGGTGTTCGACGTCTCGATCTACACCGACAGCACCGGGGCGGAATCTTTGGACGGGGTCGACGGGTTCAACTTCCAGGGTGCGTCCGAAGGTTTCACACCGGTGGATCGTCGTGCGGTGCAGGAGTATCTGCTGCATCAGGTGGTGACGGGTTGGTCGATCGACAACGATCCGCTGGCTCACCCGCCGTCGTGTCGTTATCGACCGGTCGGGGAGCGGTTTTATCTGGCCCGCGGGCGCTCGACGGGTAAGACCAACAACGGTCGGCCGGGAAATCAGCTGACTCAGTCGGTCGTGACTGGGGATATCGCGGACTTCGCACCCTATCGTCCCGCTCAGTTGTTCGGTGCGCGGCGATGGTGTCTCGAGAAGGCAGAGCGAAACCTCGAGTCCTGGGTGACTCCGCTGGAGATCGATCCCGAGTTCGAGGCGTCCGAGTTGAAGGACGGGCTGCTCGACGATTCGTGGGCAATCGAGATGTTTCCGGCATTCCTCACGATGATCGAGGAGTCGGTCGCGGAGCGGTCGAAGAAATTGGTCATCGTCCACGACGACCTCGAGGTGGTCATGAAGTGGATTGCGCTGGGCACGCTGTTTCTCGATCTCGAACTGGCTGTTTCCGTCAAATTCGCTGCGCTGGTCAAGAACCCGCTAGCGGTGGACGCGGCGATTGTCGGTACCAGTTCGGTGTTCGATCCGCCGCCGCTTGGTGTCGGTGGCGGAGCCTACAACGTTTTCGACGTACTCAATCGCCAATCGACGCCGGTGGAGGCGTCTCGGTCTGCTCGTGATCAGGCCGAGTGGTTCACCGAGTTGGATGCCGAGGACGCTCTGGCTGCTGTCGAGTTGGCGCGTACCTGGGAGCCGGCGATGGGGGCCGACGATGCGACTCGGGTGGCGCGCTTGGTCCAACTCGGCGGTTCCGGTCTGGTCGACGGTGACGGTGACGCCGCCGTGCGGGCGGTCATCAGTTTGGTCGAGTCGGGACAAGCCGACGATCTGGCCATGTATGCGGACGAGCTTTCTTCAGCCACTCAGCAGGCACATTTCGACACCGAGGACGATGTGAGAACTGCTGCGCGGGCATTGTGGTCGGCGCGGCGGGTTGGTGCTGACGAGTTCGGTTTCCGTATTGCGGCCCAGACACTTCGAGCTGTGTCGAACCACTCCGCGTTGGTCATCGCCTGGGCGCAAGAGATGAATGAATTGTCGACTCAGTCCCCGGCTGATCCGGCGTTGGGAATGTATATACGCCAGTACCAAAACAGCTGGGTCGAAGCCGTCAACGGTGCTCCGGCCGAGGCGATGTCGGATCTGATGGTGGTTGCGAATGCCTTTGCGCTCGAGGCTCATCCGGATGCTGTCCGTGATGGCCTCGCACGCTTCGAGGAGTTCTGGGCAAGGAATCCGGGGCTGTCGGACGATCGGATGCACCGAATGTATCGGCAGGAAACCACGGTGGGAACCGTGCAGCGCGTAGTTGGTCTACTTGAACAGGGGGACCGGGAAGTAACCGCAGATCTCATTGGTGGGCAATGGGATTGGGTCTCCGCGGAAATGCGTACGCCGCTCGACGGGTGGATCGCCGCGGCTCGCATTGCGGTGGTGCCGCCGAAAAAACGCGCAGCTCTGCTCGGTGACGAGCGCCGTTCCGCGTCGATACCCCCGGGCGCATGGCGGGTGGTCTTGGCGGGTGTCGAATTGGCTGCAGACGCGCGTCTGATCGGACAATGGATCGATCGCACTCGAATTGTATCGCCGTCATTGGGTCGGTGGCTTGCCGAGGAAATCGATCGCATCCGGGAGCAGGTCGGCAGTGAAGGGGCGGCCGTACGACCGGTTCTGAAGGCGCTGCTCGGCAGAGGGGTTCGGATCGAGAGTCGTGATCTCGACCCGATACTCGACGAAATGCGTTTCTTGTCAAGAGCTTACGCTGCGGCAAATCAATCTATCGACTTCCCCGAGAATCGCGCACTCGATGAGTTTGCCACCCGGATCGGATCCTGTCGATCGTTCTTCATGATCGAGATCGGCACCTTGCTCATCGATGCGCGTGATACGCGGGCACTGCGAAGGCTTGTCCGTGAGGCCGGCGATGTCTGCGGTACTGCGATGACAGAGGAACTGAGACGACGGTTCGAGCGGGACCCGGTCGTGACGCTTGAAGTCGCGCTGTTCCACAGCGTCGAGGGGCTCGGGGTCCAGGCGGACAGTGCCACGGAATTCCTCACGGAATTGGCTGACAGCCGGGAAAGCCGGATGCAGGTCGAGGACCTCAAGCACGATCTTCCTGACGAGTGGGCCGGCGCGTGGGACGAGCTGCTGGGGGAGAGCAAGAAGGGCCGCATGGCTCGAAATCTTGTCCGCGGGGGTAAGCGGTTATTCGGAAAGGAGGGCTGATCCGTGGATGATCTGGGCTCACTCATATTTGTGGGTATCGCGATTGCTGCAGCAGTCTTCGTCGCGTGGGTGGTTCTTGCACTCTTCATGAGAATGCTGGCGCTCTTTGTTTTCTATTGGATAGTTTCCTTCTCGGTCGGACTGATCGCCGGACTGATCGCCGGCCTCTTGATACCGCTGCGGGTGCTGAGCGGCAAAGCGTCCGTCAAGCCTGCGATCGCAACTCCGGACAAAGTTGTCGACAACAAGGTAATGAGGATTCCGCCGAGGGGAATGCAGAAGCACTTCGGTTGGGACCGGGCATGGCCCGTGTACAACCCGTACCAGGCTCGTTTGGACGCTCTCGCGGTGACCGCCGAGACAAGGCTGCTCCTTCGCGCCGTCTGGACCCGGACTCGGCCGGCGAATCTTGCGTCGGCAATGAAGGTTGGAAAATCCAAGGGCTCGGCCCCATCCGGTTCGAAGGGTGTGGCGTCTGCAGCGACGACGACTATTCCAGGTCTTCTCTGGATACTCTTCGCTGCGGTACCCACTGCAGGATTCTTCGTGGCCACGTGGGTGTCCATCGCGTTCTGGTTGATCGCGATGCTGGTCTTCGGTGGTGCCGTGTACCTGATCCAGGTGGTGTGGGTGACGCTGTATCGGTGGAGCGAGAAGCTCGGACGCCGACGCGCGAAGGCGTCTCTCAAGTGCCATGTCTGCTACCGGGAAACGGATACGCCCAGTTTCAAGTGCAAGAATCCAATCTGTGAGGTCATTCATCGTGATATCTCACCGGGCCCGCTGGGCATGATTCGTCGACGCTGCGCGTGCCGAACGAGCCTGCCGACGACAGTCGGCAAGGCGGCCAAAGTGCTTGATGCCGTCTGCCCGTTTTGTGACAGCGCCCTTGCGGAGGGAGCAGGTACGCGGTACACAATTCAGATCCCGACGATCGGCAGTGTCGGTGCGGGTAAGACCAGACTGTTCGCGGCCAGTACCGCGGCTCTCGCCGCGCACGTGAAAACTCGGGGTGGGGAGATCGTTCCACTGTCGCCCGCGTCGACAGACTTCTTGGCGGCCGCGAAAGATGTTGTGAAGACATCACAGAAGACGGCCAAGACTCCGGTCCGGGCGCAGCCGGAGGGCCTCCCGTATCGACTCGATGTCAATGGTCGAACCATCGAGATTCAGATGATGGACGCGGCCGGAGAGTCGTTCACCAATATGGATATGACGCAAAGTCTCCACTACATGGACAGTGCCGGAGTTCTGCTTGTGGTGTTGGATCCGCTCGCTTTCGAGAACATCCGCGAGGAGGTCCAGCGGAGCGGAGGCGCACGCCGCGTCGAGATTGCGGTCGGTGATCAGGAGGACGCTTACGCCAGCGTTGTCGACCGACTACGAGCCGAGAATGTCGATTTGCGTCGAAGGAATCTGGCTGTCGTTCTTACCAAAATCGATGTCCTGCAGAGCCTTACTGCCGGTCGTGAACTAACACCGGGAAACTCCGCAGGAATTCGCCAGTGGCTGAACGGTCATGGTGAGGACGGTCTGGTCCGGCGTATCGAAGACGACTTCGAGAAGGTGACCTATTTTGCGGTGGACTCCATGAGTTCGCTCGCTCTCGACGATCCGCGGAACCCCGTCGCGGTACTGCAGTGGGTGCTCGACGTGTCGAACACCAAGATCTCTCTCCTCGCGACGCCTGTCGCGAGTCCGAGTTAGGTAGGTGTATTTAGTTGCGAAACGGAATCCCGGCAATCTACTGGACCTTCCGCTATGCGTGGAGCGCGGTACACATTGTCCTGCTGATCATTCTGGCGTGGCTGTTGACGGCGTATCTGCTCGAGGACGGGCGTGGCCAGGAGTTGTTCGATCAGTGGTACGCGTGGGCGCAGAACATCCGTGTGCAGCTTTCGAGCCTGATCCCGTTCCCCTGGGATTGATCGATGGTTGCCATTGGGATAGATCTCGGAACCACGTACTCGTGCGTGTATGCAGCCGATCGCACCGGCCGAATCGAACTGGTCCGAACCCCCGACGATCGGGAACTCACACCGTCGGTGGTGCATTTTTCCGGCTCGAAAGTGTCGGTGGGCTTTGATGCCAAAGAGATGATGGGTGAGGACCCCGACAATGTGGTGGTCGGAATCAAACGCTCCATGGGAAAGGACCACCGTCAGGAGTTCGGCGGTGTCGCGTACACGCCGGAAGCAATTTCCGGAATGATTCTCCGACGACTTGCCGAGGACGCCGCGTTGGTTCTCGGAGTCGGGATTTCCGAGATCCAGGCGGTGATCACAGTACCGGCGTATTTCGGTGTTGCGGAAAAGGAAGCGACGTTTGCGGCAGCCAGAATTGCGGGCCTGAACTGTCTCGAGTTGCTCGCTGAACCGGCCGCAGCGGCTTATGCCTACGACGCTGCGGACCCTGCCGCCGGTTCGTCTCTGGTATTCGATTTGGGCGGAGGGACTTTCGACGTGGCGGTTGTGGCTGCAACGCTGTCCGGACCGCCGCGGATCTGGGCCGTCGACGGGGAGTCCGCTCTTGGTGGCCTCGATTGGGATCAGCGGATGGTCGAGCTGCTGTGGAACAAGATCGAGGCTGTCGTCGAGGACGTCGACGATTGCCGGTACGACGACGAATTTGTTGCTGTGGTCGGGGCCGAGGCAGAACGGCTGAAGCGCGAGCTCAGTGTGCGTGAAAGTGCCAGCGGCCGGTTTCGTTTCGGTAAGGCGCGGTTCGGTATTACCGTGACCAAGGGCGAGTTCGAGGCGGTGTGCCGAGACCTGGTTCTGCAATGTCATGCGTCCGTGGAACGTGTTCGACGGGCAGCGGCGTCCCTCGGTGCGCCGCCGGTAGCCCGGATCCTCATGGTGGGTGGTTCGACCCGACTCCCGATGATCCGGGATGAACTGAACCGAATGTTCGACGTCCCGATATTGATCGGTGATCCGGACAAAGTTGTGGCGCAGGGCGCTGCTCGGCTGGCGGGTCGGTTGGCGGGGTCTTCGGCTGTGCACGCGTTGTCGGGCGGTGATCGAATCAACTCGGTTTTGCCCCGTTCGATTGGGCTGCTCATCCATTCGAGTGCGCATCCGTGGCGAGAGCAGCCGTATGTCCGGCACATCCTCAAGGCAAACACGCCGTTGCCCGTGACTAAGGCCGCGACCGCGGTCTCGACCATCTTCGATAATCAGGACAAGGTTCGTATCCGCCTGTACGAACAGGCCGGTGCGGTCGAAAGCGAAGATCCCGCTGACAACCGGATCATTTTCGACTGTGAAGTCTCCGGTCTGGAGAAGGCGCCGGCAGGAACGGAAATCAAGGTACTGATCTCGGTCGCCGTCGACGGTCGACTGTCCGTGGAGATGACCGACGGCCGAAATCGACCACTGTCGATGGAGGCGTTCATGGAAGGAACCCTCGACGAAGGCGAAATCGTCGAGCAGCGGCAGGCTGTTGCAGGCCTGATGTTATCCACCTAGCGAAGGTCTGTGGAATGGCAACTTGGACGAAGAAGAGGTTCGGCGGGCACCCGGTCACCGAATCGCCTCCCGGTGAGAACCTGGAACTCTTGCAGGCGAGCTTGAGTGGCTCGGTGATTCTTGCGCTCGATGTCAGTGGGTCGATGTACGGAGAGCGGCTCGCGGAGGCAAAGACGGGCTGCGCTCGATTTATCGACGAGGCGGTCGAGGACGGGTACTCCGTGGGCATGCTGCTCTGGGACCATGACGTGGTAGGGCGCTCGCCGTTGGAGCGGTCGCCGCGCTCGGCACGCGAGCTTCTCGATTCTGCACAGGTCCGCGGCAACAATGACATAGTTCCGTGCCTGGCGGAGGCGCACAAGATGCTGATGGAACGCCCTGCCGGTGACCGAGTCCTTGCAATCTTCGGTGACGGTGACCTGGGGCCGGTCGACGCGGCAAAGAGAGCGGCTTCGCTTCTGACCGTGGACGGAATCCGAATCATCACTTGTGGTTTGGGGATGGCCAGTGCCGAGATGCTTGCCGTGATCTCCGACGAGCGGGATTCCAAGGCGAGAGTGGCGGACTCCGGAGGAATCGCGGACGCGATCGCCGGAATGACGTCGGGCCTGATTCGTAGGGTGCGGTGACGGACGTTCGGTGACGGTCGGCCTCAGGCCACCGTCACCATCGCAGACGCTGCGATGCTGCCGTATCGCGTGGTCATCGAGTGGAGGTAACATTCAAGTGCAATGTGTCCGTTAGGCATTCGCAGTAGTGGTGGAGGGAGCATCGGGAGTACCGCACCGGCAACCAGCAGACCGGCTCCGCCCATGATCGAGTCGGCAGCGTCGGCTAGCATCCCCGGCGATGTCGATTCGACGTCCACCAGCATTGTGACGGGATGCGCCGAGACTGCTGCTACGTGTGTTCCGGAGTTGATAGTCGATTCGATGAGTTCGCTCATCAACGACTGATCGCCCAATTGATCGGCCCATCGAAATATTTCGGCCATCCATTGCGCAACGGTTGCCTCCCAGGCCATTCGCATACCGGCAAGCGAGAATTGGAACCGTTGTGCGTTGAGGTAGCGAACGGCAGGAAGCGCAAGTTCGAGGGCCTCCCGCAGACGCTCACCGCCGGAGGTCTGGTCGATGGACGCAGCGGCCAGGAAATCGCATTTTGCAACGTCGATCATGGTCTCGAGGTCTTCGAACTGCTTCCGAGCAGTCCCGAGGTGGACCAAGGCCCGGTCATGATTTCCCTCCATGATCTCGGCGCACGCGAGGTTGCGTTCGCACCAGCCGACATTTCGTCGATAGGCCGGTTCTGATCCGAAGTCTTCCAATGCTGCCGCCAACAGCTTCTTGGACCGACCGAAATCTGATTTCATAAAGGCGACGGCCCCGATGTTGCAGCGGCACACAGCAGCTCGACCGCGTTGGCCGAGCCTGTCGAACAGTGTTGCGGCCCGGGTAAATGCCTCTTCGGCCGCGTCGAAGTTCTTTCTCGCGATATGCAAACCCCCGGTGTTCTGCTCGACCATCGCAACTCGGTCGACCAAGCCGAGTTCCATGAAGGTCGCATGAGCCCGGGAGAATGCCGACTCTGCCTCCGTGAGTCTTCCGGTTTCGAGATAGACCTGACTCACGTGTGAGTCGCTGGTTGCTATTCCGTATTCGATTCCGTTGTCGAAGAATACTTTTCGGGACTCGAGCAGTGCACGTTCGGCATCGTTGTACCGTCCAAGCGAGAGCAGACATACGCCGATGGTTTGAAGGCATTGGGCCGACTTCTCGAAGATGCCCAAGTCGGCGAATGCTGTTTGAACAGATTCAAGTTTCTCGATTGCCGATTCGTATTCGGCGTTCTGCATCAGCAGTACTGCCAGATCTTGTCTACAATCCGACTCCAACTCGGGCTCGTCCAAGTTTGATATCAGCCCGAGCGACTGGTTCAAAAGTCTTTCTGAGGCGGAAAATTGGAACTTCTCGCGCGATAGTACCGCGCAATACCGCAGGCACGTCGCACGCAACACGGGTTGCTCTGACGCGTCGAATTCCGACAGTGCCTTGGCCAACAGGTGCTCGGCAGAGATCAGATCGCCCGACGTCATTCGGACAGTCCCCAGGTGCATGGTGCACGTTGCCGCACCGATGGTGTCACCGAGATCTGTATATGCTTGCCGCGCGAGGCTATAGGCGGAAATTGCGTCGGGGTACCGAGCCAGATCCTCGTAGATCATTCCGAGTCCGATATCGATACCGATTGCCTCGTCCGGATGCTCTTCGGCCAGAAGTTCGCGGGCAGACGACAAGGAACTGATCGCGTCGAGGGGGGAGCGGAGATGTACTTGCAGGAGTCCCAACTGTTTGTAGCAGTGTGCGCTGCTACTCGTCTGTCCGGTGCTCGTGTGCAGTGGGATCGCGGCACTATACGACGACACCGCGTCCGCAATGCGCCCGGTGTCGAAGTAGAGGTCTCCGAGTTGCTCCCAGCAGTCGCCTTCGGCGTCTCGGTGCTCGGTCAATGCGAAGTACTCGATTGCCGAGCGCAGCTCGAACTCGGCATCGGCAAGCCCCGAGACCGTCGAGGTGAGCCCGATGAAGTACTGGCAACGAGCAACGTCCAAGGGCCCGCCGTTCTCGTCGTAAAGAGCACGCGCCGTGATGAACTCGACTCTGGCGGAATCGGCGTCCTCCATCTCGATGAGGCATGATCCGGCGCGTTCACGGCAGTCCGCCGAATCCGGCAGGTTCCCGATGGCGAAGAATCCGACTGCGGCTCGACGAAACGCCTCGACTGCGTCGTCGAATCTGCCGACCTGTTCGTAGACCTCCCCGAGCAAGCCCGAGCAGTCGGCCGTCAGTTCGGGGTCGTCTACATGGGCCGACATGTCCAATGCGTGGCCTAACGTCTCGATCGAAGTTTCGGCCAGTCCGATTTCGTGTTGTGCAATCCCGATCCATCGCAGACATTGCGCGATCTGGTGTAATTCTCCGGTCTCGATGCAGACGTCGAGAGCCAGTTGCAGAGGGCCGAGTGCATCGCCGGCGCGGCCATCGGCGACGAGCGCCGTTCCGTCCAGATACAGCTGACTTGGCCAGAGTTGGTCGTCCATAGTTATCGGACGCGTCCGGGCAGGAGTTTTCCGATAGTCAATCGGCCGAGGCCGAATATCACGGCAAAGGCGACGAACATTGTCACAGATCCCACGGAATCAACCTCGTCGCAACTAGTGGTTATCCCGGATGCTGAGGTAAGCAGCACGATAAGGCCTAACGCAGTGCCTACTACCAGGAGACCCAACTCCGGTTTCGCTCCGATGATACCTCCCAGAACAACGGCGGCGACCAGACCGAGAATCAGCGGCGCCGTGCCTGATACCACTCCGACCGGTGAGGTCAATGCCAGCACGATATCGATAGCCCCGAACCAGGCGAGACCAACGACGGTCAGTTCGCTGATTTTTGCGCCTCCGAGAAAGAAGCCTGCAGTTCCGCTCAGCGACCCGATTACGACGAACAATGCGACAGCGGCGATCCGTACGGGAACATTCGAATCGATGCCACAAATATTCGGTGCGGTGAGTTCCGACAATGCCGGTACCAGAGCAATAAGGCCGATGACGGAATAGAGCAGGTCGGTCCCGAGGGAGACTCCGGGAATCCCTCTGAAAAGGCCGACTGCCAGGGAAAACAATGCGACTGCTATGCCTGTCTGAACGGGCGAGTCGTAGGTCGAACCCGAGGATGGAGCAAGCTCGACGAGTGCGCTCAGAACTATGAATCCTGCCAGGAAACATCGGCCGAACCGGTTCTCGCCACTGTCGGACTTCTGGCGGAGGGACATCCCACCCGCGCGGCCGGTTTGCCCACCGAGGACGAAGTACGTCACCATCATCATGAACGCGAGAACGATGACGATTGCGCTCATGATGCGATTTCGGTAGACACTGTCGACTCTGCCTCCTGTCTGATTCGATAGTCGCAAGGTTTCGAACAAGAAGGACGATTACCTGTCGATCGAGTTAATGATGAACGAGTTCACCCTCGACCGAAAGTCATTCAATGAGACTAATCTGCGAAGTTCAGTTCTGATTTCTATTACGGGGAGTAGGTGACATGTTGCCGAACAGTGAATTGACCACCAGTGGATGGTGGATCGGCCGTGAACTCAGCGACGGCCGGCGGGCAGAAGCATCCCTTACGAGAAACGAACTGATCGAGCTGTGGGTCAAGGCGTCACCGTCACCGAAGCCGAACGTCAAGCACTTCGCCGAGGATCTGGCGAAGTGGACCAGTGAACTCGGAACGAGAGCATGGGTCGAGGAACTGACCGTCCCGGAGGCTGCACGGCGGATGCGGCAGGGTACCAATCAAACGGCCATCGGCGTGGAAATCTGGGACATGGTGTGCGACATTGCCGCTGCGTACGGTGATCCGTTTGCGCGATGCTCGGCAGACGTCGTTCAGAATGTGAGGAAGGAGCGGCCGCGGAACTTGCCTCGGGCCATGGCGTCGGCAATACGGAAGTACGAGGACGGACCTCCGCGCACGGCAGCCCGCAATGCGATGATCGGTTCGGAAGCGTGTGGCGCGGTCGTTTCCAGTCGCGGCCACGCTGATCGTTTTGTCGCTGACGCCGAACCATTCAAGAACGCGATAGTAGCTTCGGCCGTGCGCGCGTACAGCGGCAGGCTGGTTGACTATCTCGATCGAATCGCCGATGTGTCCGAGCAGGAGGATCTCGAAATTCTCAGTGCTGCAATCGAAAGAATGACTGATGAGTACGGTGAACCCGACATCGCGGACCGCCTCCCCACAGTCGAGGAAATTGAATTCGCCGATGCCAGACTGCACTGGTATCTCGATCAGACAGGTATCGCGGTTACGGACTCGGAAATGCCCCTGGTGCAGGGGAGCAACCTGTATACGATCTCAGACGTTGTCGGTGAAGCATGGCGTCGTGCACGCCGAAATCTTGTGCGGCTTCACATCGACGAGGTGGAGCTCACTGATGACCTCGTAGTGCGCGTCTACAAGTCGAACCTCAATCGTGCGACGCAGGATTTGCAGCGCAAGGTCTTCAAATCGGCAAGGCAGTCGACAAGCCCTGAGGCACAACAAGAGAGTGACCATGCTTCGTCGTCTGTACACCCGATCGGCGTTGCACTCGGCTATCGGGGTGTACTGATGAGACTCCTGTTCGATCGCGCGCATGCGTACGTCTCGAAAAGTCCGATCGAATCGAATCATCCGTGGGGCGGCGCGTTCGACGGGCCGTGGCCGTGTTGGGAACGCGAGATCGTTCTCGACCTCTTGGCATCGGACGCCCAGGCACTTTCCGATGGTTCTGTTTCTGAAATCGCTGAGTTCGTCGATCGCGGTGCGGCTCGGGCGATGGTACGTCACTTGTTCGACATTCATAAGCCTACGAACACACTCGCCCCAACCCCCGACAAATCGATCACGCTCGTTCTGCAACTCCTGCAGGGTTCCCTGGCGATGGCTATCTGCGACGACGATGTTTTCGGTAGCGACGGTATCGAAATCGTCGGGCACAAAGCCGCCGAGCAAACCTGGGCACAGAAATCCGCAGCAGTCCTGCAGGACCTTCGAAAGCATCGCAACGGATGGACCGAGTTGACGGAGACGAACAGATGAGTGAATCGATGACTCTGCAACCGATCCAAGTTGATGGCGGTGATCTTTACTGGGACGGCGACGTTGCTCCTTCCGTCGCAGAAGTGGTTGTTCCGATTGCTGCCGGAATCGATGTGGTAGTAGATGCGGCAGATACATCGACGGTAGTACGCTGGCGCGTTGCGGAGGGAAGTGACGCCCAGGCACTGTCAGGAGCATGCGCCGAAACCGATTTCCACGAGCGTCTCGCAGGCGCTTCAAATGGGCGCGAAATATATTGTGCTGCCGTACATTTAAATCCTTTGTGGACTCGTCGTGCGTTGACTGCAGCAATTGCTCGCTGGTCGGTGGCGCCGATCGACGAGGGTGTTCTAATGCTCGATGACGCTACTTCGCGACACCTGCTCGGAGATAGGGTCGAGTCATACGGGCGCTTTGCGCTCGCATCTCCGACGCTGGAGATTCTTGGCGACGAATGTCTCGGGGGTGAGTTGTCCAGCAGTGCAGCAAATGAACTGGCAATCGTTTCTCTCGCAGCGGCTGACGTTCTATCGGAGACCGCGTGGGGCCACGTCATGATCGGTATCGCTGCGCAAGTACAGGCAATCACCACATTCGACGACGAAACGCTGCGACGGTGGATCGAGGAGTTGGTGGACGCTGCGTCGCATGGTCTCGTCGACACCGATATGGCAGGCGGTGTTCGAACACTCCGGCCCACTGTGTCGAGCGGGTACTCCGATCCGCATGTTCTTCCTCTACGAATTCTCGCCTGGAGAGGCGCAGGCACGCCGGATCTCGAGGCGACACTCTTGGCAGGAACTGAATCCGGGAGTGTGATCCTGTCGGCGCAGTTGGCACCCGGTGTCGATTCGAACTGTCGTGAAGCGTGTGAGATGTCGGCCTATGCGGCGGATCGCAGATCGGGGACATTGCTGTCGACCGCTCCTATGACGTGGAACGGGCACAACCTGGTCGGGATGCTGGATTTGAGCGAGGACGCCTTCGCCGACGCATGTTTCGGAGTCTTCCACGCATCTACCGATCTACATGATCTTCGCGTGGGCGATCCCCTTACTGCGCTGGTTGAAGTAGACAGGTTCATGGTCGAATCATGGCGCTCGAGACGCGCCGCAGTTGCTGCACGGTATGCCGTTGATTCGTCTTCGGATTCCGCTACGCGGCGAGCGGCGATGTCCGCAGTTCGCGGGTTCATCCGGGAATCTTTGGAGGCCGCCGAATTTGCGGTCGAGACACTGATGAATATGGTAAGCGAATTAGGTGACGGCAGTGCAGTATTGAGTGTTCTGTTGACCAAGCGAATCGAGGCGATCAAGAGCTATGTGCGAGCTGTGGAGTCCGGCAACGATGTCCAAGCGGGGGGACATCCCCTCCTGTGTGAATTGTTGATCGCGCGTAGAGAATCCGACGATGCTGTAGGGGGAGCGCGGTGGTAGCGGTGGCTCACGGAGACGCCCAGGTTGTCCTCGTCAGGGCAGCCGATGCCGGTCCCACGTATCTGTCGTGGACGTGGATGGACTTGCCCAACGTGCCGCATGCCGTCCGTCTTGACAGCGAAACCCTTTTCGCAGCAGTGTCTTTACTTGACAATGCCTTGACTGCGCCGCTGTTGTCGGAAGATTCGAGTACTGGGATCGAGTCCAAGGAGTCGGCAGCTACACGCGCGCTATGCAGCGGCGCGTTCGCTACTCTCGAAGGCGAGCGACGGTTGGCTGCTCTGCTCGCCGAGGCCGTGCTCCCCGAAGCGTTGCGTCGACAACTCGGTGAGCGGTTCGATGCACAGGGCATTATCCACGTCAGGATCACCCCTAGTCCTCGAATTGCGCGGGTGCCGTGGGAACTACTATTCGTAGACACCCGTCGGCGACTGCTCGACATTGCCGTGGTGACCTTCGATCCGCCGGCGACAGTTCACGCTCATCGAAGCGTCCTGCCTCCGCACTGGGACGACGTGCACCACCTCCCGCCGCTTCACATTGTAGACCCGCTTCTGCCTGCATCGGCTCTCGATCACGGCTTTCGGCAGACGCTTGCCGGGCTCTCGAAAAATGCATTGCTTGACGGTATTTCAGATGAAATCGCCGCGACCGGTGGCACCGATGTCAGCACTGAGGTGCCACGAAAATTTGACCGGGTGGCATTGTCAGAAGCTCTGAAAACAGGACGATCCAGGATGTTGTACTTTGGGCATGTGTCCGCGAGGCCGGACGAGCCGGGATCTGCCTCCATCCACCTCTTTGATACAGCGGGAGGCCGCACATCAGGTAATGGCATGTGGGGAATGGCTGCGGTCGTGCGCCCCCCGATGGCCTCTGGTGAAATGGTACCAATTCGGGAGGGCTACCATTTGCCGCTGTGCGCACTGGATTTCCTGCTGGGAACTCAGCAATGTTCGGACGAAAAAGTCTGGCGCCGTTACGGATCGAATCGGCGGAACTACGGGCACGAGATATGGCCCATTCCCTGCCGGGTCGCCCTCATCGCGTGCGAGGGTGGTGTGGACTTCCGGTCTGCCGAAACCTTTGGGTTGGTAGTCGCTCTGTTGGATTCCGGTGCCTCTCTGGTGACCACTACCCGTTGGACACTTCCGACCGACGATGCATTCCACAGAATCGGAGGGGTAAGACGATCGGTGCTTCCCACGGCTGACCTGGCGCTCAGCGTTGACCGCGCACACAATCAAGCTAATCCGGTTGAGGCTGTAGCCAAGTGGCAACGAAGCCGGTTGCGGGAGTGGGAATCCAGCTCGGGTGAACTCGCCTATTCCCCAATCGTCTGGGCATCGCTGACCCACACAGTTGCAGACGCCCGCCCCGCCGAACCTATTGCAAAGTCGGCGCATTCGAGTTCAATCTAGGTCGAAGTTTCCGCAGTCGACCAGGGCTGCGAGTCTCCGGGGAACCACGTGGGTTAGGTAGGTGCACAGCTTGTCGTTGACAGCGATCCCTGCAGCACCCTTGGTGCTCAGGTATGCGGCCAGTTTCTGATGGTCGAAATCGGGATTGGCACGAAGCAGGCACAAAGCTTCCCACGTGATGTCCCGCCGCCCGATCGACAACTCGCGCAGGCATTGCCATGATGCAGATACGACTGCATGTAGCAGACGGTCACCGTCGATGCTCGCTTGTCGAGATCGACAGTGACGCAGAACTTCATCTCGCACTTCGGTGTATTCGGGGATCTTGGCCACCATGTAGATCGACCATCGCGGATCAGCCGTATCACCGTAGTCGCCCATCGAAGACCGCTCCCTGTGAGGCAGCAGACCTAGGGTTGTACGCTGCGCGCTCAACCCTAGGTCTCGACGATCGTGGTGTGTATCCACTGATGGACCGACGCGAGACCCCTGCGAATCGTCAGAGTTCGTCGATCGCGATCAACCCGTCCTGCAATGCGCGTACCAGTAACGCACTCTTTGTAGATGCCGTTCTGCCGACTTCATCGTATTTACAACGAATCCGAGTCAGGTGAGTGTTGACTGTTCCCGGCGCGATGAACAATCGTCGTGAGACGACCGACTTGGAAGCGCACTGAATCCAGGCGAGTAGTACCTCTTTCTCGCGTGAGCTCAAACCCGGATCATTTGTATGGGAGATGGGAGTGCTCAATGCGCGTCCTTTCGATCGGGGGGGCATGGTGGCCAAGCCAGCATTCGAGATTCAATGAGAATGGAGAACCGTCGCGGGGTCACTCCACGTGGTGGCTGCGAATGAACTCCCGAGATAGCGGATACTCTCAAAAATTGACGATATGGGGTGTTGGCTCGGTCGAGGGCAGAACTCGATCCCGTGGCGAGTTTCATCAGTGGACTGCTTCTATATGGTCCGCCCAGATGTCGATTCCCGTGATCAGCGATTCTCCATGAGGGATGTGAACGAGTATTCGTCGAGTTCGTTCCAGCGACTAGTCGAGTTGGCAGCATCGCCGAGTAGAATCTTGTCAAGATCGACGCGGTATCGACGTGAGGGTAGGTCCGCACCGCACACCAGCAGGCGCGCGGCCAGCCCTGCTACGGATCCGGCCGCTGTGGCGGCAGTACCGAGTTGCGGCCAGGAGGGCAAAGTCCGTCCGACTTCGGTGAGCGAGAAACGAGTTCGCGGGGTGACGTGGCATCCGACGATCGCATTGGCGATCCGAGCGCGGTTCGCGGGGTCGTTGAGTTCTTGGTCATTCAATCCGGCCAGTTCGCCGGCCTTACCGTGGAACAGAGGATAGTCAGCATCGAGATCGAAGCGTTCGACGTCGAGAATGACGTTGTCGCCGTTGTCAGTCGCCATGATGACGGGTATGCGCTTTTCCCGCGCCTGCTTGCGAATGGCGATCTTCATCGCCAGGTCGTCCATCTCTTCCACCAATACCGATAGACGCTCGGTATCTTCACCGCCCAAAAACTTGTCCGAAGCGGATTCGGAATACCCGTCAGGGACGGAATCTACCTGGGTATAGGGATCGACTTCGAGTAGACGTCTTTGCGAAAGAGTCACCTTCGGCTCGCCCAAGTCGCAGACGGACGCAGCTAGGCGATTGAGATTGCTTGGCCCCAATGTGTCAGGATCTGCGATGCGAAAACGACGCGCGCCCGTCAAGGAACACACGGAGACGACCGAGGATCCAACGCTGAGTCCGGCAACCCCGATAAGTGCCCCGCCCCATGTGTGTTGCTCGTCGTCGTCGAGCAAGTAGCGGTTTCGAGCGGTGCGAAGTCGGTAGAAGTTTTCTGCGTCAGGCAACCGGACCAGCGTTGATCGCCATGGGTACAGGATGTAGCGACTCGCGCACTCGACGACGCGGTCATCGTCCCAGTCGCGTCGGTCCGCGTCGCCGAATGAATCGATGGCGGAAAGTTCGGAGCGTGCAGTACTCCACGCATCGACGAACCGGAGGCCCGAATCCGCAGCCATCAGTGTCCTGATACGTGCGGAATCTTCTGTTGGATGCAGTATTTCGATCATTATGCGCTCACCTTTTCCACCTGGGTCTGTTTGATCTCGTATTGAAAGTCAGTGCTGCCAAATAGATGAAAACTCACACGGGGCAATGCCCGTTCTCCGAGAATTTGCAGTAGTTCGCGGTATTCGCTGCTGGACGATGAGAGAGCTTCGACCACCTTTCGGCAAATCAGTTGCTCGTTCTCTGTCGTAGCTCGCTCTTGTGCAGCCGTGTCGTGGCGCAACTCGACCCTCAGCTCGAGCACATCGCGAAGGTCGATGCCGGATCGTCGAGCGAGAATGAACTTTCCCGTGATCGTGTCGCCTAACTGTGGGTGAGATAGGGCTACACGAACCGGTTCGGGATAGATATTGACTGCGTAGAACGACACCGCTACATCGGCGCGACGTTGGAGAACAATGAAACCTGCTTCGTCGGAGGATGTTCGAAGATCCATGCGGTGCCCGAGTTCGGACAGTTTCACGCCGAGGGTGTGTGGACTCAAGATCCGGCCCA
Source organism: Rhodococcus sp. MPR-R1B (assembly GCF_058793255.1). Taxonomy (NCBI): domain Bacteria; kingdom Bacillati; phylum Actinomycetota; class Actinomycetes; order Mycobacteriales; family Nocardiaceae; genus Rhodococcus; species Rhodococcus sp. MPR-R1B. Next base: position 127,852 of record NZ_JBXAFO010000014.1, read on the forward strand.
CATCGTTGATCCTGTATCGGACCAATGGAATCGAATTGTCGACTGTGAACAGCAGACGACCGTCGGCATCGATTTCCGTGTAGCGAAAGGCGGGGTCGTACTCGACGAGAGTCGATGACGCGGCGGCACCACCGAACAGAGCCTCGTCGACATCGCGGTGTTCGAGGGCGAGACGGCGCAAGGAAATCGACGTCGGCGTTTCGTGCCCCATCATCCCCGCGTCGGCCGTCCCGTAGACAAGGCACACGTCCTCTGTCCGCCCCCACTTTCCGATCAGATCCAGAATTCCGTCTCGCCATGATTCCCCGATGCTCTCGCCGGCGAGCAGCAGCTTCAGATCCTGGCCCAAGACCGCCGCATCTGCGCCGTCCAGAACATCGCGCACAAACGGTGGATAACCGGCAATGACAACCTGCTCATAGTGTTTGCCCAGAGTGGCGACGTTTTGGCGAACAGTCTCGACATCCACACCCGGAGCGACAACGGACAGTGGGAACCCTCTCTGGTTCAGTTCCTCGGCCGCGCGCAACGTATAAGTTCCTCCGATCCAATTACCCATCGCGAAGCACACGACGAGCAGCGTCGATCGCTTGTCCGCACCGAATTGCCGCATGATGCGTGCGTGAAGCTGAACACTGTGGGTCAGAGACACATCGGAGCGAGCCCAATACGTCGGCTGACCCGACGATCCGGAGCTTGACGACCAGATTCGTGCTCCGGTGACGTCTCCACGACGCATGAGTTCGTTCAGGTCGTAAGCTGCGACGTAGTTCCCTTTTGTTGTTGCCGGAACATTGGCAAAGTCTTCGACCGAACGCACCGACTCGGGATCGAAATCTTGTGCCGACAAGAATTTCGTATAGGCGGGCACGTTCTCGACGGCGTGCCGGAAGGTAGCCAGAGCATGTTCGGAGCCGGGTGAAGTTGCTGATGGCCTGGTCGAATACATGGACATATTCCTCTCGTGTGGCGAGATGTGTTGTCGCCGTGCACCGAGAAGACCGAACCCCCGGAGCATCTCGGAGGGTTGTTTTGCGGCCTGTCGTTCAAACGGACTATATGAGCGAGACGTCCGAGTCATGCATGGTTGTGAACGCCACTTCAAAGGAAAGGAACTCGACATGGCGAATTGTAGGAAGTGCCAGCGACCAGTTCATGACTGCTCGTCGTGCAATGGAGGACGAGCGAGCGGCATGTTTGGAAAGCTCACGTGCAGCAAGTGCAACAACACCGGCTCCACGTGCAATGAGCACGGTGGGTACTGGAAGTAGCCTGCCAGGGCCGTCGCGCATTAGGTGAGAGGAAGTTCGATGCAGATCTTTCTGCTGATTGTGATCGTTTTGGTAGCAGGATTTTTCGGGACAATTGCAATAGGTGGGGCAGCGGTCTTCTGGTTTCTCCTCGTGTTCATCGTGGGTCTCGTGATCTTGAGCTTCGTTCTCGGTGCCTACGCCAAACAGCAAATAGACGTTGTGCATTCCGCTGACCCCCCTACAGTTCAACAGATAATCGAAAACCACTTCAGTGGGGTTGGATGGAAGAACGTCCAGGGCGAGGGTTTGATGAACTTCCAATCGCGAGGGTTCGGGCTCAGTTCGTGGAACTCGGAGAACCCTGTGGTATCAATCAGCCTTTCGCCCACTGCTGACGGCGGCACTGAGGTGTCAATCTGGATGTCGAAGTGGACAACTCGTTCGGGGATCGTATCTTCCTGTGACCGCGTTGTAACGAAACGATGGACGTTGTTGAGGAAACTCGCAGCACTCGAAGGAGAGTCCGAGGCTCGGTTGTAGCAGGATCAGAAGGGCTGTACATCATGGGACTGTTCTCTCGAACGAAGGCGCCGACCATCGATTGGGCTACGGAACGAATAGCGGCCGTTCCGAACTGGGCGACCCATCAAAGCCTGCGACCGGGATTGTCAGACGTGGCACAGGCATTGGCCGACAGCTATGCGGGAAGTTCCAATGACATCGATATCGACAAGGTTGTCCAGGCCATTGTCAACATTGTGGAATCGCTCGCCGTAAAGCATCTTCCGGAAAGTGCGGAAGCGATCAGGGCGATCATGTCTCGTCCCGGGCCCGAACGTGACGAGATCTGGAACTACTTTACTCATTGCGCCGCCAAAGGTGTTGCGGTGTCGGAACATATCGGTGGTATCCTGGTCGGACCGCAAATGGCCGAGACTTTCGAGGCGATGGCACGAGAAGGGCGCTTTTCGAAATCCGGGAATGCCACTCCTGACGGCCTACCGATTATGTCTCCGGACTCGAGCGATACGGCTGGGTTGAGTGACCCGGGCCTCGGCGAGAATGACCCGATACAGATGGCGTTCGGGCTTATGTCAAACGTAGGTCTGAGCCTTGTCGTCTACGGTTCGTCAGATCTGGCCAGTTGCTTCACAGCCGTTGCCGGAGTTATTCCCGCTTTCCGCAGTTCGGCGACAGATGGTGGATGGCTCGGGTCCTTCCCGAGCATCGAGAACGTGTTGTGGTTCGGGATCGAGAGTGCAGACAGTTCCGCGATCATCGTTACGGTTCTGCCGGATGCCGATTCTGGTCGGGTGCTCCGCGAATTCGTTAATCCCCTTGACGCTCTGGGGGCACCTTGGTTCACGGCGTTGGCACAGAAAACGCTGGTGCCCAGCACCTTTGCTGAAATCTTCGCCCGATCGGTTCACCGTCGTATTTGGCATCTTCCAGGTCTTCAACATCTCAGACCTCACGACCACGGACCGTTCGAGCTTTCGTGGGCTTTCAAGCGTGAGTTGTCGGAGAACGGGTGGGATTCTGTCGACGGTGACAACTACAAGAAGGACGTGCCATCCCCGGCGGGTATTTCGAATGTGTATTTTGCGCCGTGGAGAGATAAACACTCCATCTTTCTCGTGCTCGGACCGTCGGAGAACGGGCAGATTCCGGAGAGCTTGCGTGGTATTGATCTGGGTGATTGCCTGATCGGTGTCGAATACGAACACATCATCTTGATCAAACCGCTGTGTTCGCCTCCGTCATTGGCGGACGTACAGGCTGCGACGGAGCGCGTCCTCGACCGAGGGAGGTTCCTGTACTCAGGCGAGACATCCATTGTTCCAAACGTCTTGACGTTGACCAAAGGTTCGAACACTCCAGTCGGGACGATGCAGATTCGTGTCTCGCTTGCGTGGCACGGCAATCCTGTCGAAGCCAATGTGGACACGTCGGCCCTACTTCTCGGCGCGAACGAGAGAGTGCAATCGGATGCTGATTTTGTCTTCTACAACCAGTCGGTACATCCCACCGGCGCTGTTAGCTACGAGTGCCGCCAGGTGGAGAACGGCAATGCCGGTCGTGATTCCATCCGGATTGATCTACCCCGAGCGGAGAGTTATACCGAGAAGATAGTGATTGTCGGATCGGTCGATCATGGGCAGTTCTCGAGTCTTCATGGCCTCCATGCGACCGTGGTCGATCTTGACACTGGTCGGACGGTGATCAACTTTCCGATCGACGGACTTACGACTGAAACTGCGTTGCTCGTCGGGGAGTTGTATCGACGCGCCGGGGTATGGAAGTTTCGAGCAGTGGGGCAAGGCTACGCATCTGGTTTGAGGGGTGTCGCAACTGATTATGGGATCAGCGTGGATTGAAGCGCCGCCCGCGCAGCATTGAACCCACCCATCCCGTGGACGCCGCCGCCAGGGGGAGTTGCGGACGAGCAGAGGTACACGCCCGGGGCCCCGGTGGCATAGGGGTTGAGCCCGAACCGGGGGCGCGCGATGATCTGCCGCGCCGTGTTCGCCCCCGCGGAGATGTCGCCGCCCACGTAGTTGGGGTTGTACGCCTGCATCTGCGGCACATTGCGCACGTGGACGCCCACGATCCGGTCCCGAAACCCCGGCGCAAAGCGCTCGATCTGACGCGTGACCACATCGGTCGCGTCGCCCGGATAGCCATGCGGCACATGCGCATACGCCCACACGGGATGGATGTCTCCGACGGAACGGGAAGGGTCGGCCAAGAATTGCTGGCCCAACAGAATGAAGGGCTTGTCCGGCATCTGACCCCGCACGGTCTGGCGTTCGACAGCAGCAGTTTGCGAAATCGTCCCGGACAGATGCAGGGTGCCAGCCTTGCGGGCATGCGGATTCGTCCACGGCACGACGCTCCCGTCGGAATCACCGCGCACGGCGTAGTCGACCTTGTAGGCGGCGGTGCCGTAGCGGAATTTGCGGTAGGCCCGTGCAATGCGGTCGGGCTGCCGGCCGTCGAGCAGACGACCGGCAGCGTCTGGTGCGATGTCGAGCATCACGATGTCGTAACCGGCGATCTGGGAGTAGTTGGTGACCCAGTTCCGGGTTTCGATGGTGCCACCGAGGCTGCGCAGAATCGAGGCGAGCGCCGCAGCAATTGACCCCGAACCACCTTGTGCCACAGGCCAACCGTGAGCATGGGCTCCAGCAGTGAGCATCGAGCCGACAGCGCTGGACAGAGGAAGGGTGAGCGTCCCGAACATGTGCGCCGCGACGCCGCCGAACAGCGCCCGCGCTTGTGGGGTCTTGAACATCCGCGCGAAACCCGTCGCGGGAAGCAGAGCGCCCGTCCCGAAACGCGCGAGCATCAGCGGGTGCTTCGGGACGTGGACGATCGGCTGGAAGACGTCCTGCACCAACTCGTCGAAGTTCTCGGATAGGTATCCGAAGACGTCGAGCCAGCGCTTACCGTCGGCACCCAGCCCTTCAGCGGTCCGGTTGATGTCGCGCCAGAGAACCCCGGCGGTGCCGTCGTCGAGTGGATGGACCAGATCGATCTCGGGCCACAGCCACGTCAGGCCGTGCTTGGCGAGCCCGAATTCGCGGTCGAGGGCCTTGAAGTATGGAGAAGCCAAAGCTGTGGGATGGAAGGCGGAGCAATCGTCGTGGACGAGTCCGTCGACTATGTATTCGCTGCTGCGGGTACCGCCGCCGATCTGGTCCGCACCTTCGATGACATGGACGTCGATTCCGGCGCGGGCGAGTTCGATCGCCGCCGCGAGGCCGTTGGGGCCACTGCCCACCACTGCTGCTGTTGTCATTTGCTCTTCGCCACCCGTCTTCTCAAGGGTGAGCCTACGGAAATTACAGCGATGGCATTCTGCGAGCAAACAATTCAGGCCTAGACCTTGGTTGATCGATCAACTTTTGTTACAGTTCGAGGCGCACTGGCCGCAGCTGATTCTTATCGCTGCGGCCAGTTGTTGCATTTATCGCCCATCGCGCCTGTTTCCTGCGGATTCGGTATCCTGTGAATCGGAACTTCTCTGCACAGACGCAGCTCCGGAATCTGTCGAGGGGCCTTCTGGCTCCCTGCATCGCCGCAGTTCAGAGCAATTATAGGGCTACCTTAGTTGCGCCCGTGCCGGGGTTCTGAATTATCGTTTTCGTTACACGGTTGACTCACAAAAGTTTCAACTGACCGAAGACTCACGTCGCCGGGTGCCAGAACGCACACCATCGCGTCTGCGCAGGGCGGCTACTTCGGTGGTACCGAACACATCGTCGTGTCGGTGCTTTGAAGGACTTGCATTGCAAGTTGATGGCCATCAGCGCTGCTGGTCGTCGGTGCATCTTTATGGCATACGAAGGCTGGGTATGAAGCAACTTCCAGGCCCCCAGGGCCTCTATCACCCGTCCAATGAGCACGACTCCTGTGGAGTCGCATTTGTTGTCGACATGCATGGTCGCCGCAGCAGGGACATCGTCGAAAAGGCGATCACCGCTCTGGTCAACCTCGAGCATCGCGGCGCTGCCGGATCAGAACCCAACACGGGTGACGGTGCGGGCATTCTGCTGCAGGTTCCCGACAAGTTCTTCCGAGCTGTCGTGGACTTCGCGCTGCCCGCCGAAGGCGCGTACGCAACCGGTATCGCATTCCTCCCGCAGGGCGATGCCGATGCACACGAGGCTGCTGCTGCAGTCGAGAAGATCGTCGTCGAAGAGGGCCTGAAGGTTCTCGGCTGGCGCGAGGTCGGAACCGACGACTCCTCGCTGGGCGCACTGGCGCGCGACGCGATGCCGACGTTCCGTCAGATCTTCATCGGCTCCGAGGGTGACAAGTACACCGGCATGGATCTCGAGCGTCGTGCATACGTGGTGCGTAAGCGCACCGAGCACGAACTCGGCTCCGAAGGCGCCGGCAAGGGTGGCCCGGGTAGCGAGACCGTGTACTTCCCCAGCCTGTCCGGCCAGACGTTCGTCTACAAGGGCATGCTCACCACCCCGCAGCTCAAGGGTTTCTACCTCGACCTGCAGGACGATCGTGTCGAGAGCGCACTGGGCCTGGTCCACTCGCGCTTCTCCACCAACACGTTCCCGTCGTGGCCGCTGGCGCACCCGTTCCGCCGGGTCGCTCACAACGGTGAGATCAACACCGTCACGGGCAACGAGAACTGGATGCGCGCTCGCGAGTCCCTCATCGACAGCGACGTCTTCGGTGGCCGCGAGAACCTGGACAAGATCTTCCCGATCTGCACCCAGGGTGCCAGTGACACCGCTCGTTTCGACGAGGTGCTCGAGATGCTGCACCTGGCTGGCCGCAGCCTGCCGCACGCAGTTCTCATGATGATCCCGGAAGCCTGGGAGAAGCACGAGAGCATGGACCCCGCTCGTCGGGCGTTCTACGAGTACCACTCGGCTCTCATGGAGCCCTGGGACGGACCGGCGTCGGTGTGCTTCACCGACGGCACCGTCATCGGCGCCGTGCTGGACCGCAACGGTCTGCGTCCGTCGCGTCTGTGGATCACCGAAGACGGCCTCGTCGTCATGGCGTCGGAGGTCGGCGTTCTGCCGATCGATCCGTCCACCGTGGTCCGCAAGGTCCGCCTCCAGCCCGGCCGCATGTTCCTCGTGGACACCGCGCAGGGCCGGGTCATCAGCGACGAGGAACTGAAGAACGAACTCGCTGCCGAGCACCCGTACCAGCAGTGGATCGACGAAGGTCTGATCCACATGGACGACCTGCCGGACCGTCCGTACACGTACATGTCGCACGAGCGCGTCGTGCTGCGTCAGCAGCTCTTCGGTTTCACCAACGAAGAGGTCAACCTGCTGGTCAAGCCGATGGCTCTCTCCGGTGCCGAGGCACTGGGCTCGATGGGTACCGACACTCCGATCGCCGTGCTCTCGTCACGTCCCCGGATGCTGTTCGACTACTTCTCGCAGCTCTTCGCTCAGGTCACCAACCCGCCTCTCGACGCGATCCGTGAAGAGGTTGTCACCAGCCTCGGCGCGACCATCGGCCCCGAGGGTGACCTGCTGCACCCGAATGCGGACTCCTGCAAGCAGATTGCGCTCCCGCAGCCGATCCTGCACAACGACGACCTGTCGAAGCTCGTTCACGTCAACGACGACGGCGAATTCCCGGGCTTCCGCAGCGTCGTGATCCGTGGCCTGTACCCCGTCAAGGAAGGCGGCGACGGCATCCGTCGTGCGCTCGAGGGCATCAAGTACCAGGTCTCGCAGGCAATCGAGGGTGGCGCACGCATCGTCGTGCTCTCGGACCGTGAGTCCACCGAGGACTACGCACCGATCCCGTCGCTGCTCCTCACCTCGGCTGTGCACCACCACCTGGTTCGTGAGAAGTCGCGCACCAAGGTCGGCCTCATCGTCGAGGCCGGCGACGCCCGCGAGGTGCACCACATGGCGCTCCTCATCGGCTTCGGTGCCGCAGCGGTCAACCCGTACATGGCTTTCGAGACCATCGACGAGTTCCTGCAGAACGGCGAGCTCGAGGGTCTGACCCTCGAGAAGGGCATCGCGAACTACATCAAGGCAGCCGGCAAGGGTGTCCTGAAGGTGATGTCCAAGATGGGCATCTCGACGCTCGCGTCGTACACCGGTGCTCAGCTGTTCCAGGTCATCGGCCTCTCGCAGGAGTTGACGGACGAGTACTTCACCGGTCTGCAGTCGCAGCTCGGTGGCATCGGCCTCGACCAGATCGCAGCCGACGTCGAAGCACGTCACCGCATCGCGTACCTCGATCGTCCCGAAGAGCGCGCTCACCGCGAGCTCGAGGTCGGCGGCGAGTACCAGTGGCGTCGTGAAGGCGAGTACCACCTGTTCAACCCGGACACGGTCTTCAAGCTCCAGCACGCAACTCGCACAGGTCAGTACGAGGTGTTCAAGGAGTACACGACCATGGTCAACGACCAGTCGGAGCGCCTTGCCGCTCTGCGTGGTCTGTTCGACTTCAACATCGGCAAGCGGCCGTCGATCTCGATCGACGAGGTCGAGCCGGCCAGCGAGATCGTCAAGCGTTTCTCGACGGGTGCGATGAGCTACGGCTCCATCTCCGCCGAGGCTCACGAGACTCTCGCCATCGCGATGAACCGTCTGGGCGCCCGCTCCAATTCCGGTGAGGGCGGCGAACATCCGTCGCGCTTCACGCCGGACGAGAACGGCGATCTGCGTCGCAGTGCCATCAAGCAGGTCGCGTCGGGCCGCTTCGGTGTCACCTCGCACTACCTGAGCAACTGCACCGACATCCAGATCAAGATGGCGCAAGGAGCCAAGCCCGGTGAGGGCGGCCAGCTTCCGGCGCACAAGGTGTACCCGTGGGTGGCCGAGGTTCGGCACTCCACGCCTGGCGTCGGGCTGATTTCGCCGCCGCCGCACCACGACATCTACTCGATCGAGGATCTCGCTCAGCTGATCCACGACCTGAAGAACGCCAACCCGCAGGCCCGCATCCACGTGAAGCTGGTCTCCGAGGTCGGCGTCGGAACGGTCGCGGCCGGTGTCTCCAAGGCACATGCCGACGTCGTTCTGATCTCCGGTCACGACGGTGGCACCGGTGCCACCCCGCTGACCTCCGTCAAGCATGCGGGCGCACCCTGGGAACTCGGCCTCGCCGAGACCCAGCAGACGTTGCTGCTCAACGGTCTCCGTGACCGCATCGTCGTGCAGGTCGACGGCCAGCTCAAGACGGGTCGCGACGTCGTCGTCGCTGCCCTGCTCGGCGGCGAGGAGTTCGGTTTCGCCACCGCACCGCTGGTGGTCTCGGGCTGCATCATGATGCGCGTCTGCCACCTCGACACCTGCCCCGTCGGTGTCGCGACGCAGAACCCGTTGCTGCGTCAGCGTTTCAGCGGCAAGCCGGAATTCGTCGAGAACTTCTTCATGTTCATCGCCGAAGAGGTTCGCGAGCTTCTCGCGGAACTCGGCTTCCGCACGCTGCTCGAAGCCGTCGGCCAGGTCGACATGCTGGACACCACGCGCGCTCTCGATCACTGGAAGGGAAGCAAGGCAGGCAATCTCGATCTGTCGCCGATCCTGACCCAGGTCGAGTCCGCGTTCATGGACCAGGACGTCCACTGCACCGGCACGCAGGATCACGGTCTCGACAAGGCGCTCGATCAGCAGTTGATCGTTTCGGCCCGCAACGCACTCGACAAGGGTGAGGCGGTCTCTTTCGAGTCCGCGATCACCAACGTCAACCGCACGGTCGGCACCATGCTCGGCCACGAGGTCACCAAGGCGTTCGGTGGAGAGGGCTTGCCCGACGGCACCATCGACATCACGTTCACCGGTTCCGCCGGTAACAGCTTCGGTGCTTTCGTGCCCAGCGGTATGACCTTGCGCCTGCACGGCGACGCCAACGACTTCGTCGGCAAAGGCCTCTCGGGTGGACGCATCGTCGTACGCCCGCCGCTCGATGCAGCGGAAGGCTTTGTCGCCGAAGACAACATCATCGGTGGCAACGTCATCCTGTTCGGCGCCACCAGCGGCGAGGCTCTGCTTCGCGGTGTCGTCGGCGAACGCTTCGCAGTCCGTAACTCCGGCGCCACTGCCGTCGTCGAGGGTGTGGGCGATCATGGTTGCGAGTACATGACGGGTGGAAAGGTGGTCATCCTCGGAGCCACCGGACGTAACTTCGGCGCCGGCATGTCCGGTGGCGTCGCGTACATCTACAACCCCGACAAGGCATTCGAGAAGAACCTCAACACCGAACTGGTGGACCTCGAGGATCTTTCGGGCGACGACTTCACCTGGTTGAAGGGCGCCATCGAACGTCATCGCGACGAAACCGGCTCCGAGGTTGCCACGCGCATCCTCGCTGACTGGTCGCAGCAGGTGGGTCACTTCGCAAAGGTGATGCCCCGCGACTACAAGAAGGTTCTTTTGGCCATCGCGGCCGCAGAGAAGGATGGCAAGAACGTGGACGAGGCAGTTATGGAGGCAGCTCGTGGGTGATCCAAGCGGCTTCCTGAAGCACACGTCGCGCGAACTTCCGGTTCGCCGGCCGGTGCCGTTGCGCCTGCTCGACTGGAAAGAGGTCTACGAGGAGTTCCCGAAGGAAACCCTCAAGACCCAGGCCAGCCGTTGCATGGACTGCGGAATTCCTTTCTGCCACAACGGTTGCCCTCTCGGAAACTTGATTCCCGAGTGGAACGACCTGGTCTACAAGGACCACTGGCACGACGCCATCGAGCGTCTGCACGCGACCAACAACTTCCCGGAGTTCACCGGTCGACTGTGCCCCGCACCCTGTGAGGCGTCCTGTGTCCTGGGCATCAACCAGGATCCGGTCACCATCAAGCAGGTCGAGGTCGAGATCATCGACAAGGCCTTCGACGAAGGGTGGGTCAAGCCGGTTCGCGCCGCGCACGCCACCAACAAGAAGGTTGCGGTTGTCGGCAGTGGTCCGGCCGGTCTGGCTGCAGCGCAGCAGCTGACCCGCGCCGGTCACGCAGTGACGGTCTTCGAGCGGGCAGACCGCATCGGCGGCCTGCTGCGCTACGGCATCCCCGAGTTCAAGATGGAGAAGCGGCACATCGACCGCCGTCTCGAGCAGATGGAAGCCGAAGGCACCGTCTTCAAGACCAACGTCAATGTCGGCGTGGACATCACCGCGGACGAGCTGCGTGAGCAGTTCGACGCAGTGGTTCTGGCCGGCGGCGCCACCGCAGCTCGCGATCTTCCGATCCCGGGCCGCGAACTGGACGGCATCCACCAGGCGATGGAGTTCCTGCCGATCGCCAACCGCGTGCAGTTGGGTGACCTCGACGCTCCCACCATCACCGCTGAGGGCAAGAAGGTTGTCATCATCGGCGGCGGCGACACCGGAGCGGACTGCCTCGGCACCTCGCACCGTCAGGGTGCGGCCAGCGTCCACCAGTTCGAGATCATGCCGCGTCCGCCGGAGACTCGCGCCGAGCAGACTCCGTGGCCGACGTACCCGCTCATGTTCCGCGTGGCTTCGGCTCACGAGGAGGGCGGCGAGCGTCTGTTCTCCGTCAACACCGAGAACTTCGTCGGTGAAAACGGCAAGGTCACCGGTCTCAAGGCTCACGAGGTCGAGATGAAGTCGGGTCGCTTCGAGAGGGTCGAGGGCTCGGACTTCGAGCTCGAAGCCGATCTCGTGCTCCTGGCCATGGGCTTCGTCGGTCCCGAGAAGCCGGGTCTGCTCACCGATCTCGGTGTCGACTTGAACGAGCGTGGCAACGTCGCCCGCACGTCGAAGTGGAACACCAACGTCGACGGCGTGTTCGTGGCCGGCGACATGGGCCGCGGCCAGTCCCTGATCGTCTGGGCCATCGCCGAGGGACGTTCCGCAGCAGCCGCTGTGGACACCTACCTCGAGGGTGTCACGGCCCTTCCGTCACCGATCCACCCGACAGCGGCTCCGCAGCGCTAGAGGCTCTCACAAAGCCGCACCCCACCGCATTCGGTGGGGTGCGGCTTTGTTTCTGCAAGCAATTCGCACGATCTGTAACAAACCTTCATCAATCGTGCATCGGACAGACACAACGCCCAGACAGTATGATTCCGGAGCACCGATAGTGGTGTATGGGTTGCTGAAGGTAAAACAGGGGAGTTTCATGCGTGCGAGGCGTCTCGTTGCGGTGTTGTCGGCACTTGCTGCGGCAGTAGTGGTACCGGTTGTCAGTGCTCCCGTGGCGTCGGCTGATCCCTGCCCCAGCCTGTACGTCGTGGCCATCCCGGGAACCTGGGAGCCCTCGGGCACCAGGCCCGGCGCCGGCATGCTCGCCCCGGTGACCAACGGGCTTCCGGGCTCCGTTCGCACCGATTACGTCACCTACTCGGCGACGGCCTTCCCGTGGGAGTCCAACGTCTACGCCAAGTCGAAGCAGCAGGCTGTCGACAATGCCCGCGGCATGATCGGCGCCATGGCCGCCTCGTGCGGTGACACTCGCTTCGCCATCGTCGGATACAGCCAGGGCGCCGACGCGGCAGGCGATCTCGCCGCCGAGATCGGAACCGGCATCGGCGTGGTCCCCCCGACTCGCGTCGAGGGCGTCGGCTTGCTGTCAGATCCCCGTCGTTCCGAGTCCGACGTCCTGATCGGCCCCGCTGTCGGCGGTAACGGTGCCAGCGGCCCTCGCATCGGTGGATTCGGTTGGCTGTCAGGCAAAACGGTGACGCTCTGCGCGGTCGGTGACCTGTACTGCTCGACGCCGAAGGACGATTTCGTGATGCGTCTGGCCGGATTCATGGCTCAGGCGTCCGATCCCACTCCGGCCAGTGCGCTCGCGCTGCGCGACGAGGCCGCCGTGATCGTCAATGATCTGATCACCGCAGGCGGTCTCCCCGCTTTGATGGCCCAGCTCGATCCGGGCGCGAACTCGCGGCGCATCGATCAACTGGTCGACTTCTACGGCTCGCAGGTCCACACCGACTACACGCGTTACGTCGTTGACGGCGCGGGCAATTCGGCTACATCTTGGCTGCACGGCTGGTTGGCCGGCAAGGCCTGATCAGCAGTACGTCTGCTCCGCCGTGTCGACGTAGATCTCGGCGATACGCTGCGAGGACATCGGCGTGATCTGTGAGTACACCTCGCCGACGGAGTTGAACTCCGCCAGCACCTCGGACCGAGGCATGCCGTCGGCAAGAGCCTTGCAGGTGCCGTCGGCGTAGAGGATCTCCGCGGAATCCATTCCGGCGGGCGGGATCCCGGCCAGACGCAGGGCGGCGATGTACCGCTGCCCCTTCTCGCCGGCGTTCGCGACGATCTCTTCCGGTGACCGGGCGTCGATCGGCGCATTGGCCGCTGGCGCTACCGGCAGCGAGACCGGCGGGGGCGTCGATTCGACGACGCTCGGCGCGGCTTCCGGAGTTGTTGCGGCGAGCGGGCTGGTCGGCAGCTCGGAAAGCGTACTGGGGGCAGTCGAACTCGACGTTGCCGCCACTGTGGTGCTGGTGGCAGCAGTAGTGGATTCCGCTGCGTCGCTGTCGGATTGGCTGCTGCAGCCGCTGAGGAGTAGGCCCGCTGCCGCGACGCAGAGGACCAGTCTATTCGTGTTCATCACCCGTGAGTGTTACACACCGTACCGCTTATTTTGTCCGTTTTAAGGAAACTCCCTTTTGCCCTGTTTTTAAGTCGAAGTCCTGTGATATACATCTGTTCAGTTGTTACTTGTGAGTAGGAGCACACCGCAAAGACCTTGTCGGCGGCGGTCGAAACACAAGCAATGACTGCGAGTTTCGTCCCCCATCACATAAACGGCAGGGAGAAATCAGTGCAGAAATCTCACAAGAACGGCAACAGACGTCTCGGCACGCGCGTGGCCGTCATTGCAGGTACCGCAGGTGCGGTCCTCGCGTTCGCGGCGCCGATGGCCTCGGCTCAGGATCCGGTCGACAATTCGATACCCGGTGCCGCAGTGTGTCCGGCTACTGCCGAATCCTGTGTGTCGGTTGTGGTTCAGAGCGGAACCTTCGACAACAACGGCTTCAACCTCCCGATCGGAAAAGGCGACATGATCATCGCCGCCGAGGCCGGCTCCGGTGAAGGTGAGTCCACCGTTCTTCTCCCGCGCGACGACGGACACAACGGTGTCTACTCCAAGCCGTTGACCGTTCCGGGTGGAGTCCTGGGAATCGATCTTCCGTTCGGCAATCTCTTCGGCCTGGCCGCAGTAACGGCCGAAGTGGAGGCAACGGCTGCGCCGACCCTCAACGGAATCATCACCGACATGGATCTGAGCATCCCGGTGCGGATGAAGATCAACAACGCGTTCCTCGGTGACAACTGCTACCTGGGTTCCGCGGCGGCGCCGGTGAATCTTCGTCTCGCGCCTGACCCGTCGGTGGTACCGACCTACACGGTGCTGCCGTCGACTGCGCTGAAGGTGAGCCCGGTCGGGAACGAGGCAACCGGCTTCGCGCTGCCCGCCGCCAGTGGTTGCGGACCGTTCGGAGTGCTGAACCCGATCGTCAACTGGCGAGCAAAGGTACCGGCCACGTCCGGAACCTCGCTCAGCACGATCTCCGACGCCTACCTGTACCCGGGCGGCCTCACCGGTAGCGATCCTCTCGACGATCTCGGCGGCGGAACAGGATCCAGCGGTTCCAGTGGCTCGAGCGGTTCGTCCGGAAGCTCCGGTTCCTGAAAAATCGGAAGCCTAGACGCAGCGGTGGTGACGGAATGTCACCACCGCTGCGGCGTCCGACCTGTAATAACCTGTGCCTCAGGGTGGGCGAAGGCGGCACTCCATCAGGAGCACCTGCGCGGCCACGAAATCACAGGGGAGTCCTCAAACATGTTTCGAGACAGCGTTCTTGCCGGTCCGGTCCTGCGCCGGGGTGTGACGGCACTGGCAGTTGCGGCCGCAGCCACCATGTTTGTCGGTACTGCAGCGACGGCGGAGCCGGCAGCAGTTGTCGGTGAGGTGTCCGCGGACTCCATCGCGGCAGCCCGTGCGCAGGCCATCGGAACGACGGTCACCGTCGTGGGAACCGCGACTACGCCGTCCGGAGTGTTCGAATCCAGCTTCTACGACAAGGGCTTTGGTCTCCAGAGTGGCAATTCGGGCATTTACATCAGCGATCCGAACAATTCCGGGGTTGTTCTCGGCGATCGGGTTCAGGTCACCGGAGTCCTCGCGGATCAGGAAGGCCTGCTCGTCGTTCGCCCGACTGCCGTCGAGGTAATCGGCACGACTACCCAGATCAGCCCGGCGCGACTGCCCCTCAATGCAATCGGTGAGGGCAGTGAAGGTCGTCTCGTGACGGTGTCCGGAATCGTGAGCGGACCCGTCGTCGACGATCTGCCGTACGGCCACAAGATCCTGGTCTCGGGCGCCGAGGGAAACACCGTCATCTTCGTCAACACCCAGACCGGAATCGACCTCGATGCCGTCGCCGTCGGACGCCCGATCACCGTCACCGGTTTCAGTGGCCAGTACGCCAGCACCTACGAGGTTCTTCCCCGTTCGGAAGCCGATGTGCAGCAGGGTTTCACGGGCAGCCTGAGTTTCGGAAGCTGACCTAGATCTCGAACCGAGCTCCGACGCGCATCGACCCGGGAGACAACCGGCTGATCGTGCGTCCGAGCTTGGCTTCGACGGTCACGGGTACGACGGCCTTGTTCGTGCGAACCGCTTTCACGATGGCACTGGCGACTCGGTCAGGCGTGAAGTTGCGCTTGCGGTAGAAGTTGTCGACCTTGGTCTGGTTCTCGAGCTGCTCCTCGGCGGTGGTCCCGGCGAACTCGGTGGTCTTGAGGATGTTCGTGTGAACGAGGCCGGGGCAGATGGTGCTGACGCCGATGCCGTGTGGAAGCAGCTCTGCCCGTAGGCAATCCGAGAGCATGAATACCGCTGCTTTGCTTGTCGAATACGCGGTGAGGGCCTTCTGTGGTGTGTACGCGGCGGCCGAGGACAGGTTGACGACGTGCCCTCCTGTTCCCCGGTCGATCATCATTGGGGTAAATGCCCGGCAGCCGTAGACAACTCCCCAGAAGTTGATGTCCATGACGCGCTCGAACTGGCGCTGCTCGGTGTCGGCGAATGTCCCGGAGAACCCGATTCCGGCGTTGTTGACGACGATGTCCGGTACGCCGTGATGTGCCGCGACGGTCTCCGCGAACCGAATCACGGCCTGTTCGTCGGACACGTCCACCTGATAGGCGTGGGCACCGCCACCGAACACTGCTTCGGCGCCGCCGGCTTGCGAAGGGATGTTTACAAGTGCCGCAGTGTCCTGCGCGCTTTCGAGATTGATGTCGGAGACTACGACGATAGCTCCCTGGGCGGCGAAGGCGAGGGCCGTTTCACGCCCGATGCCGCTGCCCGCACCGGTGATCACCACCAGCGTGCCGGTGAGATCGCGCAGTCGACGCTGCAACTTCGTTCCGCGTCGCCAGCCGGTGACGTCCTTGAGTAGCCCCATTGGTTGCCCTTTTCGTGTGTACGTTTGTGGCGTGTGTCTCTAGCTGACTTCCCCTCTGCGAAAGGTATCCGATGAGCGAGCTTCGTGTAGTTGCAACCATCCCGGCCAAGTCCGGTTCCGAGGACGACGTCCGATCGGCTCTGACAACTCTCGCGGAGGCGAGTCGGTCCGAGGACGGCTGTGTGTCGTACGAGTTGTTCGAGTCAGCGGCTGCGCCCGGCACGTTCGTCACGATCGAAACTTGGCGCGGGCAGGAGGAGTTGGACGCTCACATGCAGTCCCCGCATCTGCAGGCCGCGCTGGCCGCTGCCGGACCACTTCTCGACGGCGCTCCGGCGATTCATCCGTTGAAAGGCGCCTGAATCAGAATGAATTCCTGACCTTCGCTAAGGGTCTGACCTGCGAATGTCGCTCGAAAACTGACCAATCGTCGCGCTTCATTCCACTGAGCGGGACCTGCGACTAATACCTGTGCCTTAAGTCACAAACTGTCTCGACAATGCTTCACATCACAGTTTCTGACCTGGAGGTTTTGAATGAGTCGCAGTTCTCGGCGCGGTCACCGCAAGGTTGCCGCCGTCGCGCTGGCAGTCTCCGCCGGCCTGTTCGTCTCGTCGTGCGCTGACAGCGGGAACGGGGGTGGGAGCGGCGACGCACCGGACTCCGGTTCGGGATTGTCCATCGGCCCGGTCAACGAGCAGTCCGGCGAGGGCGATCCGGTCAAGGGCGGCACCCTCACGTTCAGCGGGTACTCCGCCGTCACCAATCTCGATCCGGCGAAGACTCAGATCGCCGGTTCGGTCGCCGGTTCGGAGTTGGGCGCGATCTACGACACGCTCCTGCGGTACGACCCGGCGTCCAAGGAATTCGTTCCGAAGCTCGCAGAGTCGATGGAGCCGAGTTCCGACTTCAAGACGTGGACCCTCGAACTGCGTGACGGTGTGAAGTTCAGCGACGGGACGCCGGTGGATTCGGCGGCCGTCTCGGCGAGCCTCAATCGCTACGTCACCAACAAGGGACCGCAGTCGAGTCTGTACGCGTCGAAGGTCGCGTCGGTCGACACCCCGGACGCGTCGACGGTCGTCTTCAATCTTGTCGACCCGTGGACCGGTATCGAGTCACTGCTCTCGACGGGCCCCGGCATGATTGTCGCGCCGAGCGCCCAGCAAGGTGATCAGTTCACCCCGATCGGCGCGGGTGCCTTCACCCTCGAGAAGTTCGCTCCCAACGAGGAATTGATCCTCGACGCTCGGGAGGACTACTTCGACGGTGCCCCGAACGTGGACAAGCTGCGGTTGATCAGCATTGTCGGTTCGCAGTCCACCACCGAATCGCTCAAGAGCGGCGGCACGGACGTCGCATACATGCGTTCGCTACCGAACGTGCTGGATCTGATCGACTCCGGCTACCCGGGCTTCGTCGACATTCCGTCGCTGTCGTACCTGTCGCTGGTCAACACGGCACCCGGCCGTCCCGGTGCCGACGTGCGCATCCGTCAGGCATTGGCGCTCGCAACCGATCCCGTCGCACTCGACAACCGACTCAACGAGGGCAAGGGTCTGCCCGGACAGGTCATCTTCCAGGACACCTCCCGCTGGCATAACGACGTCGCTCCGATCGGCGTCGACACCGCCAAGGCGAAGCAGCTTCTCGACGAGGCCAAGGCTGACGGTTACGACGGCAAGATCACATACCTGACGCTGCAGGAGAATTCGGCGCAGGCGATGGCTCTCGCACTGCAGTCGATGGCCAACGCCGTCGGTTTCGATTTCCAGATCGAGTACGTCAACTCGGTTGCCGACGTCGTCAAGCGTTTGTACGCCGACCGCGACTTCGACATGGCAACAGGTTCCGCCAACCTCGCGGAAGCCGATCCGTTCGAGCGTCTGTACTCGAATCTCAAGTCGGGTGGACGAAACAACGCCACGAGCTTCTCCGACCCCGAGATCGATTCGCTTCTCGACCAGTTGGGTGTCGCGACGTCGACCGACGCGAAGATCGAGGTGCTCGCCAAGATTCAGGAGCGCGCCAACGAGGTTGTGCCGTGGCAGGTTTACGGCAACACCCCGTGGCTCGGTGTGTGGGGACAGAACGTCCACGGCATTCAGCAGAGCCTGGACGGAATCATGTTCTTCGACAAGGCCTGGAAGAACTAGACAGCTGAAGAACTGACTGGACCCGAGAAGCGTCCCTGCGGGGGACGCTTCTCGGCATCAGAGAGTGTGATCGATCAAGAAGTGAGATCGAGGGCGGCGCGGACGATGCTGTCGGAGTCGAGGCCGTGGTACCGGTAGACGTCCTCGAGTGAACCGACCTGACCGAACCGGCTCACTCCGAGCGCAGCACCCGGAACGTTGTTGATTCCCGTCAGGAACGCGAGGGTGTGCGGGTGTCCGTCGAGAACAGTCACCATCGGCGCGGACCGGCTACTCGGAAAGACCTGATCCAGGATCCACGACGGGCCGTCCGCGAGGCCGCGCCGCGATTGGAGCGCTTCGAAGAGCAAGCCGGGGCTGGTCACGCACACGACGTCGGCGGAAATGCCCTGCTCGCCCAGTCTTTCGGCTGCGACCAGTGTTTCGGTGACAGTGGCACCCATGCCGACCAGGGTGACGGCCGGATCAGGGTTGTGCCGCAGTGTGTATGCCCCGGCCACCACCTGACGTCGACGGCGTTCTCGCGCAGCCGGATCGGTCGGTACCGCGGCCAGGGCCTGATCGACCGGACGGGTCGACAGGCGCAGGTACGACGAGCTGCCGTCTGGTCGGCCCAGGCGTCCGATGCTGTCGAGGAGCGTCCACTCCACGTCGACGGCGAATGCCGGTTCGAAACTGGTGCAACCCGGCTGTTCCAGTCCGATGGACGGGGTCTTGATCGACTGGTGCGCACCACCTTCGGCGGCCAAGGTGACGCCCGACGGAGTGCCGACCATGATCGACTGTCCACCGGCGTAGATGCCGTACGACCACGGTTCGAGAGCCCGCTCGATGAAGGGGTCGTACATCACGCCGATAGGGAAGAGTGGCTGGCCCCAACGACTCCAGGTTGCACCGAGTTCGCCCATCAGTCCGACCAGGTTGGTCTCGGCGATACCGAGTTCCATGTGCTGACCGGTGGGCTTCTCACGCCAGTGCATGATCGTTTCGGCGTCGTCGGCAAACCAGTTGTGCCGCTCGTCGGGGGACCAGACCCCGACCTTGTTCAGCCAGCCTGCGAGGTTGGTGGTGGAACTGACGTCCGGGCTCAGTGTGACAACACGTTTCGCGGCGTCCGGCGCTTCGCGGCTGAGGTCGAGTAGTACCCGGCCGAGAGCTGCCTGAGTGGTGGACGTGCCGGAGGGCGTACGGCCGATGTCTTTCGGAACTGCCGGGGGCACCAGATGCTCCACCTTCGGGCGAGCCAGGCGCCCAGCGGTTTCGGCGCAGATGCGGCCGGACGGGCTGTCGGTCTCGAACCGTTCCCAGGGATTCGACGGATCCATGCCGAGTTCCGACGCCAGGTGCTCGAACTGCTCGGTGGTGAGCAGCGACGAGTGGTTCTGCGGATGACCCTGCGTCGGCAGACCCCGACCCTTGATCGTGTACGCGATGATCACGGTGGGACGGGTGTCGTCGATCTGTGCGTACGCCTCTCGCAGAGCGTCGAGGTCGTGGCCACCGAGATTGCGGATGGCTTCGAGCACCGTGGCGTCGTCGAGGTCGTTGATCAGCGCCGTGATCGCGTCGGCGTCCGCCGCGTCGCCGGGCAGTCTCAGACGTACCTCGTCGGCCGTGCATCGCAGCAGACGCTGATACTCCGGATTCGGCATGTCCAGGATTCGTTCGCGCAACGCGGTGCCGCCCGGCCGGGTGAACAGTGATTCGAGCAGCGCACCGAACTTCACGGTGATGACCTGCCAGCCGGCACCCGAGAACATGCGCTCCAGGCGGGTTGCCGCGATGTTCGGCACCACCCGGTCGAGTGATTGGCGGTTGAGGTCGACTATCCACACGATCTCACCCAGTTCGGCAACCGAATGATCGAGAACTGCTTCCCACACCGCGCCCTCGTCGAGTTCGGCGTCACCGACCAGGGAGTACTGACGCCCGGTTCCGGCGCCGCAGAGGGAGGCGTCGACGTATCGGCGAGCGATGGCGCCCCAGATGGGAGCCGTCGCGCCGATGCCCACCGAACCGGTCGAATAATCCACCGGATCAGGATCTTTCGATCGACTCGGGTAGCTCTGCAGGCCCCCGAATTCGCGCAGAGTCGTCAGGTAGGACTCGTCGAGTTCACCGAGCAGATAGTTGATGCCGTGGAGCACCGGCGCCGCATGCGGCTTGACGGAAACCCGGTCGCCGGAACGAAGTTGGCCGAACCACAGGGACGTCATGATCGAGACCATCGACGCGCACGAGGCCTGATGGCCGCCGACCTTGAGCCCGCTGGGATTCGGACGGACACGGTTGGCATGATGGATCATCGCGGTCGACAACCACAGAACGCGCTTCTCGATCTCCGCCAGTGACTCGGGAGCGTTCTGGTCGATGTTGGGGCTGTTCACGGCCGGTCCTGCCTTCAGTAGTGGACATCGATCACCGCACCGCCTGTACCCCAGATCGTGGGGCCGACGATGTGGTTGTGATGTTTGGCAGGACTTCCTGAGGCCGAACCGTTCGGTGCGGCAAAGTCCAGCCGCACCTGTCGATCTGTTGTGCAGATTCTGCGTCGAAGTCCATCATCGGCATACAGATTGGGCAATAGCTACCCGGTGGATTGAGCAATGTGCGCAACACCGAGGGCTGTGCGCCGTGACAGGTGGGCACTATGCGCAGTGCACCGCCAGTCGCGCGCGGTCAGTCCATCAGGTCGTGGACGTAGCACCAGCGCCAGGATTCGCCGGGCTCGTGTGAGCGCATGACCGGGTGCCCGGTTTCGCGGTAGTGGTTGGTGGCGTGCTGATGAGGGCTGGAATCGCAGCATCCGACGTGGCCGCAGGACAGGCACATGCGCAGGTGAGACCAGTTATCCTCGCCCAACTCGGCGCACTCCTGGCAGACGCCGGGCGTCAGCGCCGCAGGGTCCGTTTCGGGCGCATTGGTTAGTTCCTCGCAACCGGTGGGAGCGGGTGCGGGCTGCTGTGTGCGAGCTGCTGCTCGCTTCAGGATTTTCTTCATCGCCTTCCATACTGCATGCTGCCAGGGTGAACGGCATATTACTGGGGGTTGTAGTAGCGGCGTTGCTGGTGGCGGCGGGCGCGCGAAGGTTCGGGCTGTCTTCGCCGCTGATCCTCGTCCTGGTCGGTTTGATCGCCTGTCAGATACCGGGTGTTCCGGAATTGGAACTCGATCCCGACCTCGTCCTGTTCGTCGTGTTGCCTCCACTTCTGTACTCGGCAGCACTGGACAGTTCATACCTGGCTTTGCGCTCGAATCTGCGTCCGATCGGATTTCTCGCGGTGGGGCTTCCCCTGGCGACGACGGCTGCGGTGGGCTTTGTCGCCTACCTGATCGTGCCGGAGTTCTCGATAGCGGCTGCTCTGGTTCTCGGCGCGATCGTGGCGCCGCCGGACGCGGTGTCCGCGAGCGCAATCGGACGCAAGCTCGGCCTGCCGCGCCGGATCATGACCCTGCTGGGCGGGGAGAGCCTGCTCAACGACGCCACCGCTCTGACGGCGTACAAGGTCGCTCTCGCGGCTGCCGTCGGTACGGGTGCGACGCTGATCGGCGGCTTCGAGACCTTCCTCGTCGCGGCGGTCGGTGGAACGGTGATCGGCCTCGCGGTGGGGTTCGTCATCTCGAAGGTTCGCGGCAAGCTCCAGGATCCGGTGATGGAGAGCGGAATCGGATTGGTGGTGCCGTTCTTCACCTACCTGGCTGCGGAAGAGGTCCACGCGTCGGGCGTCATCGCGGTCGTCGTAGCCGGATTGTTCCTCGGCCAGCGCTCCACCCGTGCGAGTTATGCGACGCGTTTGCAGGACACGGCAGTGTGGAGGGCCGTCGACCTGATTCTGGAGTCGTTCGTCTTCCTGTTGATCGGTCTCCAATTGCCCAGCGTCGTCAACGGATTGCAGGGGTACAGCACTTCGATCGTCGTCTGGGCGTCGGTTGCGGTTCTCGTGACCGTCGTGGTGGTGAGGATCGCCTGGGTGTTCCCGTTCACGTACGTACCGCGCTGGCTGTCGCCGCGTATTCGAGCGAGGGAGCCGGAGATTTCGGCGCGGGCGGTGTTCGTCGTGTCGTGGGCCGGTATGCGAGGGGTCGTGTCGCTGGCAGCTGCCTTCGCCATTCCGCTGACGGTCAACAGTGGGGAGGACTTCCCGGGGCGGTCGCTGATCCTCTTCCTGACGTTTGTCGTCGTGGTCGGCACGCTGTTGCTGCACGGCCTGACGTTGCCGTGGGTGATCCGTGTCCTCGGCGTGCAGGGGGACGAAGAGCAGTCCGACGCCCGCGCCGAGGCGGCAGCCCAGGACAAGGCTGCACGGGCCGCTGCGGCGCGGCTGGACGAATTGGTCGGAGCCGACGCCGACGACGTCCCTCAGGTCCGCAATCGTGCCGCGGATATCTTGCGAAGCTGGAACACCCACCGCGCGAACTCGGCGTGGGAGCGACTGGGACGCAGCGACGAGGATCTGGGGGAGAGCCCGTCGAACGCCTTCCGCTCGCTGCGCCTCGAGATGATCGATGCCGAGCGAGGCGTCTTCATCGCCGAACGCGATGCCGGCCGGATCGACGACGAGGTCCTCCGGAAGGTACTTCGCGAGCTCGATCTCGAGGAAGCGACGCTCGACCGGGACTAGACCGGCTGGTCTGCTGTCCACGAAGGTAACCGCTGGCCAGGGTCGGTTTACCTGACTGTTGAGGCCTGCAACTTAACCGATTCCACTGAGCGAGACTCGATCCAATTTTCTGTGCCTCCCATCACAGACTGTTTCGTGTTCAACATCACGTCACGGTCTTACCCCGCCTTGGAGGCATTCGAATGAGTCGTAGTTCCCGCCGCGGAAGTCGCAGATTGGCTGCGGCTGCGCTGGCGATCACCGCAAGTATGTTCCTGGCGTCGTGCGCCGACAACGGCTCGAGCAATGGCGGCGGCGAATCCGCTGATTCCGGTTCCTCGCTGAAGATCGGCATGGTCAACGAGCAGGCCGATCCCGGCACTCCCACCAAGGGCGGCACGCTGACGTTCAGCGGCTACTCGGCGGTCACGACTCTCGATCCCGCGAAGGCTCAGGTTGCCGGCGCCACCGGTGGCAGCGAGCTCAGCGCCATCTACGACGTGCTCATGCGTTACGACCCCATCGGGCAGAAGTTCGAGCCCAAGCTCGCTCAGTCGCTCGAAGCGAGTTCGGACAGCAAGACCTGGACGCTGAAGCTCCGCGACGGTGTGAAGTTCAGCGATGGTACAGCTCTCGACTCGAAGGCCGTCGCCGACAGCATCAACCGCTACGTCACCAACAAGGGACCTCAGTCGAGCCTGTGGGCTTCCAAGGTTGCCTCGATCGACACCCCCGACGCGACGACCGTAGTCTTCAACCTCGTTGATCCGTGGACAGGCATCCAGTCGATGCTCGCCACCGGACCCGGCATGATCGTCGCCCCGAGCGCCCAGCAGGGTGACCAGTTCACCCCGATCGGCGCCGGCGCCTTCACCCTCGAGAAGTTCGCTCCCAACGAGGAACTGCTGTTGGCTGCTCGCCCCGACTACTACGACGGCGCACCGAACATCGACAAGCTCAAGCTGATCAGCATCGTCGGCGCTCAGCCCACCGCCGAAGCACTCAAGACGGGCGGCATCGACGCCGCGTACATGCGTACGCTCACCCCGATCCTGGATCTGATCGAGTCGGGTTACCCCGGCTTCGTCGACATCCCGTCGCTCGGTTACATCGCCAACGTGAACATGGCCCCGGGCCGCCCGGGCTCGGATGTCCGTGTCCGCCAGGCGATGGCGCTGGCCGTCGATCCGGAGACGCTCAACACCCGCGTCAACAACGGCAAGGGACTGCCCGGCCAGGAGATCTTCCAGGACACCTCGCGCTGGCACAACGACGTCGCACCGATCGGCGTCGATCCCGCCAAGGCGAAGGAACTGCTCGATCAGGCCAAGGCCGACGGCTACGACGGAAAGATCACCTTCCTCTCCATCCAGGAACCGTCCGCACAGGCGACGGCTCTGGCCATCCAGGCGATGCTCAACGCAGTCGGCTTCGACGCTCAGATCGAATACGTCACCGGTGCAGGTGATCTGGTCAAGCGGATGTACGCCGATCACGACTACGACATGAGCACCGCAGCACTGAGCCTCGCCGAGGCCGATCCCTACGAGCGTCTGTACACGGGCATCAAGTCCGGTGGCCGTAACAACGCGACCGGCTACTCCGACGCCGAAATGGATGCTCTCCTGGACAAGTTGGGCGTCGCAACCACCGACGAGGACAAGAAGGCAGTCCTGGCCCAGATCCAGGAACGCGCCAACGAAACCGTCCCGTGGCAGGTGTGGGGCAACGTCGCCGCACTCGACGTGTGGAACCAGAACGTTCACGGACTCGAGCAGAGCCTCGACGGAATCGTGCTCTTCGACGGAGCTTGGAAGTCCTAGAGAGCCTGAAGTTCACAGCCGGCCCCGCGCCCGTATTGCAGCGGATCGGGGCCGGCTGCGAACGAAGAAATGAAATCAGAGGAACTGCTGTGTATTGCGAGCTCGCTGTCCGAAGGAGACGAAATCGATGAACATCGGCGCAATAGGTAAGAAATTGGGCCAGCTCGTCATTGTGATCCTGATCGTCAGCTTCGGAACCTTCGTGCTGGCATCACTGATCCCCGGCGATCCCGCTGTCTCCGTTCTCGGTGAAGGCCGAACGCCTGCCGAGTACGAGGAAGTTCGGCAGCAGCTCGGACTCAACGATCCACTCCTGGTTCGCTATTGGGACTGGCTGACCAGCGCTCTCCAGGGCGACCTCGGCAACTCGCTCGTTCCCCCGCAGCAGGACGTCCTCACCGCGATCAGTTCCGCTCTCCCCGTCAGCGTTCAGTTGGCAGTGATGGGTCTGGTCATCGCACTCGTCGTCGCAGTTCCGCTCGCACTCTGGTCGGCGCACCACGAAGGCGGCGTCATCGACCGCGTCATCAGCGCCGCGACGTTCGGTGTTCTTTCCGTCCCGAGCTTCCTCGCCGGTCTGTTGCTGATCATGGTCACCGTCAACTGGCTCGGCTGGTTCCCGCGATCACAGTGGGTGCGCATCGGCGACAGCCTCTCCGGAAACCTCTCACACGCAATACTTCCCGCGATCACCATCAGCCTCCTCGAGATGGCGATGTTCACTCGCGTTCTCCGATCCGACCTGGTGACGACGCTCCGTGAGGATTACATCCTCGCGTCGAAGGCCAAGGGAATGCCCACGCTGCGAGTGCTTTTCAGTGACGCGCTCCGCCCGTCGTCGTTCTCGCTCATCACGATGATGGGTCTGGCTCTCGGCGGCATGATCGGCAGCACCGTGATCGTCGAGACGCTGTTCTCGCTGCCCGGAATGGGCACGCTCATCGTCCGCGCAGCGCAGCAGGGTGATTCGCCGATGCTGCTCGGCGCGGTGGTCGTGATCGCGGTCATCTACGTCCTCGTCAACAGTGCGATCGATGTTCTGTACACCTATCTTGACCCGAGGAGTCGTCGTGTCCATGTCTGAAGTGACGCCAGACGGAGCGGCCCCGTCGCCGGCCCCGTCCGAGGTGATGACATACCGGCAGCAGACAGTCCTGCTGGCTCCCGGTCCCGTCGAGACGCTGGAACAGCCCAAGAATCTGGTCCTGATCGGATCGATTCTCACAGTGGTCGGCGTTGCGCTGCTCGGCACCGCACTCTTCGGTTCAGCGATCATGATGACCGTCCGCATCGTGCTCGCGCTCGTTGCCCTGGTTTTCCTCTTCAAGGGGCTCGGCAAACTCGGTACGTCCAAGTGGGGCAGTCAGTTCGATCTCTCGTACTGGTTGGCGTGCATCTGGCTGGTCGCGCTGATCCTGGCCGCGATCTTCGCGCCGCTGCTGCCGCTCGGTGAGTACAAGGACACGGTCAAGACCTTGGCCGAGCCGGGCTTCGCATCGCCGAGCCTGCTCTCCGATCATCCGTTGGGTACCAACAACTTCGGTCTCGACCTGCTCGCCCGCGCCCTGTTCGGTGCGCGCGCTTCCTTGACTGTCGCCATCTGCGCCGTGCTGATCGGCATGATCATCGGTGGCACCATCGGCGTCATGGCCGGCTATTTCCGTGGCAAGGTCGACGCCGTGGTCGGAATCCTGACCAACTCGCTGCTGGCCATTCCTTCTCTGGTGCTGCTCATCGCACTGGCCGCGGTGCTCACGTCGAACCTGCGCAACATCACCCTCGCACTGTCGATTCTCTGCATTCCCAGCATGGTTCGAATCGCCAGGGCAAACACCATCGTCGTCGCCCAACGGGAGTTCGTGCTTGCCGCGAGAGCCATGGGCGCCACCAAATGGCGCGTCATCTGGCGCGAGTTGGTTCCCAACGTCCTCGTTCCCGTCGCCGCGCTCGGCCTGGTGGCCGTCTCCGGCCTGATCGTCGCGGAAGCATCACTGAGCTTCCTCGGACTCGGTATCGCACAACCTGATCCGACCTGGGGCAACATGATTGCGGAAGGTCAGGGCGGGATCGTGGAGAAGCATCCGTTCATCGTCCTGGTACCAGGCGTCTTCCTCTTCCTGACGGTGTTCTCCTTCAACCTCATCGGCGAGAAGTATCGGAGTAAGCTGTGACCACTTCAGCTCAGAACGGCGTTCCGCTGCTGCAGGCGGACAACATCAGAACCGTATTCGCCACTCCCCGTGGCCAGTTGCGAGCAGTCGACGGTGTCTCGATCCACGTCTCCGCCGGCGAGACTCTCGGCATCGTGGGTGAATCCGGTTCCGGCAAGTCGGTTCTCGGGCGCACCATCATGGGACTGCTCCAGAAGGGTCCGGCTCTCGACATCAGCGGGACGGTGACGTTTGCCGGCCGCGACATGTCGACGATGAAGAAGTCGGAGATGAAGCACTTCTGGGGACCCGAGATCGCCATGGTCTTCCAGGATCCGATGACCTCGCTCAATCCGTTCAAGCGCATCGGTACCCACATCACCGAATCCTTGAAGTTCCACCTGGGTCTGAAGAAGGACGCGGCCCGCGATCGCGCAGCGGAACTCCTGTCGATGGTGGGTATCCCCGAGCCCAAGCGTCGGCTCGACCAGTACCCCCACGAACTTTCGGGCGGTATGCGACAGCGCGTGGTCATCGCGATGGCCCTGGCCTGCGAGCCGAAACTGCTGATCGCGGACGAGCCGACCACCGCTCTCGACGTGACGGTGCAGAAGCAGATTCTCGATCTGCTCGCCTCACTCAACGACAAGCTCAATATGGCCGTCATCCTGATCAGCCACGACCTCGGTGTGGTCTCGGGCCGATCCGATCGTGTCGCCGTCATGTACGCCGGTTCCGTCGTGGAAACGTCGGCGACCGAAGAGTTGTTCACTCGTCCTCGCCACCCGTACACCGAAGCGCTGATGGCCGCGATTCCGCGACTCGAATCACCGACGCACACAGTGCTGCAAACAATTCCGGGTGGGCTCCCGGACATGACGAAGCCGATCACCGGTTGCCGCTTCGCGGCTCGCTGCCGGTACGCCCAGGACGACTGCCTGACCGGCGAACCGGCTCTGGCTCCCGGCGGCCCGGGGGACACTACAACCGAAAGCCACACGTTCGCGTGCCACTACCCGGTGGACACCCCTGAAGGCACAACGGCATTGGTCGCCAACGAGAAGGCCGGCACTACCGCAGCGGGCCTGACGCTCGCGGTGAAGGAGATGGTCTGATGACTGCAGCAACCGATACCAGGCAGTCCGAGACGGTGGACGCGGCCTTGACGGTCGAGGACTTGGTTGTCGAATTCAACGTCGGCAAGGGGCAGACCGTTCACGCCGTGTCCGGAATCAGTTTCACCGTCGCGCCGGGCGAAACCTTGGGCGTGGTCGGTGAATCCGGCTGCGGCAAGTCCACGGCGGGCCGGGCGATCATGCAGTTGCCCTCACCGACGTCGGGCTCGATCCGCCTCGGAGAGACGGAAATGACGGCACTGGGCGCGGAAGAATTGCGTCGCAGCCGCACTCAGTTGCAGATGATCTTCCAGGACCCGATCTCCTCGCTGAACCCACGACGCAAGGTCAAGGCTCTCATCACCGAGGGTCCGTCGATCTGGGGCGGAAAAGACAAGGCCGCCATCGAAGCTCGGGCGCGCGAGGTTCTTGCCGAGGTCGGGCTGGACCCGGACATGGTGTGGGACCGAACCCCACGCGAACTCTCGGGTGGTCAGTGCCAGCGCGTGTGCATCGCCCGCGCATTGATGCTCGACCCCAAGGTCCTGATCTGTGACGAGCCGGTCTCGAGTCTCGACGTCTCCGTGCAGGCGCAGATTCTGAACCTGCTCGAGGACGCGAAGAAGCGTCACGGGCTGTCGCTGCTGTTCATTGCGCACAATATGGCCGTCGTGAAGAACATCAGTGACCGCGTGATGATCATGTACTTGGGCCGCGTCTGCGAAATCGTTCCCGCAGAAGACATGCAGAACCGCGCGCTGCACCCGTACACGCAGCTACTGCTGGCGTCGATTCCCGATCCCGACGCCACCGTCACCGCGGCGCAGAACGTCGAGCAGAAGGTCATCGAACTGCCGTCGCCGCTCAATCCGCCCAGTGGCTGCCGCTTCCGCACGCGGTGCCCGCTGGCTACTGATCTCTGCGCCGAGGAAGTTCCCGAGCTGCGTCTCGTCGAGGGCGGCCATCAGGTGGCGTGCCACCACGTGTGACTACACGCGAAGCATGTTGCGTACGTGACCGGTTTCGTTGATCGACCCGACCCTGCGGCTTCCGTTTCGCGACACGAGAATGCGCGTGACGGACACGTACTCGATCGGGAAGGTCAACGGGCGCTCCAGTCCGAGCAGTTCCTGCAGAACGATGTTGACGACGCCGCCGTGGCAGAAGATCGCCACGGTGGCGTCGTTGTCCGTTGCCGCGACTATCTCGTCGATCGCACCGAGGACTCGCGCACGAAAGGCGTCGCCGTCCACCGACTCGGGGAGCCAGCCCGCTTTGATGCGCGCATAGGTTTCCGGCGCCCGCTCCAGGACCTCGTGCATCGGGATGTAGTGCGGCTGCTCGTAGTCGTATTCCGCCAGACCCTCGCGCTGGGTGACCGGAAGGCCCAATATCTGCGCTACCGGGGCTGCGGTCTCGAGTGCGCGCTTTTGCGGGCTGCTGAAGAGTCCGGTGATCCGGTACGGCGCCAGTGCTGCGGGCAGCCGTAGTGCCTGGGCACGACCTTCGTCGGTCAGCGAGGGATCTGCGCGGCCTTCGGTGACCTCGGCCAGTTCGGGGAGCGCGTGTCGGATCAGGAGTAGTTGCACCTACGTCACCTTGCCATGTAGAGATCGAACGCCACCACGAGGTTTCGGCCGTCGCGTTTTGCCTGGTACATCGCGTTGTCGGCGATATCGAGCAGAGTCTCCATGCCCGGCATCGCGCGATCGGCCCAGGCGACGCCGATACTGACCGTTCCCGCGAAACCGCGAATGGATCGCGCGTGGGCCTCTTGCGCCTCTCTGATGCGCTCCGCGAGCTGGATGGCTTCTTCGAAGGTGCAGTCGGCGGCGGCGACGGCAAATTCTTCACCACCCAGTCGGCCGGAGAGTCCCAGCCCTTCGGTAGCGGCGAGGAGGGTGTTTCCGAACTGTTCGAGGACGGAATCGCCGGTGAGGTGGCCGAGGTTGTCGTTGATCGATTTGAAGTGGTCGAGATCGAGCATCATGACGGCGATTGGTCGTTGCGCCGCGTGCTGGGCGTCGAGGAGTTCCTGCGATTGGGTCCAGAACGCGTGGCGACTCAGCGTTCCGGTGAGGGCGTCGCATTCGGCGATGCGTTGGAGTTCTCGCTCAGCGCGCCGCTGTGCGCCAGTGGCGACGGCTACGGCGATGGGGGAGAGTGCCATCAAGATGACGGAGATCCGGGTGGTCACCCCCTCACTGAGTAGGTGCACCGGATCTGCCAGTGCCAGACGTCCCTTACCCGCCATGACCAGTGCCCACGCGCTCCATCCGGCTGCCAGGAGCGAAGTGCTGAACAGTGAGACACGCATTGCGCACCACAGGAGCGCCGGCATCGGCAGCAGCAGCGCAAGGGCTCCCTGGACCTCCAGGGCGAGTGGCAGACAGGCCAGGAGAGCGGCCAGAGGTGCCAGGATCTGTGCGAGCCGCCTCAAGTGCAGACTCTGCCGCACGGACGGCCCGCAGGTTCTTCGAATGTGTTCGAGCGTCGGTGCCGACAGAACGATCGGCAGCACGATCAGATACGTACACAGGTCGGCGAAGAACCACCCCACCAATTCCGTTGCCGCACCGCTTCCTTCGTGGAGTTGAGTGCGTAGTGCGCTGGCGGACCCGGCCGTGAACGACGCCAGAACCGAGATGAGGAAGATTCTGGCCGTGTACTTCGTCTCGGAGATTCGCCGTGGAAAGCAGCCGAGCAAGTTCGCGGCGATCAATCCTGTCGTGACGCCGACCAGATTGATCGCATTCAGTTCGAAGGCCCTCTGCACGGGGCTTCCGGTCGCAAGATCCGCCGTCAGCAGCGCTGCGCCGCCGACAGCGAGTCCGATCGGCGCAAACGAGCGCGGGTTACGGAGGAGAATGCCCAGAAGGATCGCGTTGGCGGGCCAGAAGGTCGACAGAAAACCGGGCGGACGGGCGGCGATGCCCGCCAGGGCGACAACGAGGATCGCCACGAAAATCAGGCACGAGCGCACCCGACGTGTCGAACGGTCCATGGTCAGCCTGTCGTAGAAAGCAGAAGCTGTCCGAGACTAGCAATGATCCGGCTACTGTCCGAGTTGTAACTTTAAGTGTCATCCCCGACGGTTCGGCTGCGTGAGGCGCCGAATCAAGTTCGCCAACTCCTCGGGTTGGTCGATCATCGCGTGGTGATGCGCCGGGCGCAGGACGTGAAAACTCCCACCGAGGTAGGTGGCGAGTTTCTGCTGCTTTGC
Source organism: Rhodococcus sp. MPR-R1B (assembly GCF_058793255.1). Lineage (NCBI taxonomy): Bacteria > Bacillati > Actinomycetota > Actinomycetes > Mycobacteriales > Nocardiaceae > Rhodococcus > Rhodococcus sp. MPR-R1B. Next base: position 159,073 of record NZ_JBXAFO010000014.1, read on the forward strand.
CATCCAGGCGATGGACCAGGGAGTGGTGTGGCCAGTGTGTGCGGCTACGACGCTGAGGTCGATGTCGGGCAGTGGATGCTTGCTCGAGCGTCGTAAAGCGGTGAGCTCCAGCGCCATATCGGTGTACGCGACGTATTCGATCATCGCCGCTTCCAGATAATGAGGCTCGCGGTAGATCTTCCGGACCCATTCGAGAGTGGCTTCGGACGACCCACTCGGCGGCACGGACTGGTTGAGGATCTTGCGCGTCGTCGTACCGAGGAGTCGTTGGAGCCCGGTGGTGCTGAACGAAGCCGCGGCGGCTCGGGAGGCGATCAGCAGCAGGTCGCGGGGGAAAAGACGTTTCGGCTCCTTCTCGGCACTGGAATCGAGGAGGAGCATCCCCGCCGCCCGATCGGGGAACAGGCGCGCGAAGCCTTCGACGTAGAAGCCGGCGATGGAGTGGCCGACCACCACGGCCGGACCACTCAGTCCCAGAGTGTCGAGCACGTCGCGGATCCGCTGAGCTTCGCCGCGGACGGTCGGAACTTCGGAAGTAGGCTCGCTGAGCCCGAAGCCCGGGCGATCGAAGCGGACGACGGTGTGGTCCGACTGAAGATGACGCGCGCAGTCATCCCAGTCGAACCAATTGCCCGCCAGCCCACCGCACAGGACGACGACGGGGCCGTCGCCCTCGGCAAGAACATGCAGTCGGCTCTCGCCGACCTGCAAGATCTCGCCCGGTGGTTTCACGTGGAACAATTCCGGCACGCGAGAATCCGGACTACTGACGCGGTTTCGCGAGGGGGAAGGCCAGCGTCTCGCGGATGCTGCCACCCGTGATCAGCATGACGATTCGGTCGACGCCCATCCCGAGACCACCCGTCGGCGGCATCGCGTGTTCGAGGGCTTGGAGGAAGTCTTCGTCCAATTCCATCGCTTCCGGGTCGCCGCCGGCCGCGAGCATCGACTGCTCGGTGAGCCGGTTGCGCTGATCCACAGGGTCGGTCAGCTCGCTGTATGCGGTTCCGAGTTCGACGCCCCACGCCACCAGGTCCCACTTCTCGGCGACGCCGGGGATGCTGCGGTGCGGCCGGGTGAGCGGCGACATCGAGGTGGGGAAGTTGGTGTAGAACGTCGGAAACTCCGTGTAGTCCTCGACCAGATGCTCGTACATTTCCTGCGCGATGGCGCCGGTATCCCAGCTGGACTGGTACGGGATCTCATTGGCGTCGCACAACTTCTGCAGGTCTTCGAGACTTGTCTCGGGGGAGACGTCGACACCAAGTTTTTCGGCGACGGCGCCGTGCATCGTCTTCACCGGCCACTCACCGGAGATGTCGACCTCGACCAGTTCGCCGTCCGGGCCGGGACGCATGATGATCTCGCGACCGAATGCTGCGACGGCCGCCGCCTGGATCAGCTCGCGGCACATCCGCATCATGCCCTCGTAGTCGCTGTGGGCTTCGTAGGCCTCGAGGATCGTGAACTCGGGATTGTGTTTGAAGTCGACGCCCTCGTTGCGGAACACGCGGCCGATCTCGAACACCTTCTCCATACCGGCGACGCACAACCGCTTCAGGTACAGCTCGGGTGCGATGCGGAGATAGAGGTCGAGGTTGTACGCGTTGATGTGTGTCAGGAACGGAGCGGCATTCGCGCCGCCATGCACCTGCTGCAGAATCGGGGTCTCGACTTCGAGGTATCCGCGACCACCGAGTGAATCGCGCAGCGACTTCACGACGGCGCTTCGAGCCTCGAGCAGTTCGCGGGCCTTCGGGTTGAGGGCGATGTCGAGGTACCGCTGGCGGACGCGGGTCTCGGGATCCGAGAGGCCCTTCCACTTGTCCGGCAGCGGGTGCAGGCACTTGCCGTTCATGCGCCACTCGACGGCGATGAGCGACAGCTCGCCCTTGCGGCTGCGCCCGATGGTTCCGCTGACTTCGATCAGGTCACCGAGATCGAACTCGGCAGCGAACTCCGCCAACTTCTCGCGGCCGACGTTGTCCTGGTCGACCAGAACCTGGATGTCGCCGGACCAGTCGCGCACGTCCGTGAACACCACTCCGCCGTAGTCGCGGACCCGCAGGAGGCGTCCCGCGATTCGCACGCGGGTGCCCTCCGGTGACTTCGCTGCGGCGGCAATCGTGTGGGTCGGCGGATAGGCGACGGGGTACGCGGCGATCCCTTCGTCGGCCAGTTGCGCGAGCTTGTTCATGCGCACGCGGACCTGCTCGGGTCGACGCGGACCGTTGGTCGTGACCGTCGGCGCCGAGTCCGGCGGGCTGCCGTCGGCATGCAGTCCTTCGGACGTCACCAGAGCTGCCGGCACCGCCGCATGCGTACCGGTGTGCTTGACGACCTGGCTGGACTTGCGCCCGAAACTGGGCAGCACCACAAAGCCTTCGGCGATGGCCGACGCGAATCCGACGCGCGGCAGTTCGCGGTTGTCCTCGAAGCAGAGGAAGCGCGGCGCCCAATCCGGCTGGTATTTCACGTTCGAGCGGTACAGCGCTTCGAGCTGCCACCAGCGGGAGAAGAAGACGAGCACCGAGCGCCAGATGCGGAGGATCGGGCCCGCGCCGATGCGCGAACCTTCCTCGAACACCGAGCGGAACACGGCGAAGTTGAGCGAAACTCGCACGACGCCGATCTCGTCCGAACGTGTGGCCAACTCCGAGACCATCAATTCGACGACACCGTTGGGCGCCGTCGGCTTACGGCGCATCAGGTCGAGCGAAACACCGTTCGGTCCCCACGGCACGAGCGAGAGCATGCCGACGACGCTTTCGTCCTCGGTGCCTTCACCCATGACGGCTTCGACGAGGAGGCAATCGCCGTCGAGGTGATCGCCCAGTCGGCCGAGCGCCATGGAGAAGCCGCGCTCGGTGTCGGTGTCGCGCCAGTCGTCGGCGCGGATGATGACGGCTGCCATGTCCTCGGGCGGGATGTCGCGATGGCGTCGCATCCGCACGGTGACGCCGTGACGCCTCACGCGGGTGACCGCCTGGCGCACCGGGCGCATGTCGCGTCCGTTGAGATTGAACTCGCGGGTGCGCAGGATCGCTTCGTCGCCGAGCTGCAGGACGCTCAGGCCCGCCTTCTTGTATGCCGTCGCCCCGGTTTCGCTGGCGCCCATGACGGCCGTCGCCCAGCCGTACTGCGACGCGAGCCCCTGCCACGCTTCGATGGCGTGCGGCCACGCTTCAGGATCACCGATGGGATCACCACTGGCGAGGCAGACGCCGATCTCGACGCGGTACGTGATCGCGGCCTTGCCGCTCGGCGCGAAGATGACCGCCTTGTCGCGGCGGGTGGCGAAGTAAGCGAGAGAGTCGTCGGCACCGAAGTTCTGGATCAACCCGCGGATCGCGGACTCGTCATTTCCGGTGAGGGCGTTGTTGGAGCGTTGCGCGCGGAAGAGCGTCATGACGGCGGCGAGTAGCGCGATGGCACCGAGGAGACCGAGGACCGTGTTGACGAAGACACGCGGGTGGCCGTCGAACACCTCGTTGTCGACCGAAGCCGCCGCGGTGACGCGGTTCAAGGCCCAGAGGAATCGCTGGTTCTGCGGTAGGTCGCCCGGGAAGAGTTCGACAAGGCCCCAACCGATCACGGTCGCGACAGCCATGCCGCCGATCAGCACGCCGAGTGCTTTCCAGCCGGCGCCGCGGCGTACGCGTGTGTAGAACTCGGGCCTCGCCGCGATGAGGATTCCGATCACGACAAGCAAAACGACAACTGCCACGGCGTTGTTCGGGTTCTTGTCGACGATCGCGGAGGCGATGTTGGTGAGGGTGATCAGTGACAGGTAGATCGTCAACAGCCACCAGGCGATGCGCTTGCGGCTCGCGAGGGCGGCGGCGAGCAGGGCGACGACGAGCGCCCACGACAGGCTCGTATCCGGTGCGTCGAAGTAGTAGCTGTCGATGTATTCGCGTGGGACGCGGAGGATGTGCCGCAGTACCGGCGAGATGCTCCACAGGAACACCAGTACGGAGAAGACTCCGAGGATCAGTCCCGAGATATGGGGAACCTGGCTGAACCGCCCTTTGCGGAATCGACGCGCCTGGCGCGGATTTTCGGGTGGCGATTCCACCAACTCTGCAGTGGTGTCCGATACCTCGGTCAATGGTGCCATCGAGCTTCCTCTCCTACCGGTCGATCAGATCCTCACGCTAAGTGTGGTCTGTCGTGTCCAGTTTTGTGGGAGGAGGAAGATGATTGACATGACCGACAACATTCCAGCAGTACCCATCCGCGACGAAATGATTCGGCTCGGTCAGTTTCTCAAGCTCGCGAACCTCATCGAATCGGGCGCGGAGGCGAAGGAAGTGATCGCCGACGGCATGGTTTCGGTCAACGGTGAGGTCGAAGATCGTCGGGGCCGCCAGCTTCGTGACGGCGATGTCGTCGAGATCGGCGGGATGGCCGCCAAAGTGGAAGCCCCCGCCTGATCCCGCGACTTCTGACTAGCTCTCGCGAACGACGACGCCGTCCTGGTCGCTGTAGACGATCTCGCCGGGGTTGAAGGTGACTCCGCCGATTTCGATCGGCACGTTCTTCTCGCCCGAACCGGTTTGCGTGCTCTTGCGCGGGTTGGTGCCCAAAGCCTTGACGCCGATGTCGAGGGTGCGCAGGATCGCGGAGTCGCGGACGGCTCCGTTGACGATGACGCCGGCCCAGCCGTTGTCGACGCCGCGGCCGGCAATGATGTCGCCGACCAGAGCGGTGTGGATGCTCGCGTCACCGTCGACGACGAGGACTCCGCCGTTGCCGGGTTCGCTGAGGGTCTGCTTCACGAGCAGGTTGTCCTGGAAGCACTTGATGGTGGTGATGGGGCCGGCAAAGACTTCACGTCCACCGAATTGGGTGAACTGCGTGTCGCAGCTACGGATGTCGGGTCCGATCTCGTCGGCAAGGTCAGCGGTCGCTACAGGCTCGGTCATGCCCCACAGGATAGTCGGCGGGGCTCGGGCCTAGTGGGCCTCGGGGAGGGTTCTCAGGCGAGTACGCCTGACGTGGGGGACGTCTGCGAGTTACGCGACGGCCTGATCGAAAACCTTTCAGCACCACGCGCCATCCGGTAAACATCGACGGTGGACACTTCGCGTTGGTACCGATCATTCGCGGAAGTGGAGGCTCGAGGGAACTCCGCGATCTACGAGGAATGGGGCACCGGCGTATCGGAGGATCCAGCAGTCCTCGCTCTGATAGATCGGCTTCCAGAACCCCGCAGGCAACCCAACCTGATATTCGGGGCGTGCCGTCACCTCGGTGCCCCGGTCGCGCCGTATGCGTTGTTTCGCCGGTGGCTGAGCGACAACTGGTCCGAGGTGGAACAACTCGCGCAGACCAGGACTACACAGACGAATGAAGCTGGCCGCTCTGCCGTGTTGCTTCCCGTCCTCGGGTTGTTGAAGGGCCCGCTCTCCCTCATCGAAGTCGGTGCTTCGGCGGGCCTGTGCCTTTACCCTGACCGCTACAGCTTTCTCTACGACGGCACAAAGTATCTGCATCCAGTCGATGGTCCGTCCACCGTTCTGCTGGAGTGTGCGACGACTGGCAGTCCGCCGATTCCGGAGAGAGTCCCAGACGTGGTGTACCGGGCGGGCATCGACCTGAACCCACTCGATGTAGGCGACACCGACGACATGAGATGGTTGGAGAGTCTTGTGTGGCCGGAACAGGACCACCGCCGGCGGCGATTGCGCGACGCAGCGGCACTCGCTCGTGTGGATCCGCCTCATCTGGTTCGCGGAGATCTCACGTCGGCTGTTGCCGATCTCGTCGAACGTGCGCCACGGGAAACAACGATCGTGGTCTTTCACAGTGCGGTACTCAACTATCTGATCCCGACTGCCAGAGATGAATTCGCAGAAGCTGTTCACGCTTTGCCATGTCGCTGGATAGCGAACGAAGGTCTCGGGGTTTTGCCCGAAGTCGATGCCAAGTTGACGGCATCACCCGAGGTGCGCCGTGGGAAGTTTGTTGTTTCTCTTGACGGCACACCTCACGGGCTGGCCGGTGGACATGGGCAGTTCCTCGACTGGATAGACCAAACCTGCACGGCGACAGCAGGTTAGGTGCTGGGAAGTATGCCGTTCAGCACTATGTCGGCAAGAGAATCGGCAAACGGTCCCGGGTCCGAGACGTCGCGAACCGACATCGCAAAGATGGCCGCGCCAGCCATGATGTCGAGAAGAGCGTCGGCGTCGACGCCGCTTCGGATGTCGCCGCGCTCTCTCGCCGCCTCGAGTCGACGGTTCAGCTCGACGCGGACTCCGGCCAGTTGCCGCACCACGAGAACGTCGCGTAATTCCGCGTTTGTTCGCACTTCGCTCATCAATCCGGGAGCAGCGGCTCGCGTGGCGGGAGCTGCGAACAGAGCAACCGCGCCGTGCACCAGCGCGCGGATCTGATCCGTGATCGTGCCCTCGGTGCCGAGTTCGGTGTCGATGTCCGCGCCCTGTTCGACGTCGAGTACGGGATAGATCGCGTCGTTGACGATGTGTGCCTTCGACGGCCACCGACGGTAGATGGCTGGACGTCCTACTCCCGCACGCGTGGCTATGGCGTCGATGGACGTGCCCGCGTACCCCTTTTCTTCCAACAGTTGCCTGGTCGCGTCCAGTACTGCGTCGTCGATTGCAGGGTTTCGCTGCGGGCCCAGGCGGTGCTGAGTTTCGGAATCTTTGGACATTTTGGGCAAATCCCTTGCGGTATCGCTGTGATGGCCGTTACATTCTGTCACGGCTTTAGTCGTTACATATTGTATCGACAATCGGCACGTGTGCATCGGCGCCACCGAACCACGAGGAGTGGTGATGAACCTTCGAACCGAAACCGAAAACTCCGGCGAAGATCCCGACTACGCCGAATTTGCCAGGCCCGGCGAATCCCGCAACGACCCGGCGGAGATGCGGCGCAGCCTCGAAGGCTGGCTCGCGACCGTGCTGTGGCGAGGCTCGAAACCTTCCGTGACTTCGGTCGAGGTGCCGGCCGCGAACGGCATGTCCAACGAGACTGTGCTTTTCGATGCGACGTGGATCGAGGACGGGATTCGAGGCGAGCATCGCCTGGTCGCCCGTATCGCCCCGCGGGACAGTGCGGTACCGATCTTTCCGTCTTACAACCTGGACCAGCAGTTTCGGGTCATGAGCGCCGTCGCCGCTCACACGTCGGTGCCGATCCCGCGGGTGTACTGGTCCGAGAGCAACCCGGACGCGCTCGGCGGCGAGTTCTTCGTGATGGAACGGCGCGAGGGCGAAATCCCGCCCGATGTCATGCCGTACACGTTCGGATCCTGGCTCTCGGAAGCTTCGGCCGACGACTGTTCTCGACTCCAGCAGTCATCGGTCCGGGTGCTCGCCGAGCTACACGCCATGGCCGATCCGCACCTCGCACTCCCCGAGTTGTGCCGCGAGGGTGCCGAACCGACTGGGGCAGAAGCACTTCGCGCGCACCTTGAGGACCAGCGACGCTATTACGAGTGGGCAACAGCCGACGGACCAGGATCTCCTTTGATCGAGCGCGGTTTCGACTGGATCGAAGCGAACTTTCCCGTCGATGCCGGTTCCGCAGTGCTCTGCTGGGGTGACTCGCGGATCGGAAATGTCATCTACCGCGACTTCGAGCCGGCGGCGGTCCTCGATTGGGAGATGGCCACACTGGGGCCGCGTGAGCTGGACCTCGGCTGGATGATCTTCCAGCACAGGTTCTTCGAGGATCTCGCTGCCATGGCCGGACTCCCCGGAATGCCGGACTTCCTTCGTCGCGAGGACGTGGCAGATGCCTACGGCTCGCTTTCCGGCCACCAGGTTGCGGATCTAGATTTCTACATCCTTTACGCCGCGCTGCGGCACGCGGTGATCATGTTCCGAGTCCAAAGCCGCGCAGTGGCTTTCGGTCAGGCCGAATTCCCCGACAACCCGGACGAGATGATCCTGCACCACAAGACACTCGAAGCCATGCTCGACGGCACCTATTGGGAGTCGCTCGCAACATCCCCGCTCACAACAGGAGATGCACGATGACACTGTCCCCGCTCGACGACTACCCGGTACATCAGATCGCCGAGACCATCCGCCACGTGGGCTCCTCGGATCGAAACTTCTACGACCGCTACTACTTCAACTGCCATGCCGGCGTCGACGGCGACACCGAGCCACTGTTTCTCATCATCGGTCTCGGTCAGTACCCCAATCTTGGTGTATGCGACGGCTTTGCGGTTCTTCGGCGCGGCGATGACCACATAGTCTTCCGGGCATCTCGCGCCTTGGGCGACGATCGTATGGACCTGTCAGTAGGCCCGTTGAGGATCGAGATCATCGAGGGCCTGCACCGCCTACGTGTGGTGTTGGACCCGAGTCCCGAAGCGCCGGACCTGAGCTTCGACCTCACCTTCGAGTCCGACGGCCCCGCCAATCTCGAGGCCAGACATTTCCATCGCCAGCTCGAACGAGTCACCTTCGACACGCAACGATTCGTGCAGACCGGAACATGGTCCGGATCCTTGACCGTCGACGGCGACGTCATCCCGGTCACCCCGGAGACGTGGCGGGGTAATCGCGATCGGTCCTGGGGTGTGCGACCGGTCGGCGAAGCGGAACCGCCTGGACGCAAGGCAGATCCGGCGATAGCCGGCAGTCAGAACTTCTTCTGGATTTACTCGATCATGCAATTCGGCGACTTCACCATCGTCACGATCGTCCAAGAAGATCAGCATGGACGCCGAATCCTCGAAGATGCGACTCGCGTCTGGGCGGACCGCTCGCGCGAGCCGGAGTGGTTGGGTCGACCGGACCACCAGCTCACGTTCATTTCCGGTACTCGCGAGGTGAAGAGCGGAACTCTGTACTTCCGGCGCCCCGGTGCACCAGGCGAATCCGACCACATCCTGGAGATAACCTGCGAACCGATTCTGCCCAACTACATCGGTGTCGGTACGGGCTACGGACTCGCGCAGGATTGGCGCCACGGGATGTGGCAGGGAGAACTGGTGGTTCAGGGCCTGCGAGAGAAGGTTTCGGACATCGAACCGTGGAAGAAGATGCTGTGCCCGGTCGACAACTTGGCTCGGTTCACCCTCGTCGAGGACGGCGTAACCCGCACCGGGACAGGCCTGTTCGAGGTAGCAGTCATCGGACCTCACCAGCGATACGGATTTACCGGCATCGGTGACGTCGCTCCGTAACTCCAGATCACCACACCACAAATCCCAAACTACAGAGAAAGGCACTGCCACATGTCCACACGCACACGAATGTTGTTCGCTCGCACTGCGAAGGCCGCCGCACTGGTTGTTACAGGTGGTCTGATGTTTGCTGCTCCCGCCACGGCAATCCCGCTCGACCTGGGCTCTCTCAACACAGGCTCGCTTGGAGCGGTCGATCTCGGCTCGCTCGATCCTGTCCTCGCGCCGACACCGAATTTGGCCTCCGTGGCCAACTTTCGCGACGTTGCCGGCAACGACGGTAGGGGATACGCCACCGTCGACGGCTCACACCTCAAGCGCGGCGTCATCTACCGGTCCAATGCGCTGACCGCGACCACCGACGCAGACAAGACGACACTCACCGGCCTCGGACTTGCCGACGCCTATGACCTGCGCGGCGCAACCGAGATCTCCAACCCGTTCATCGGTGGCGCGGACAAGCTCCCGGACGGTGTGACGTACACGAACATCCCCATCGAGTTCAAGGATCTCACTCAGCTCGCCACAACTATCAAGTCGCCGGAAGAGGCCAAGCAGTTCTTGGTCGACACCAACCGCAGTTTTGTCACCGATCCCGTTCGCCGTGCCGGCTTCAAGCAGGTCCTCTCGGACATCGCTGCGAGTGACGGGGTGCAGTTGTTCCATTGCACCTCAGGCAAGGACCGCACGGGTTGGACCGCGATGTTGCTGCAGTCCATCGCCGGTGTCCCCGCCCAGACGATCATGGACGACTATCTGTTGAGCAACACCTACCTTCAGGCGACCAACGAGAAGATCCTTGCGCAGATCTCTCAGGCCCTGAGCCCGCAGGTAGCGACCAATCTCGAGCCAGCCCTCGGTGTCGATGCGTCATACCTGGAAGCTGGACTCGCGCAGATAGCCAGCGATTACGGAACCGTCGACGGTTATCTCACCGAAGGTCTCGGACTCACTCCGGACACGATCGCGCTTCTGAAGGCCAAGCTCGTCGACTAGTTGCGCGCCGCTAAAACACTTGAACGAACGAGTACCAGTCGCCGTCGAACTCCTGGTATCCGATCTCGCCGTCGCGGCGGGGCTTGCCGAGATATGGTGCGCCGTCGGGTAAGTACGCCAATCCGATCGAATCGATCAGACCGCCCTCGATGTGGAAGCGGCACCCGTTGCCGACGGGCCAGACCTGCAGGACCCGGTAGACGCCAATTGTTCGGTTTTCCAACGACTTCTGGCAATCCGCGGCCACTGCTTCGAGCGAATGTTTCGACAATGCAAACGCAGCACGCGAAGGGACGGACAAGGTCACGAGCGCACCGGTGACGAGCACGATCACCGGCGCGATCGTGCTCAAACGCAGAGTTTTGTACTTCATCCAGCCAATCAGGCTGAGTATCAACCACACTCCGCCCAAACCGAGCAGTACTGAGGCTGCGAGCGCAAAGAACGGAAAGTACACAACCGGCGGCATGAAGGACCACACGATGACGCCGCATGTGAGAGTGACAAGCACTGCGGTGACAATCGCTGTCACCTTCCACCAGGATGCCGGACCTCCGCGCTTAGTTACCGGATCACCGTCAGTCATCGGACAACCCTTGCACAAGGCAGTAGCCGCGGAGTGGCAAGTGGAATTGTTCCCGCTGACGCACCGAGGAAGCCAGTGGCGCTTACCAGGCCATTTCGGTGCGGCCCTCGCGTCGCAGTTGGGAAAGCTGTCGTCCGTCGGCGAGCTGCCAGTCTCTCCAGCCGTGCCTCTGTTGCCCCATGAGTTCTGTCAGTGGCGCTGACGGGGAACCGTAGCGTTTTCCGTTTACCTCGAGCGCTCCGTCCCGTGTGACCGTCGCGGTGAAGTTCAGCCCGCGCCCGATGTCGTGGTAGCTCAGCTGCTGGTCGACCTGCAGATACCCGAATAGCATGAGCTGCAGAATGTCGTCGTCGTAGGTGACTTCAGGATCGACGACTGCGTTGGAAGCTGGTTGTTCCGGCGGAGGTGTGTGCGTGGCGCCCGGGGCTCCGGCGACATGCTGGGCGGTGGAGATATCGCTGGTGGCACGTAGGTCGATCTTCTCGGGTTGCGGCTGCTGCGATCCGACCAGATTCCCAATTCCACGCCCCAATCGCCCGAATCCGGCACCGACCCCTGACACACCGGAGCCGATCGCCCTTCCTGCCGCACTGCCGGCGGCGACAGCTCTACTTCCCACCTCTGCGAGTGCGTCGATAACACTAGGACTCTCGTGCTCGGTCCACCCCATGACTTGACTGCCGCGTGCCTGCGCAAAATCGTCGAGATCGCTTTTGAGCGTGACAATATCGTGGGTGAGGTTGTGGGCGGCGCCCCAACGAAATCCATCGAGTCGGCGCATCTGCGCAAAGTTCGACAGCTCCGAGCGAGCATGGAGTAGGAGTTGGCCGTCGCGTTCGAAATGCTCAGCCAGCAGGGCGCGCGAATCGTCGAGCACCGTCTGCAGATGCTGCGGTTCGGTTGCCTGAACGCGGGCGATCCGCAGTCGTTGCCACAGATACAGCGACTGCTCGCTGACCACCAACAGGTGCAAGGATTCTCCGAGCCGATTTTCTTCGATTGCGCGGCGTAGGTAGTCAGCCCGATCCTGTACCGGGCGCGTGGGATCGAACCCGGCGAGGGTGCGCTTGACGTGTTCGCGGAGGCGTTCGATGGTCACGCTCAGGGCCGGACGGAGTGCGGCAACCGATTCCCAGTCCGCAGTCGGAAGCGCGTCGTGGTCGTCGAGAGTGGCCACGAGTCGTTCGAGGGTGGAGAAGTGCCCGACTACGTCTCCGACGCGGGTCGCTTGAGCAAGGACGAGTAGCTGTTCGACTTTGCCGTCGACGCGGGCGATCGACTCGTTCACCGACGCGATCGCGGCCGAGAGTGCGACCTGCACGGCGAGTAGTTGCAGGGACAGCGCCTGCGTGGGACCGAGAGGCACCTTCTGCCATTGCAGTTGATTCCGGAATTTCCCGCTCTGATCGACAACGGTCATTCGGAAGAAACCGTTGTCCCCAGGGAGGACCCGGTGAGTTTTCAAGGCTTGAACGCTTTCCGGGGACAGTCGCACGAACTGACCGGCCTGGGCGAGAACGGACTGCACGCCGAACACAGCGGCCGCAGCACCGGCCATCGATGACTTGCTGACTCCGGACACGTCCAGGGCTTCGCCGGCGAGATCGGTCATTCGTGCGAGATACCCGGCAACGACCTCTGGGTCTCCGGCGACAAGAATGCCTTCGGGCTCAACGGATATAGCGAGTTCGGTTCCTGGACCACTGCCATCGGCAACGGCAGGGGAAAGGGAGTTCTCTACGGCCGGTGTGTCATTCATCGGGGCATGCATCCTGTCGGTGTCGTGTTTCTGGGGGCGAGTCTGTGGGCGACCGCGGAGACCGCGGTTTCGAATCGCTCTCGTCCTCCGGGTGAGTTCAAGCCCCGGTCAGAGCAGTGTGGAACCTTTCCCGGGATGATGTACAGGTCCCGTTCGATTCCTGCACGGTTCCATCCATCTCGGGCTGCGACGCCCAGCAGCAGCACGATCTCCAGGTTTGGGCACAACCCCACGAATTCGGTAGTCCATTGGGTCCCGCGGGCGCGTTCGGCGGGCGTCGAACCACCGTTCTTGACGCCGGAAACGGGGAAGGGGACGACATTCCAATGCACGACGTCTGAGGACGAGATGCCGGCACGTGAGCCCGCTTCGCGGCAGTTACGTGCAGTGCGGTCGTTGTTGTCGAGGCTGAGTAGGCCAGATCCCGTGCCGGCTTCGGCTTTCGTGGACGGATTATCGAGCAGGACAAGGACCCGTGCATCGATTCCGCCCTGGTCTGGATCTACGTAGGGCACGTATCCATGAGGAAGGCCTTCAGCGTCGGCTATCCGATTCGCAAGCGCGTTCAACGGCGCTACATGGGGATCGTGGATGCGGCGCTTCTTTTCGGCGACAGCGGCCGGGTCGGCGTTGCGTCCGTTACTCATAGCGGTGACCATGCATTGATGTCAGTACTCCTTGGAACGGCGGAGGTCGGTATTTTGTGCAACGAATGACGATCAGGAGCATGCGGCGACGATCCCGCCGATGACAATCGCCAGGACGATGAGAAAACTGATGAATTCCACCACCCCTTCAGCGGATGAATTCTTTTTCGTGGCACTCATCTGTTCTCCACTCCAGGTCTATTCTGCGCAGCGCACTGCCAAATGCCGTAACCGCCATCAGATTGAGACTTCTTATTCGAACCGTGTGTCGCTGGTCAACTTTCCCGTCCTTCGAGGAGTTCTCGATCGAACCCTCGCTTGTGCTCAGTGCTGCTGGTTCACGGGTCGGCCGGATTCGAATCGCCAGATCGCATGATCAAGATGTGTGACATTGCGGCCCGACTTCTCGGCCACCGCTTTCACCAGGGTCGCGGCATCAGTGGGACTGACATTCTCGGGCGCAGATCCGATCGCATCCGCCACAAAGCGGATGACCATGCGGTCAGCTTTCACACCCCCAATACCCGCGAGCATCAAGAAGTAGTTCCAGGTGATCCCGGAGCGCTGTCCCGGCACACTGATCCACGCCTTCTTTGCCTCCTCAATTTTGCTTGGGGCGGCGTTGAAGAGGTCATAGGTACTGTTGATTCCCTGCTCACGCAGCTGAACAGCAGCCTCGTGAATAGCCGCAGCCTTGAGCGGAGCACCCTTGCTCGTCGAGGTTGGTTTGCGATTGTTCGTCATCTCAGCCCATTGCTGTGGACCGCCAAGTTCTGTGAAGGTGCCCAGTAGAGCTCCCGCATTGTCGGTATCCGCATTGCCGCCTTGGGCCTGCCGATATTCGATGTAGTGACGCAGGACGTTCTTGACAGAGTTGTAGTGCGCGCCGGTGGATGCAATCGAGTCGATGATGCACAGGGCAAGACTGTGCGGATAACCGTCGGGTCGGAACCACAGGTCGGGGTCGCCGAGATCGCTATCGCAGCGCTTTGCGAGAAGGTCAACCCGATCATCTGTTGTTGCGGGCATGCTAAGTCCTCTGTTCTGAATATGCGCTCGGTGAAGTTCTCGATGCACTATGCACCACCCCTCTGACATCGCTGAAAGATCAGGCAATGAACAAGGCGATTTTGCCGCATGGTGCAATGATTACGTAACCGATTTCGATGAGAGTTTCCGTTCGGGGTCTGTGTAGCTGAGGCGCTACCTCCACGACATTTGAAAATAGAGGTTACATGTGCTGCCACGGGTGTGGATAAGTCTCATGCGTGCCACCCGTTCGCGGCGGCTGTAGGGTCTCGAAAACTTTCGATTTCTGTTACCGAGCGATAAAACAGGAGAAAAATGATTCAGTTCACGGATTTCATGCCAGTCCCAGTGCCGAGCAAGACGAAGGTGAAGCTCAATATACGAGCAGGCGTCGGCGGTGCGGCGGCATGGGACTTACTTTTGGCGGAGGACTCCGAGGAGTGGTTGAACATGAGCCGCCATCGTGAGCGACACCAGAACAATAATCTCGATCACGCGGAGTATCTGCTCGCGTTCGCGCAGTACTACCTGGTAGGACCCCGTTTGGTGAGCCACTCGGTATCAGAGAATCAATGCGTGTGAATGCAGCTGGCAGCGTACTCATTC